>NZ_JAVFHM010000338.1:0-391420 GCF_041954005.1 Priestia sp. BR_2 | reverse complement strand
GCTGGAATCGGAATACATATCATATTTGCGGACGTGGCTCAGCGGTAGAGCATCGCCTTGCCAAGGCGAGGGTCGCGGGTTCGATTCCCGTCGTCCGCTCCATTTTGCGCCCTTAGCTCAGCTGGATAGAGCGTTTGACTACGAATCAAAAGGTCGGGAGTTCGAATCTCTCAGGGCGTGCCATTTTTACAATCAGATGCTTAACTTATGAAATTTCTTTGTGCCGGTGTGGCGGAATTGGCAGACGCGCGCGACTCAAAATCGTGAGGGAAACCGTGGGGGTTCGAGTCCCTTCACCGGCATTAATTAACGGGATGTAGCTCAGCTTGGTAGAGCACCTGGTTTGGGACCAGGGGGTCGCATGTTTAAATCGTGTCATCCCGATTCAAACCGAAAGATCGCTTTCAGTATATCTGAAGGCGATCTTTCTTTGTTATGGATAGAAAATGATGCCAACGGCAAGAGCGGAACTGAATATTTTGACAGCATCCCGGTCACAATATGAAAAACATTGAATAGAAGGGGATAACCTTGAGTGTTTTTCATTTCTTCAAGAAACTGTTCAGAAAACGGTGGAGACGTTGGAGACGCGCGATCTGGTCTTGTTCGATCGTAGTGCTCGTAGGTGTCATGGTATGGTCCGGCCAGAATATAACCGATCAGATGAAGAGGCTGCTCACCGCTACTTTCGATGAAACGCCGCTGGCTGTGGAAACGATGCAATACCTGCAAATCGAGGATGATAAGCAGGAGGAACGCAGGCAGGATCAGAGGGAATTCATGCAGAAGCTGAATACCTCGAAGGGAAAGAAGCATGTTCATGTCCGCATCACGTATGTCTGCGGCATTGAAGAGCAGGATATTGGAAAGCTTACGGCGGACGGCATTTATGAACTGATGAATAAAAATCCTTTATGGCAGGGACGGTTGGATAATAAAGGAAATGTCTGGCTCGAACAAACCGTATCCGACCTCTCACCCGCCTGCAAGCGGCAAGCCTATATGAGCATCGATGCCAACGGGAACTTAACGTTGTTTGACGGCCCGCCGGAAGAAGAGAAGGTCATGCGCACCTTCTTCCAACTGGATGTCGGCTCGATGGAATCCTCTTTGCCTAAAGACGTGATTCAGCAGCTTGAAGAAGGTATTCGAATTCAAGATATGGAAGAGTACAACAGTGTACTGTCAACCTTTAGCGACTATGCACGGGATATGGCCGAAAATGTCATGAGTCCTAGCCCTTGAAACGTCTATGCTTGTCGCTTCATCACCAAAGCCGCAGCTGCCCGGAATTTTTCCGGGCGGTTTTTTGGTGTTTAGCCGTTCCATCGGCGGTGCCGTCAGGGAAGATATAGAACTCTGGCTTACGGGATCAAAGTTTTTCCTCAATTGAGGCCGAACTTTTGTTATAATGGGAGAACGATACATATGTTCGCTTCATCAGAGGAGAGATTGGTTTGCGCATTTTAGGAATCGACCCGGGGATTGCGATTGTGGGCTTCGGGTTTGTCGATAAGGTTGGAAGCAAAGTCACGCCGGTCCAGTATGGCTGCATCCAGACGGAAGCCCATACACCGGATGAAGAGAGGCTGCATCACGTGTATGAAGGCATGCTGCAGCTTATCGATAAATATGAGCCGGAGGCCGTTGCGTTCGAGAAATTGTTTTTTAACCGCAACGTGACCACCGCGATGTCCGTATCCCAGGCGAGAGGAGTTCTCATACTGGCGGCGGTCCAGCGCGGACTCCCGATTGCAGAATATACGCCTATGCAGGTTAAGCAGGCCATCGTCGGCTATGGCAAGGCCGAGAAGAAGCAGGTACAGGAAATGGTCAGGATGTTCCTGAAGCTTCAGAGCATCCCAAAGCCCGACGATGTGGCGGATGCTCTGGCCGTGGCAATCTGCCACGCCCATTCCTACACACTTAATTCCAAATTAAATGAGGTATTGCGAAAATGATCGATTTTTTACGGGGACAGGTTGTCCACTTAGAGAGTGAATATATTGTGCTGGATGTTCAAGGCGTAGGATACCGGGTGTTTTGTCCGAATCCGTATGCTTTTGCCAAAACGGAAGGAACCGTGACGGTCTTCACCCATCATCACGTTCGTGAGGATGCCATTCTGTTGTTTGGGTTTCCGACGCGGGAAGAGCAGAAGCTGTTCCGTAAGCTGATCGAGGTCTCGGGAATCGGCCCGCGCGTGGCGCTCGGCATACTCGGCGGAGGATCTCCGGATCATGTGGTTTCCGCGATCTATCAAGAGAATATATCCTTCTTGATCAAACTTCCGGGAATCGGCAAGAAAACAGCGCAGCGCATGATTTTGGATCTTAAGGATAAGCTTGAGGGCTTCGGGAATGCGAGCATGATGACCGGTCTTTTTGCCATCCAGGAGCCGGAATCGGATGATGGCGGCTCGGCATGGTCCGAGGCTCGCGAGGGCCTGAAGGCGCTTGGTTATACGGATAGCGAGCTGGATAAAGTCTGGCTGAAGATCAAGGATTCCGGCGCAAGCGGCGAATCCGTCGATGTGCTCATGAAACGGGCACTGCAGCAGCTATTCGCTGGATAGATAGAGAATCGCTGCAAGAGAGGAGTTATATAGATGGATGATCGAATTATTTCCGCCAATCTGATGATGGACGAACAGGCTGTCGAACTTAGTCTGCGTCCGCGTTATTTGGCTGAATATATAGGACAGAATCAAGTAAAGGAAAATTTGAAGGTATATATCGAGGCTGCAAAAATGCGCAACGAGGCGCTTGACCACGTGCTGCTGTACGGTCCTCCGGGACTTGGCAAAACGACGCTGGCCAATATTATCGCCAATGAGCTTGGCGTTAATCTGCGGACGACGTCCGGCCCGGCCATCGAACGGCCTGGCGATCTGGCGGCGCTTTTGACCAATCTGCAGGAAGGAGACGTCCTGTTTATTGACGAGATCCACCGGCTGCACCGGACGGTGGAGGAAGTGATGTATCCGGCCATGGAGGATTTTGCGCTGGATATTATGATCGGGAAAGGGCCAAGCGCACGCTCCGTTCGCCTGGATCTTCCGCCGTTCACCCTAATTGGCGCCACAACCCGGGCTGGCCTGCTCTCAGCGCCGCTGAGGGACCGTTTTGGTGTAGTAAGCCGTTTGGAATTCTATACGGTAGATGAGCTGAGCTACATTGTGTCACGCAATGCTGATCTTTTGGGGATCGAGATATTGGGAGAGGCTGCAGAAGAGATTGCCCTAAGATCTCGGGGGACACCGCGCATTGCGAACCGCCTCTTGAAGCGGGTACGCGATTATGCGCAGGTTCGGGGCGACGGCATGATCACGCCAAGCATCGCGCAGGAAGCGCTGAAGATGCTCCAAATCGATCCGATGGGCCTGGATTTTATCGATCACAAAATGCTGAACGCCATGATCAAGAGCTTCCGCGGGGGACCTGTGGGACTGGATACCATTGCCGCAACCATCGGGGAAGAAAGCCAAACCATAGAGGATGTTTATGAACCGTATCTTCTACAGATCGGTTATTTGCAGCGTACGCCTCGGGGACGCGTCGTAACGCCTACAGCTTATCAGCATTTAGGCATTCCCTTTCCGGAGGATCGCCGCTAACTGAAGGAATCATGACATTTATGCATATACCATATCCAATTAGTTACAGGAGGAAAGACATACATGGATAGGAACTGGACGAAATCATTATTCGGTTGGACCACCAAAGGACTCTTGTCGCTGGCTGTTGCCGGAAGCTTATGGAGCGCGCCCGCCGTGCAAGCAGCCGCCCCTTCGTTAGATACGATTCGGGTTGCGATGTTCCTGGATCTGGGAAGCCAGTATAAATCGACAACCAATGCCGTGACGCTGAAATCCGCCGAGGCTCTGACCGCATCGCTGCTTGCCTCCGGTATTCATCAGACCCTGATGAGCATCCCTGCGAACCAGCAGGTCCGGATGAGCGTGGATACATACCGCGTTAAGGTGCTTGAGACAACGGATTGGAAAGCCGCTTCGGAAGCAGCGAAAAAGCTGCAGGCGACAAGTGACAAACCGATGCTGTTTGCGGATGGCAAGGTGTACAAGCTGTACGCCGGCATGTACGGGACAGAAAAAGCGGCCGCGGATGCGGCTGCTCGGACAGCGAAGACAGCGGCGGCATATCTGAATGGGCAAACGCCAGCCGTTAAAGGCGCGCTGCATCTGTCTGCCGGATCGTACGGATCGGAGACTGAGGCGGAGACCGTGCGCAAAGCGTATGCCGATGCCGGTCTGGATGCATTCAATGTCATGGTGCCGTCGGGGGAAACTTCGGCTTATGAGGTGTGGGTAGGCGAAGCGGCAAACACGGCCGATCTCGCTGCCGTCAAGAAAGAAGCTGCCAAGGTATCCGGCAGCCTGGTTGAACAGAACGCCAATACGCCGGGTCTTATCATAAGAAGTGACGTAAGCCTGAATCTGGCGGCTCCCCAAGAGGTGACACATTACATGCTGTCAGGTAATCAATCCGTTCTGCGGGTTGATGGGAAGTCAGGAGCGGGAACGAATGTGAAGGAGCGATCCGATCGCTCATATCGGGGCGCTTTGGAGATCGGGCAAAAGAACGGTCAATTATACCTCGTCAACGAATTGCCGTTCCAGCAGTACCTATATTCCGTCGTGGGGGCGGAGGTGCCTTCTTCTTGGGGAACCGAGGCTCTGAAGGCACAGGCCGTGGCAGCGCGCAGCTATGCACTCTTCCAAGGTAATAAATTCGAAGTAGCGCATGTCGTGGACACCACGCTGAGCCAGGCCTATTATGGGACGGCTTATGAGTATCCAAGCATTATTCAGGCAGTGGATGCAACCGATGGCGAAGTCGTCATGAAAGACGGCAAAATCGTGGAAACCGTGTTTTCTTCCAACAGCGGCGGGATGACGGCGGACTCCACCGAGGTCTGGGGCAATCGTAACGATCTGTTTGCCGCGGTGGAAAGCCCTGGCGACTCCTCATCCCAGGCCGCGCTTAAAGCTTGGTATCATGTGCTTCTTCCGAGTGGCGTTACGGGTTACGTGCGTGAGGACAATGTAAAGGAAACCGGCAATGCAACATCGGCAGGTCTTCCTTATATGACTGTTACCGCGAAGGATACCAACGTGCGCCCGCTGCCGCTGATCCAATCGAACGTTGAGCCCGTAAGCAAGATGAATCCGGGAGAAACGGCCGTCGTCCTGGACAAAGTCGCGGAATCCAACAGCTTCGAATGGGTTCGAGGCCCTTATACTTCGGATCAATTGCTGGCCACTTTAAAAGGAAAAACCGCCAATAGCCTGCCGGCCTCCATTACTACGCTGGATGTAACGGAGCGAGGCCCGTCCGGACGGGCCCTCACGGTGAAAGCCAACGGTCAAGTGCTGGACGTAAAATATCCGGATATGTTCCGCTCGGCTTTTAACGGTCTGCCAAGCACATTGTTTGATATTGAATCGACCGGAAGTTATACTGTATTGAGCGCGAATGGTGCGGTATCAACGGTTTCGAGCGGTCAAACGGTATCCGTCATTTCCGGAAGCGGAAACGGAAACGTCAAAGGCTCCGGCACCGTCGTGATGAATGGAACGGGGACAGCACGCGTAATCGAAAGCTCTCCGGGCTTTAAATTTACCGGTAAAGGCTTCGGCCACGGACTGGGCATGTCGCAATGGGGTGCCAAAGGAATGGCTGACGAAGGGTATGATTATAAGCAGATACTCCAACACTATTACCGCAACACGACTATAACGAAGGACTGACCGACATGAATGTGGATTTGTATGATTTTGAATTACCCGAACACTTAATTGCGCAGACGCCGCTGCTGGATCGAAGTTCTTCCAGGCTTCTCACGCTGAACAAAGAGAGCGGACAGATAAGCCACCAGACGTTTGCGGATATCATAGACAGCCTGAATCCGGGCGATACGCTCGTATTAAACGATACGAAGGTAATCCCGGCCCGATTGTTCGGCGAAAAGGAGGATACCGGCGCGAAAGCCGAGGTCCTTCTGCTGAAGAATATGGGAGAAGACCGTTGGGAAGCACTCGTAAAACCCGGCAAGAAGCTGAAAAAGGGAAACGTGATTTCCTTTGGCGAGGGGAAACTAAAGGCGGTCATCGAGGAGGAAGGAGAAATGGGTGCTCGCACCTTGTCCTTCTCGTATAAGGGGATTTTCCAAGAAATCCTGGATGAACTGGGCCAAATGCCGCTCCCGCCTTATATTAAGGAAAAGCTGGATGATCGCGATCGTTATCAGACCGTATACGCGAAGCATGAAGGATCCGCAGCCGCGCCGACGGCAGGCCTTCATTTCACGGAGGCTCTCCTGGAACAAATCCGGGCCAAGGGAGTGGACATCGCCTTCATCACTTTACATGTGGGACTGGGAACATTCCGCCCGATGTCCGTGGATCAGGTCGAGGACCATGTCATGCATGAAGAGTACTATTCCCTATCCCAGGAAACGGCAGATCTGCTGAATGAAACGAAACGGCGCGGCGGCCGGGTTATCGCCGTAGGAACGACCTCCTGCAGAACGCTGGAGACGGTAGGCTCACAGTTAAAGGGCGAGCCTCTGCGCGAGAGCAGCGGCTGGACAAGCATTTTTATTTATCCGGGATACTCTTTTACCGTGGTGGATGCGCTGATTACGAATTTTCATCTGCCGAAATCCACGCTGGTCATGCTGGTCAGCGCGCTGGCCGGACGCGAACACATCATGCATGCGTACAAGGAAGCCGTTGACAAAGAATACCGTTTCTTCAGCTTTGGCGACGCGATGTTTATCTATTAATTTCGGAGGTTGGTTATTACAATGGCAGCAGCTGTTACTTATGAACATATTAAAACGTGCAAACAATCGGGCGCCAGGCTCGGCAGAGTGCACACCCCCCACGGCGTAATCGATACGCCGACATTCATGCCTGTCGGAACGTTGGCAACCGTAAAAACGATGAGCCCGGAAGAGCTTAAAGCGATGGATGCCCACATTATTTTGAGCAACACCTATCACCTCTTCCTGAGACCGGGACATGATATTGTGAAGGAAGCAGGCGGATTGCACAAATTCATGAACTGGGACCGGCCGATATTGACCGATAGCGGCGGTTTCCAGGTATTCAGCCTGGCGGAAATGAGAAAAATATCGGAAGAGGGTGTACATTTCCGTTCGCATTTGAACGGAGATAAACTGTTCATCTCTCCAGAGGTCGCAATGGAGATCCAAAACGCGCTGGGATCTGATATTATGATGGCCTTTGATGAATGCCCGCCTTTTCCTGCGGAGTATGAGTACGTCAAGCAATCCACCGAGCGGACTTCCCGCTGGGCTGAACGCTGCCTGAAGAGTCATGCCAGACCGGAGGACCAAGCCCTGTTCGGCATCGTGCAGGGAGGCATGCATGAGGATCTTCGCCGTCAGAGCGCCCGTGATTTGACTTCCATGGATTTCCCGGGTTATGCTATTGGTGGACTTAGTGTGGGAGAATCGAAGCAGCTTATGTATGAAGTGCTGGATTACACGGTGCCCCTGTTGCCGAACAATAAGCCTCGCTATTTGATGGGAGTCGGATCACCGGATGCGTTGATTGAGGGCTCGATTCGTGGTGTGGATATGTTCGATTGCGTGCTTCCGACGCGGATCGCCCGCAACGGGACAACGATGACAAGTCAAGGCCGTCTTGTCGTTCGAAATGCTCAATATGCCAGGGATTACGGACCGCTGGATCCGGAATGCGACTGCTATACCTGCCGTAACTACTCGCGTGCTTATCTGCGCCATCTGATCAAGAGCGACGAAACGTTCGGACTGCGATTGACGACGTATCATAATCTGCATTTCCTGATCAATTTGATGCGGAGCGTGCGTCAGAGTATTATGGAAGACCGTCTGCTTGATTTCCGCGATGAGTTTTTTGATAAGTACGGCCTACACGATAATGAAAAAGGGTTCTAAAGCAAGATCATGGCCATCATGATAAGTTTGTGAAAGGGGGGAAAGAAATGTTTGGTTCAGTTGAACTCGCAGCAGCGCAAGGTCAGGGTGGAGGCATTTTGGGGTTGATTTTGCCTTTCGTTCTGATGTTCGTCATCTTTTATTTTCTGCTTATCCGTCCACAGCAGAAGAAACAGAAAACAAGAAACGCAATGCTTAGCGCCTTGTCCAAAGGAGATAAAGTGGTAACGATCGGAGGCCTTCACGGGACGATCGTGGAGATTACCGACGACATCGTGGTTTTGAAAGTGAACGACGTAACGAAGTTGACGTTCGACCGCAACTCGGTAAGCCATAGCGTGAATACGGATGCATAATCTCGTTTCACCTACATATGGAAAGTCATCGCTATAAACAAAGGCCGACTCCTTTTAGGAATCGGCCTTTGTTTTTTTATCACTGGGCGTGAAGTGCACCGAAGTCGTTGCAAGGTTTTATTTTTTTAAGTTAACCCCGAACATTCCCCCGATGGCCCCGGCAGCAAAAACCGTGGCAATCAGCGTCAAATCTCCGAGTGACAAGGAACTATCCAAGGCTAGAAAGCCGATGACGAGCAGCGTAATCCCATATACCAGCCCGGTCAGGCAGCCATAATACCAGCCTTTGTTACCTGCGCGTTTGCCGCTCACACAGCCCCCAATAAAGGCCGCGACGGCATGTACCAGAAACGTGTAGAACGATAAATCATCCTCGGCCAGTCCGCTGCCCCACAGCAGCAGGGATAGCGCCAATGCGCCAAGAAACATCCAGAAATAAGAATACAAGAGTCCTGAAAGAATCGGATTGGTGATCCTGAAAGTGAATACTCGCCGGATCGGTTCCATGAATCATCCCCCTTAACAAATCTTGATAATTCCATTGTATGGCCAAGCCTGTACATATAGTACAAACTGAACATTTTGCATCGGGTTTTGCAGGATTACCATTAATTAATCAATTGTAATCGAATGGGAAGAGCTGCGGCAGGCCAGAATAGCTGTACATGAGAATGTTCGACAAGCTAGGGAGGGATTGTTTATGTCTCATATGACTATTCTGATTCTGCGGACCGTTCTGATGTATGTGGTTATCTTTGTTACCATGAGAATCATGGGCAAACGGGAAATCGGAAAGCTGTCTATCTTCGATTTGGTCATATCCGTCATGATCGCAGAGATCGCCGTTTTTGTCCTCGAAGATGTCCATAAACCGATTTGGGACGGACTAGCTCCTATCGCCGTGTTGGTTGCCATTCAGGTAGGACTTGCCTACATCGGCCTGAAAAATCGAAGCATACGGCTGTTTGCGGACGGAAAACCCAGCATACTGGTATCCCGAGGCAAGCTTCACCGCAAAGAGATGTCAAAGCTTCGCTACAATCTGGATGATCTGATGCAGCAATTAAGGGGAAAGGACATCGACAGTTTGGCAGACGTGGAATTTGCGATTCTCGAAACTTCCGGCCAGCTCACTGTTATTCCAAAAGATGCGGACAACGGTTCGAACCGCTCGAATAGTTCATCAAGTTCTTCCAACGCCTCAAGCTCCACTCATTCTTCAGGTGCTTTATCCAAGGCCAAATCCGAAACAGGAAACCCTACCGTTGTTGATATTCCATACGATAAAATTACGTACGAAGGACTGCCCATTCCGCTTATATTGGATGGAAAGGTGCAGGACGAAAACCTTGAACTGATTGAAAAAACAAGGTTCTGGCTGAAAAACGAGATTCAAAACCACGGAGCCAAGGATTTTAAGGATATCTTCCTATGCTCCATCGACCATAAAGGACGTATTTACATCGACCGCAAAGACAGGGACTAGCGGCGGCTAAACTTGTTGAACCAGGTACCGACGACAGGGACGCGTTCCAGATCCCGGGGCGTTACCAGCTTGGTCATGAAAATCATGATGAAATAGACCAGGATGCCAACCACGATCGAGGTCCAAAACTGCAGCCAGGGGGTCGTTGAGAACGGAAGATGTCTATACCCGTAAAGAACGCAGGCACCCATAATGATCATGACGGCAGCGATTTTGACATAGTCGAGCAGGCGGAAGCGAAAGCCGATCAGCCTGGAGAGACTAAAACCGTGAAGCAATGTAACCGCGATGCTGTTAACGATGATGGCAATGACGGCCCCTATGATGCCGAAGGCGGGGTTGGATGCCAAATATACGATAAGGCTCATCTTGATGATCGCACCGAATAAGGTATTCAACAATGCCCGTCCCGGGCGGTCCAATGCTTGCAAGGCAGCTTGAAGCGGGGACTGCACATACAGAAACAAGGCAAAGGGCGCCATGATTTTGAGCATATCGCTAATCTCGGCGTTGTCGTAGAGCAGCAGGCACAGCGGCTCAGCCAGGACAAACATAATGATGGCAAACGGAGCTCCCGAGACAAGAGCCAGCCGAAGGGATTGATTCATTCGCTTATGGATGGTAGGCCGGTCGTTGCGGGCCGCTGCCTCCGATAGGGAAGGCACCAGGGAGATGGCCAGGGAAACGGTCAACGCACCGGGCAATAGCAGGAGCGGGATGATCATGCCTTGCAGAGCGCCGTATTGGGCGGTGGCCACGGATGTCGCGATACCTGCCATGGCGAGGCTGCGATTGGTCAGTATCGTTTCCAGCAGGTAGGAGAAGGACCCTACCATCTTTCCGCCCGTTACAGGCAATGCAATGCCGAATAACCGCTTCAGGATGCCTTTATTCGAAGAAGAGTCTTCCGGCGCTTTTTTTTCAGATACGGCTTCTTGTGGCTTAGGTAAAAGTTTGTTCGTTCTTCGGCCCTCGCCGGAATATTGTAGCAGCAGCGCAATCATGCCAATCAGCTCGCCCACGGCTGTTCCAAGCATGGCCCCGGCTGCCCCGTAAGCGATGCCTTTGGGCATCAGGAGATGCGCAAACCACAACATGCAAATAATTCGGACTATCGTCTCGATAACGGAGGAACTTGCAGAGGGGATCATATTTTGTTTGCCCTGGAAATATCCCCGGTAGACCGACGAAACGGCAATGATGATCATCATGGGCGTCATGCTGATGAAGGTTTGATATACACGCTCGTCCGGCAAAAGCACGCCGGTTACCCAAGGAGCAAGCAGCAGGCTTAGTCCCGTGAAGAGGGCACCTGCCGTAATCGTCAGCATCAGGCTGACATGCAGAATTTGCTTGGAAGCATCAGGCTTCCCGGCACCTTCCGCTTCGGCGACCATTTTGGCAATAGCTAGCGGAATACCGCCCGTGATGATGGTCACGAGCACGATAAAGAAGGGGTACCCCAATTGGTAAATTCCGACACCCTCAGGTCCGATGATCCGGGGAAGGGCGATCCGGGGGATAAAACCGAGTAGGCGGTTTAATATGCCGGCTGCAAGTAAAATCAGCGTTCCTTTAATAAACGATTGCTTGTTCACTGTCCATCCCACTCCCTGGTTAAGGCTGAATACGTTGACACGACATGGCTATTCTTATGGATATGCCCTACCTGTCCCATCTGATGACTTTACTTTTTTTTCTGGACATGGTAGGAATAGAAGGAAAGCCATATGTCATGTCGAATGTAACTTAGGGACAACAGGGAGTCAGTGAGGAGGCCATATGCATGGAACTCGAGCAAATGAGCGAGGAAGAATTGATGAGCACCATTGAGATGGTATGCTTGAGCAAGGTTGAGGAAATGCATTTGATTGGGTACGAGTATGTGACGAGCGACGATATTTGGAACTGTGTCAGCAGCAAGTACGAAAAGGAAGGCGTTCCGTCCCTCCACCAATTGGTCAACGACATTCTGTCCTTGAAAGCAACAGCCTTGATGAACTATATGACAATATCAGCATATAAGGGATCTTCTTTCGATTAATCGAAGAGGTCCCTTTTGCCTTGCGGATATAAGGGTTCATCCATAAGCCCGACAAATTTTGATAAATTGACTGGGTTTTATGACATCGCTATAATAGGAATATTGAGTAAAAAGGGGGAACAAGGGACGGCATGAAGAGAATTATCAGTTTCGTCGGAACCGTGCTCGTGATCACTATTTTAATGGCCGTTACAACTCCAGGCTTGCTGAAAGACGTCCGTCTAGGTTTGGATCTAAAGGGTGGATTCGAAATCCTTTATGAAGCAGAACCGTTGATGGAAGGGCAGCAGGTTACCAAAGAAGCGCTGCAGGAAACCGCAAAGAGCTTGCAAAAGCGTGCGGATGCGATGGGAACATCGGAGCCTGAGGTTACGCCGGAAGGGGCGAACCGGATTCGCTTGAAGGTGGCGGGCGTAACGGATGAGGCCGAAGTTCGAAAAACAATGAAAGAACCTGCGAACCTCACATTCCGAAGCAATGACGGCTGTAAAGAAGGCGAGGAGTTCTGTAAAATAGAGCTCCGCGGCGACGATTTCGTCGAGAACGGCGCATCGGTAGCCTATGACCAGCTTAATCAGCCTATGATAGATATTAAAGTGAAGGACAAAGGGAAGTTTGCTGAAATTACAGAACGCCTTCTCGGTCAAGAGCTGGCTATCTTCATGGACGACCAATTGCTGTCAGCTCCAACGGTACGAGCCGTATTAACGGACGGTACCGCGCAAATTACAGGGAACTACTCGCTGGATGAAGCGAAGCAGATCCGGGATACGATCAATCTCGGCGCCCTGCCGCTGAAGCTGGTCGAGAAATATTCGCAGAGCGTAGGGGCTACGCTTGGCATGCAATCTCTTACAAAAACTTTAGAAGCCGGTCTGATCGCTTCCGTCGCGATTTTGCTGTTCATGATTATCCGATATCGCGTACCGGGCTTGCTGGCAAGTTTCGCACTTATTTTGCACACATGGCTGCTGATCCTTATTTTCGTATGGGCTGACTTTACGTTGACGCTTCCAGGCATTGCGGCATTTATATTAGGTATTGGTATGGCGGTGGATGCCAACATTATCACCTATGAACGCATTCGGGAAGAGATCAAGACAGGCAAAAGCGTGCCATCTGCAGTGAAATCAGGCGGTAAATCCTCCCTGCGCGCCATTATGGACTCCAACTTGACGACGATTCTCGTTGCCGCTGTCATGTTCGGATTCGGTACCGGTGCGGTAAAAGGTTTTGCCCTTGTATTGATTTTGGAGATCATCGTTAGTATTGCCACGAACGTTTATTTCTCCCGTTTCCTGCTCAATCTGCTTGTGAATATCGGTTGGGCCCGCAAACCGAGCCATTATGGCGTAAAGGAGCGTGACATTCGTGAGCTTTAAGAACTTCGATTTCGTAGGCAAAAGCAGAATTTTCTACGTACTATCCATTGTAATTACGATTTTGGGCTTAGTTTTTCTCCTGACTCGCGGTCTTAACTACGGAGTTGATTTCCAATCCGGCTCGAACGTGGACATTTCACTCTCCAAACCGTTGACTACGGAGCAAATCAATACCGTATTAGAGGATGCCGGAATCGGGGAGGATGCGAGCGTTACTCCGGGTAATGACCGCGTCAACATCCGATTCAGCGAGGTGCTGACCGAGGATCAGGATCAGAAGCTTCGTTCCGGCATCGAGAAGCTGGACGAGAAGGCAACCTTCGAAATTAATACGGTTGATCCCGAGATGGCCAAAGAGCTGGGACGAAACGCAATTTATGCCGTATTGATTTCCTGTATCGGGATTATCATTTATGTCAGCATCCGCTTTGAATGGCGATTTGCGATTGCAGCGATCGTAGCGCTCCTGCATGATGCCTTCGTTGTCATCAGTATCTTCTCCATCCTTGGATTAGAGGTGGACCTGACATTCATCATCGCCGTCCTGACCATCATTGGTTATTCGATCAACGATACCATCGTTATCTTTGACCGGATCCGGGAAAACCTGCGGTTTGCGAAGATTAAGAGGGTCTCGGATCTCAAGGATCTGGTTAACAAAAGTTTGTCGCAGACGATCGGGCGCTCGATCTATACGGCCTTGTCCGTATTCATCGCTGCATTCTTCATGCTCCTCTTGGGCGGCGAATCGATCCAGATGTTCTCGCTGGCCATTTGTATCGGTTTGGCATTCGGCGCGTACTCTTCGATCTTTATCGCAAGTCCGTTGTGGCTCCTTCTTAAAGGCCGCAACGTGAGCAATAAGCCGAATTCGCCGAAGCCAAGCAAAGATAAAATCGAAATTTAATTAAACCGCTGAAGGGCGTTTGCAGTCCAGATATCAGAAGATCCTATACAAGTGAAAGCCGCGTCGCAGGCGACGCGGCTTTCTAAAGTTAGCAGCAGGCAGCATGACGAGTACAGGATCGACAGTGACATTGAGGGGGGCCTCAAGTGAGCAATGAACGCTTGAATCATACGGAGACTGTCCTATGGACAGGCATTGTAACGGATTTGGCATTAGCCTTGTGCAAAGGGATAGCCGGTTACTTATCCGGCAGCAAGGCTCTCATCGGAGATGCCCTGCATTCTGCGGCGAATGCCGTAACTTTATTGGTGGACCGGTTGCCAAGCCTTGGCATATTCGGCACGAAAAGTCCGATGCGGGACAAACGGAACGTTTCGAGTACGACGGAGCCCGTCATATCGATCTTATTTGCCGTGTTATTGATCATGGGCGGCATTCAAATTGCGGTATCCGCGATCCAGACCATGGCATCGGATAACCTCGAGCCGCCGGCCACATCGGCGCTCCTTGCAATTTTCATATCGATGGCGGTGAACGAAGCGGTATTCCAATATCAAAGCTGGCAGATGAAAAGACTGCATGATCCCCGGTACGAAATGCTGTCGGCTGATCATCGGTTTGCCTTATATTCATCGCTAACGGTATTGATCGGCGTGTCGCTATCCATGGCAGGCTCCTATTTTGAATGGTCGCCTCTATTCTACATGGATTCCATAGCGGCTCTTATCGTGGCTTGTCTCGTGGTCCGGAAAGGATATATACTCATCGTTCATTCCGTTTACGGCACGCTTGCGGAGGAGAAACGCCATGAACACGAAGCCGAGTTCATGGATACGATTCAGCGGGTTCACGGCGTGATCACGATCGAGGAGCTGAAGGTTCAAGAATACGGACAGATTCGCCACGTGAACATCGAAGTGAAAATCACCGTGAATCCGAGAACGTCCGTATTGGAAGCTCAGGAAATTGCCGAGCGAATCCGGAAGCTGTTGACCCATCGATTTATTCAGGTTACGGATGCCAAGGTTCACGTTGTGCCTTATGAACCCGGGTACCCGTATAAATCGAACTATGACTTGATGGACAACGATATGCCGACACTGCCGCAATAAGGGCGGAGCTTTTAAGACAGCAGGAAATAGGCAGGAAAAGGAAGGTGAATCCCTGTGCTGTATTCCAAATATGAATGGAGAATACGAGAGGCAGCGTCAACGATCACCGAACGGCTGGCCCATGATTTGTCGCTGCCACCCATCGTGGCTTCACTCATGGCGTCCCGGGGGATACAATCAGCCGAGGATGGCCGGGAATTTTTATATGGAACGTTTGAGCTGACGCACGACCCTTATCTCATGCAGGGAATGCGGGAGGCCGTGCCGCGCATCCGCAAAGCGCTGGAGGATCGGGAGCATATTCTGATCTACGGCGATTATGACGCGGACGGGGTTTCCAGCACGTCATTGATGATTCATCTGATGCGTTATTTGGGAGCATCTTATGATATTTATATCCCTCACCGATCCAATGAAGGTTATGGCTTACATAATCATGCGCTGGATTGGGCCCATCAGCAAGGGGTCAGTCTGGTGATTACCGTAGATACCGGGATTAGTGCGGTCGAGCAAATCGCGTATGCCAACAGCCTTGGCATCGACGTCATCGTCACCGACCATCATGAACCGCCTGAGGTGCTGCCTGAGGCATATGCATTGATCAATCCGAAGATCCCGACATGCCCGTATCCCTTTAAGGGGCTGGCCGGCGTAGGCGTGGCTTACAAATTGGCACAGGCTCTCGTGGGTGACCCGCCGGAGGAATGGCTCCAGATCGTTTCGATCGGAACGATCGCTGACTTGATGCCGCTCACGGGGGAGAATCGGGTGCTTGTGAAGCACGGCATCGAATCGATGCGAAAAACGCGGTATGAAGGCATCCGCAGCTTGCTTGAGGTATCGGGAATTCATGTAGAGCAGGTGACGGCCGTTAACGTGGCCTTCTCCATGGCACCACGGATTAACGCCAGCGGCCGCTTGGACCATGCAGGCCGTGCCGTTACGCTGCTTACAACGGAGCACAGGGAAGAGGCAGAGCGCCTTGCTTGGGAGCTGGACGGACTGAACAAGGATCGGCAGCAAGTGGTCGAAAACATCGTCCAGGAAGCGCTGGGGATGGTTCAAGACCGCTGGAGAGGGCAGGAGATCCCGCCTGTAATCGTACTGGCGGGCGAGGGCTGGAATGTCGGCGTGGTCGGCATCGTGGCTTCCAAAATCCTGGAGCGCTTTTACCGCCCCGTTGTAATTCTCGGGATTGATCCCGAAACGGGAAACTGTAAAGGCTCTGCCCGTTCGATTCCGGGATTCGATATCTAT
Organism: Priestia sp. BR_2; assembly: GCF_041954005.1. NCBI lineage: Bacteria > Bacillati > Bacillota > Bacilli > Caryophanales > Bacillaceae > Priestia > Priestia sp. BR_2. The sequence goes on along the minus strand of NZ_JAVFHM010000338.1, from coordinate 374,908 downwards.
GCGGCTTTGCTTTCTTGCAAAGACGTCATGGACCACTTTGGCGGCCATCCTTCCGCAGCCGGCATGAGCCTCCATCGAGACCGTTTGGCGGCATTCGAACAGGGACTTCATCGATATGCGGAGGATGCGCTCGAAGCAGAGCATCTGATTGCCGTTTGCGAAGCGGACCTGGAAGCCAGTTTGTCGGAGGTATCCGTACCCATTCTGGAACAGATGGAACAGTTAGGCCCGTTCGGCATGGCGAATGCCGTACCGAAGATCGTTTTTCGGGACGTTGTCATCAAGGACGTCCGCAAGATCGGCAAAGAAGGGAAACATCTGAAGCTTCGTTTGCAGCAAAAGCGGGAGGTTATCGATGCGATCTCATTCGGCTGGGGCCATCTTGCCGATATTCTGCCGGTGGGTTCGGTTGTGGATGTGCTTGGCGAGCTTTCCGTCAATGAATGGAACGGGAGCCGTAAAGTGCAGCTCATGATTCAGGATATCTGCGCCCCTTATCAGCAGGTGTTTGATTACCGCGGGATCAAAGAACCGATCCGGGAGATCCAGAGGTGGAGAGCTGAACTGGAGCCGCATCTGCGGTGCCCGGCTGTCCGTTCCGCGGTGGTGTACGCAAAAGATTCACATCCGGAAATAAAAAGTCAATTGTATGATATGTGCCTTTGGGTATATGATAGGAATGCTGGCATCGTGCCGGATAATGAAATCGCCGCGAGCGGCAGTCAAGAAGACATTTCCGTTTTGTTCGTACTGGATGTACCGGAGACGGCTGAGCAGCTCGCTGCATTCATGTCAGCCTTCCATTCCGTTCCCAATATATTTATGTTACATCCGACCCGGAACCTGCGCGAACGGCTGCAAATTCCGGACCGGGAACAGTTTAAGAAGCTGTACGTATCAATCGCTGGACTGACGTCCGCTCCCATGCCGGAAAAAGAGGTCGTAGCACGTCTACAGAAGCAGACTTCGTTGTCATCGCGCATGCTGGTCAAAGTACTGGATGTCTTTGAAGAATTGGCATTCATTCAGCGTGACCAGGGACAAATTACCTTTGTACCGAAGCCGGAGAAAAAACCGCTCGACGCATCCCGTCACTTCCGGGAATTAAGCGACTTGGCGGATATGGAGCAGCATCTGCTGCATGCCGGCACCGAACAGTTAACCCAGTGGATGACGTCCCGTACAAAAGGCGTATCTTAACCGCAACTATACAGGAGGAGATTATTTTGGATTTTAAAGATTATATTCGTGTCATTCCCGATTTTCCGCAAGCGGGGATCAGCTTCAAGGATATTACCACACTGCTGAAGAATGGTGAGGTATATCGCAAAGCCATCGAGGAACTGAAGGTCTTGGTTTCCGATCTCAAAATTGATGTGATAGCTGGTCCCGAAGCCCGTGGATTTGTCGTGGGTGCTCCGCTGGCTTACGCGCTTGGCGTGGGATTCGCGCCCATTCGCAAAAGCGGCAAGCTGCCTTACGAAACGATTGAAGTGGGATATGACCTCGAATACGGTAAAGATCGCTTGGCGATGCATACCGATGCAATCGAGAAAGGGCAAAATGTATTGATTGCGGATGATCTTCTTGCAACAGGCGGTACGATTGCGACTTCGGTTAACCTCATCCGTCAATTGGGCGGGAACGTTGTTGGCGCTGCTTTCATGATCGAGCTGACGGATTTGAACGGCCGCTCGAAGCTGGATGACATCGATGTATTTACGTTGATGCAGTACGAGTAAACGACACTATTCTTCCTGATTTTCCCGGGAAATAATAAAATGCCCTGAGCAATCAGCTCAGGGCATTTTTCTGTTTTGCAATAAAGTTGTCGGTTCAATCCGGCGTTTTTTCCACGAGCGGCTCATCATTCTTTTCATTGGAAAGCCCGGTAATTTCGAAGAATTTGAAGAGGAGAGCCATTAGGACACCTACGATGGTGGCCAATGCCATACCCTTCAGTTCGACCGTGCCAATCTTCAAGGTTACGCCGCTGATTCCTGTTACCAGTACGATTGTAGCCAAGATCATGTTGCTTGCTTTGGAGAAATCCACCTTCTGCTCCACGAAGATCCGAAGGCCGGAAGCTGCGATAACCCCGAACAGCAAGAGAGACACGCCGCCCATAACCGGTGTTGGAATGTTCGCTACAACGGCGGAAAATGTTCCTGAGAAGGAAAGAATAATGGCAATAATGGCGGCGCCTCCGATGACAAACACGGAATACACCTTCGTCAAAGCCATGACCCCGATATTTTCACCGTACGTTGTATTCGGCGTGGAACCAACGAATCCGGACAAGATGGTGGAAATACCGTTGCCGAGCAGGGAGCGGTGAAGGCCAGGATCCTTGGAAAGGTCTTTGCCCACGATATTGCTGGTGACCAGCAGGTGGCCGATGTGCTCTACGATAACTACGATCGCAACCGGTATGATGCTCCAGATCGCCCCGCTATCAAAAACCGGGGTTGTCAACTCCGGACCCGACAGGAACTTCGCGTTTGCGATTTTCTCCGTGTCCACGACCCCAAGCGCGAAGGAAAGCGCATAACCGACAACGATTCCGATCAGGATGTGAATGATTTTGGCGAAGCCTCGGAACAGGACGGACCCGAACACCGTAACTCCGAGGGTAACGAGCGAGATGGTAATGATTTTAGGATCGATGGATTGCCCTTCTTCCGGCAAAAATCCAGCCATGCCTGCGGCAACCGGAACAAGCTCAAGCCCGATCATCGCAATGATGGCACCCATAACCGCAGGCGGGAAGACGAAGTCGATCCATTTGGTTCCCGCATATTTAACGATGAGCGCCACAAGACAGAAAATGATCCCCGTCACGATAAAGGCTCCCAAGGCTTTGCCGTAGTTGGCTTCCGGGTCGCCTTCCAGTACGATCAGCACCGGGGCGATAAAGGCGAAGCTGGAGCCGAGGTACGCCGGAATCTTTCCTTTACATAAAAAAATGTAGAGCAGCGTGCCGATACCGTTCATCAGCAGGATCATGCCGGGATCCACGCCGAACATGTTCGGTACAAGCACCGTGCTTCCGAACATGGCGAACAAATGCTGCAGGCTCAGAAGGAACCCGGGACCAAACGGAAGCTTCTCATCTACTTGAATTTCACGTTGCAAACCATTTCACTCCTCTATAGGACTTTAAATATAGGACCGTTCGCGTACGATCTTTAATAGATTAAATACAATCGTTCGTTTTTTCAACAATAATTTTTACAGTTCGTCAAAATATTCAATTCATGTCATGTTTTGATGTCCCCGTGCAGGAAAAGGGCATACTATAAGTGACCGAACGCTCCACATGTTGACGTATAACGCCGCAAGCGTCATAATGATAGGAAAACAATCACGAGGGAACCTGCACGTTTTGACAAGGGCGGGTTCCATTTTATATAGAAAGGGAAGAGAAGGACTCCAAAATGGGCATAGAGCGATTACTCGAAAAGGCCAGCGCCTATATAAAAGAACCCGATCTTCTCCGCATCCAGGAAGCTTATGAATTTGCGGAGCAAGCCCACCACGGACAAGTGCGGAAATCGGGAGAACCTTATATTCTTCATCCGCTTGCGGTTGCAGACATCGTGGTGAACATGCAGATGGACACATTGTCCATTATTGCTGCATTGCTTCACGATGTCGTTGAGGATACAACCGTATCGCTCGAGCAGATCCGCGAGCGTTTCGGGGATACCTGCGCAATGCTGGTGGATGGTTTAACGAAGTTGGAACGCATCCAATTCCGATCCAAAGAAGAGCAGCAAAACGAAAATTATCGCAAGATGTTTATCGCCATGGCACGGGATATCCGCGTAATCGTCATCAAGCTGGCGGACCGGCTTCATAATATGCGTACTCTTAAGTACCAGTCCGAGGAGAGCCAGCGCCGCATTTCCTATGAAACCTTGGAAATCTTTTGTCCGATAGCCCATCGTCTCGGTATTTCCGCGATCAAGTGGGAGATGGAGGACATTGCGCTTCGTTACTTGAATCCGCAGCAGTATTACCGCATTGCGAATTTGATGCACAAGAAGCGTGCGGAGCGGGAGCAGTACATCGACAACGTCATCGTCTGCATCCGCGAGAAGCTTGACGAGATGGGCATTCAAGCCGATTTGTCGGGCAGACCCAAGCATATCTACAGCGTGTTCAAGAAAATGACGGTGAAGAACAAGCAGTTCAACGAAATTTACGATCTCCTTGCAATCCGCATTATTGTGGACAATATCAAGGATTGTTATGCCACGCTCGGCATCATCCACACCCTGTGGAAGCCGATGCCTGGCCGCTTCAAAGATTATATCGCCATGCCAAAAACGAATATGTACCAGTCCCTCCACACGACGGTGGTAGGGCCTAACGGGGAGCCGACGGAGGTTCAGATCCGCACCTGGGAGATGCATCGAACGGCGGAGTTCGGTATCGCGGCACACTGGGCGTATAAAGAAGGCTCAGCAGGCAACGGGGGCAGCTTCGACAACAAGATGACGTTTTTCCGCGAGATATTGGAGCTGCAGCATGAAACGAAGGATGCGTCGGAATTTGTAGAATCTTTGAAAATGGACTTTTTCTCGGATTTGGTGTTTGTGTTTACGCCAAAAGGCGAGGTGATCGAGCTGCCTTCCGGCTCCGTTCCCCTCGATTTTGCCTACCGAATTCATACCGAAGTAGGAAACCGCACCATTGGTGCCAAGGTCAACGGAAGAATCGTTCCGCTGGATCATCAGCTCAAAACCGGCGATATCGTGGAAATTTTGACGTCGAAGCATTCCTACGGTCCAAGCCAGGACTGGCTGAAGATTGCCCAATCCTCGCATGCCCGAAGTAAAATCAAGCAGTGGTTCAAGAAAGAGAAGCGCGAAGAGAACGTCGAGAAGGGCCGCGAGATGCTGGAGCGCGAAATCAAGCGCCTCGGTCTTGACGTGTCCGAGTGGACGACGGACGATAAATTAATGGAAGCGGCCAAGAAATTCGCTTTTAATGATATCGAGGATATGCTATCGGCGGTCGGCTTCGGCGGTATCACTGCCGCGCAGATCTGTACGAAGGTGACCGAGAAGCTGCGCAAGGAGCAGGAGGAAGCCAACCAGCTTGAATTAACCTCCGAGATGAAGGAAATCAAGCCGGCCGAGAAGCGCAGCCGCCCGACCAACGGCGTCCGCGTCAAAGGGATTGATAACCTGCTCGTGCGTTTCGCAAGATGCTGCAACCCCGTACCCGGCGACGATATTGTAGGCTATGTAACCCGCGGCCGCGGCGTATCGGTCCATCGTTCGGATTGCGCGAATCTGCCGACAACGGATGAGGGCGAGGATGCGGCACGCGTGATTGAGGTGGAATGGGAAACGGCCGTCGAAGCGAATTACAGCGTCGATATTGAAGTGACGGGACACGATCGCAACGGATTGCTGAACGAAGTCCTTCAGGCCGTCTCCGAGAGCAAGACGAACATTTCCGCCGTCACGGGGCGATCCGACAAGAACAAAATGGCCATGATCCACATGACCATCCTGATTCGCAATACGGATCATCTCCAATCCGTAGTGGAACGAATCAAGCGGGTGAAGGATGTGTATACCGTTCATCGGATCATGCAGTGACGGCACGATGCGCTAAGGGAATGGTCCCGGGGTTCATGACGATCCCGGAGGATAATACGAATGCGGTCTGTTATCCTGAGGGAGACAGGCCGTTTTATTTTTTGAAGATGAAGGAGCTGAACCGATGAGAGTGGTCATTCAACGATGCAAGAATGCGCAAGTCGCAGTGGATAATGAAATCGTCGGCAAGATTGAAGCGGGATTGATGGTGCTGGTCGGCGTGACGCATGAGGATGAAGAGAAGGATGCCAAATACCTTGCGGAAAAGGTAGCGGGGCTGCGGATTTTTGAGGATGAGGACGGAAAAATGAATTTCAGCGTCCAGGACGTGGGCGGAGCGATTCTGTCGGTGTCCCAATTTACCCTCTATGGAGACATCCGCAAAGGAAAGCGGCCGAACTTTATGGCTGCCGCAAAACCGGATGAAGCGAATGCATTGTACGAGTCGTTTAACCGCGAGCTTTCGGCGAAGGGATTGCAGGTGGAGACCGGGGTGTTCGGAGCGATGATGGACGTGTCGTTGACCAACTGGGGACCGGTGACGCTAATTATCGACAGCCGATCCTAACCTGCGTGGAAAGGATAGCAGCATGCATCATATCGGAGAGATGGGGCATCCTGAGTGAATAATCGAAGGTTGTTATTCGCAAATAAAGGAGCCGTACGATATGCGTCAATCCCCCAAATTTTCGATATGGAGCAGTTTGCCTGCGACGGTCGGGACCGGAGGCGTCAGGGAAGCAGCCAGCACGGAACGGATGGTTTCGGCGCCGGAAGAATCTGCACAGCTCATCAGCATCAAGGGAAATATGCGGAAGCAGCTGCCCCGATCGTAGATTCAGCACAGCGTCGCGTGTCATAAATGCGGATTTATATAAGCGGAGCCTGAGATGATCTCAGGCTCTTTTTGGCGTTCGCCGATCATCGCCATACTCAAAGCCTCCTTCAGACAATGTCTGTTGCAGCCAAGCTCCGTTCATGGGCCTTTTTCGTGAATTCCGCTGTTATAAAAAAGAGATTCCAGGGTAATAACAAATCGAGGACATTTCAGGAAGGAGACATGCCAGATGAGTAAAGTAGCATTTCTACTAGCCGACCAATTCGAAGATTCCGAGATGAAAACTCCTTACGATGCCGTGAAGGAAGCGGGGCATCAGGCTGATATCATTGGATTGAAACAAGGACAAGAGGTAAAGGGCAAACAGGGCAAGGCTTCCTACACAACCGATAAAGCCATTGCGGACGTCAACATAAACGATTATGATGCGGTGGTTATTCCAGGCGGTTCTTCTCCGGAAAACTTGCGTCTGGATTCCCATATATTGCAGTTTGTTGCAGCGGCGGACAAGGCAGGCAAACCGATTGCCTCGATATGCCACGGGCCGCAAATTTTGGCAAGCGCCGACCTGCTGAAGGGACGCACGATCACTTCCTATCCTCCGCTTCAGGATGATATGGTAAACGCCGGCGCCAACTTTAAGGATGAGGAAGTCGTCGTGGATCGGAATTTCATTACGTCCCGGACTCCGAAAGACGAGCCGGCCTTCGTGCGCGAGCTGTTAAAAGCGCTGTAGGCGCTAAATTAGCTTTATGGTTGTCCATGTAATACCGATCTTTCAAACACGCGGGTTGAAAAAAAGGAGGAATGGACATGTCTAGACAAATTCAAGCTTATTTCAGGACGGAAGACGACGCTGAAGGCGCAAGGACGAGGCTGCTGACGTACAACACGGAACAGCTGGAAGTAGGACAGCTTCAGGATTCGGTCCGAAGCGGAGGGAATATCCTCGTGCCGCTGGTGCCATGGGGCAATGCCGGCACGGGCGGAGCTACCGCAGGGGCTACAACGATGGGGGCTCCCGGCGGCGTAGTCGGGGCTCCCGGGGTGATTGTGGGCGCAAGGGATACCAGCCGCGACATCGCCCAGGATCGGCCGGACAGCGATGATCTGCCCGGCGACGGATGGCGGGAAGCGGACGTGACCGACGGGGATTATGACGATCTCAGATATACCCTGTCCGTTAAGGTAAGGGACGAGGACTATGATCAGATCGTGCATGATTTGCGGGCGAATAACGCTTATGTGGAGCGATTTGATTAATGTCTGATTAGCAAATAGACGCGGAAGGCGATGAGTTACTAAGAAGGGCTTATCCGCCCGAAACGCAAAAAAGGGCTGTTCCTTTGGTGGAGCGGCCCTTTTCAACTCTATGACATAAAAGCGCTTTCTCGCTTGTAATATAACTGTAATGTTTGTTCAATCTTTCTTTAATATTCCCTGTTTATAATAACAGCATGACCCCCTTTTTTATATAATATATGTTTTGGACCTACAACAGTGGTTTGTAGGTCTTTTTCTTTTTTCGGGAAATTTCTACAAAGTTTCTTGACTTTAGTGCGGCGGTTCATTAGAATCTAAAAATATAATGTTTTGGGTATACTATATTTATGAATAACGGATTTCATGACGGGAACAAGTACTCCATCCCCACAAGACCAGAGAAGAATCCCTTGGCTGTAAGGATTCGCTTGATGAGTGGACGAATGACCTCCCCGAGAACAGACGGCGAAGCAAGCACCGGTTAACCGGTGGGATAGACAGTAGCCGAACTGCGCGGCCGGGCGTTATACGGATGAAGCGGATGGTTGAACACATGTTAGGATGTGTCGCCGCCGGAATGTGGGTGGTACCACGGGTGATAAATTAAACATCTCTCGTCCCTGTTGTCTTAGGACAGCGGGACGGGAGATTTTTTGGTTTCACGGCTTGTTGAGAAATGACTCCCTAGGAGTTTTTCCATAGTTAAACAGATCTAGCAAGGGACATGTTCAAAAGGTGAGTATGTCATAGGACGCGGAGGGATGAAGATGGCAAACGAGAAATTCGAGAAGCCGACAGGCACGCAGGACATCCTGCCAGGAGCCGTCGAGAAATGGCAGTTTATCGAGGAAAAGGCACGGGATCTATGCCGGAGGTACAACTACCGCGAAATTCGCACACCGATCTTCGAACAGACCGAATTGTTCGAACGCGGGGTCGGCGAAACGACGGATATCGTAGAGAAGGAAATGTACACGTTCAAGGACAAAGGGGATCGCAGCATGACTCTTCGTCCGGAAGGGACGGCAGGCGTCGTTCGGGCTTACGTGCAAAACAAGCTGTATGGAGAGCCCGATGTCACGAAGCTGTACTATATGGGGCCCATGTTCCGCTATGAGCGGCCGCAGGCGGGGCGATACCGCCAGTTCCACCAGTTCGGCGTTGAGGTGTTCGGCACCGCGGATCCGGCTATCGATGCCGAGGTCATTGCGCTGGGGTACAGCTTCTACAAGGAACTTGGACTGAACGGGGTAAAAGCAGAGATTAACTCCGTGGGAACGCCCGAGGTAAGGGCAGCTTACCGCAGCGCGCTGCTTGCTTTCCTGGAACCGATGAAAGACAGCCTTTGCTCGGACTGCCAGTCGCGCATGGAACGCAACCCGCTTCGCGTGCTGGATTGCAAGAAGGACCAAGGAAAGTTCGGTGATGCGCCTTCGATCCTGGACAGCCTGGACGAGGAGTGCAGCACGCATTTCGAGAAAGTCAAAGGGTACCTGGACGCCATGGGCATCGAGTATGAGATCAATCCAAGACTGGTTCGGGGATTGGACTATTACACGCATACCGCCTTCGAATTCAAGGCCCAGGGCATCGGCGCGATTGATACGGTAGGCGGGGGCGGACGCTTCAACGGTCTCGTCGGCCAGATCGGCGGACCGGATCAGCCGGGCATCGGGTTCGGCATCGGCCTTGAGCGTATCCAATTGATTCTGGAGCATCAAGGCGTCAATCTCTCGGCCTCGAAGCCTTTGGATGTCTATCTGGTGGCGCTGGGTGAAGCCGCCGAGCGGGAATTGGCGAAATTGATCTACGAACTCCGCAGCAATGGCGTGTCCGCGGAACGCGATTATCTCGGCCGGAAAATGAAAGCCCAGATGAAATCGGCCGATCGTCTGCAAGCCCGTTATACCGCCATTCTGGGCGACGACGAGCTGGTGCGGGGCGAAATCGCATTGAAGTCGATGGAGACCGGCGAGCAGCGAACCGTGAGGCTGGATAGCCTGGTACAGGAATTTGTTTAATCGCCGCAAAGCGGCTTAATTATACTAAAGGGGAATGATAACCGATGAAAAGGACGCATCATTGCGGTCACCTGACAACCGCGAACATTGGAGAAACTGTAACACTGAACGGATGGGTACAAACCCGCCGCGACTTGGGCGGCGTGCTGTTCATCGATCTTCGCGATCGCAGCGGCATCATGCAAATCGTATTTAACCCGGATTTCTCCGGCGAGGCTTTGGCCGTTGCCGATAAAGTCCGCAGCGAATTCGTGGTGGCCGTATCCGGGAAAGTCGTAAAGCGCGATCCGGAAACGTTCAACCCGAACCTGCCGACAGGCGAAATCGAAGTACAAGTAACCAGCATCGAAGTGCTGAACGCAGCCAAAACGCCTCCGTTCTTTATCGAAGACGGCGTGGAAGTGGATGAGCAGCTCCGCCTGAAGTATCGTTATCTGGACCTTCGCCGTCCGGAGATGCAAAAAACGCTGATGCTGCGCTCCAAAGCATCGAAAGTATTCCGCGACTTCCTCGATGATGAGGGCTTCGTGGATGTGGAGACGCCAATTCTGACCAAGAGCTCGCCGGAAGGCGCGCGCGACTATCTCGTGCCGAGCCGCGTACACGCAGGCGAATTCTTTGCGCTTCCGCAATCCCCGCAAATCTACAAGCAGCTCCTTATGGTGAGCGGGCTTGAGCGTTACTACCAAATTGCGCGCTGCTTCCGTGACGAAGACTTGCGGGCCGACCGTCAGCCGGAGTTTACCCAGGTCGACATCGAGACATCCTTCATGGATCGGGAAGACCTGATGAACATGATGGAGCAGCTGATGGTGAAGCTGTTCAAGGAAACCATCGGCGTTGAGCTGGCGACGCCGTTCCAGCGTATCAGTTATGCCGACGCCATGGGCAAATACGGCTCCGATAAGCCGGATCTCCGCTTCGGCATGGAACTGATCGAAATGAACGACATCGTTGCAAGCAGCGGCGTCAAAGTATTCTCTTCCGTCATTGAAAAAGGCGGCGAAGTGAAGTGTTTGAACGCTAAAGGCTGCGGCACCTGGACCCGTAAGGAAATTGACGATCTGGGACCGTATGCAGCCCGTTACGGAGCGAAGGGGCTTGCCTGGATTCAAGTGAAAGAGGGCGAATTCAAAGGGCCAATCGTGAAATTCTTCAGCGAGCAGGAGATTGAAGCGGTAAGAGAACGCACGGGAGCCGAAGACGGAGACTTGCTGCTGTTCTCCGCCGACAACAAAAAAGTGGTTGCCGACGTGCTTGGCGCGCTCCGTTTGAAAATCGGACGCCAGCTTGGCCTGATCAACGACAACGAATACAAGTTTGCTTGGGTGCTGGACTTCCCGTTGTTCAGCTATGACGAAGAGGCGAAGCGCTATGTGGCCGAGCATCATCCGTTCACCCGTCCAAAAGACGAGGATCTGGAATTGATGGATACGGATCCGCTTGCCGTACGCGCCGAGGCTTACGACATCGTTCTGAACGGATACGAAGTAGGCGGCGGTTCCATGCGGATTTACAAACGCGAGATCCAAGAGAAAATGTTTGCGGCTCTTGGCATGTCGCCGGAAGTGGCGCACGACAAATTCGGCTATCTTATGGACGCCTTTGAGTACGGCACGCCTCCGCACGGCGGAATCGCCTTCGGGTTGGACCGTTTGGTCATGCTGCTTGCCGGACGCACCAATCTGCGTGAAACGATTGCGTTCCCGAAAACGGCAAGCGCAACGGATCTGTTGATGGACGCTCCTTCCCAGGTGGACGGAGGACAGCTGGAGCAGCTGCATATCAAACTCGCCAAGAAGCCGGGCGACGAGAAAAAATAAGCCTGTTGTTCTTGATAAAGGAGGTTGCTTGAATTATGCTGCACCAATTTTCCCGAACGGAATTAGCCATCGGTCCCGAAGGCCTTGAAGTGATGAAGAACAGCACCGTGGCGGTGCTCGGTATCGGCGGCGTGGGTTCCATTGCGGTGGAGGCCCTCGCCCGAACCGGAGTCGGCCGCATCATTCTCATCGACAAAGACGTGGTGGACATCACGAACATCAATCGGCAGATCCACGCGTTAACGACGACGGTGGGTCAGAAGAAAGCGGATTTGATGGTCGATCGGGTCAAACTGATCAATCCGGAATGTGAAGCGATCGCCCTGAACATGTTCTACACCGAAGAAACGTATGAAGAGCTGTTTAAGTACGAGCTGGATTATGTGATCGATGCCTCGGATACGATTATTTATAAAGTGCATTTAATCAAGGAGTGCCTGCGTCGCGGCATTCCGATCATCTCCAGCATGGGCGCGGCCAACAAAATGGACCCGACGAAGTTCCAGGTGGCCGACATCTCCAAAACCTCCATGGACCCGATTGCCCGAATCGTGCGCACCAAGCTGCGCAAGGACGGCATTAAGAAAGGGGTCAAGGTCGTGTTCTCTCTGGAAGAGCCGATGAAACCCCGCCAGGACGTGACGGAGAAAATCGTGCCCGAGAATGCTCCGGAAATCCGGAAGGCGAAGCAGCCGCCGGCAAGCAATGCATTCGTGCCGCCTGTAGCGGGACTGATCATGGTCAGCGTGACGGTGAAAGAGCTGCTCGAAAAAGGCGGCGTCTCGTTGTAACGGGGTGTCCGGCCACATTTAAACTCGGATCAAGAAAACGATAGACAAAAGGAAGGCAGAAAGGAAGAACAGCCTTTCGGCAAAATTGAGCGTGGTTAATCAAACGCAGTGTCCAGCAATGGACGCTGCGTTTTTTGCTGCCGTGGACAAGCGAATAGGACAGCAAACCCAAACAATACAATTCCTGTGACAGCGCTTTGCTAGTATATCCCGTTGAGTTGTGCTACAATGGAACTCCTTTTTGTGTCACGGCCCTAAAGCCAGACTTCGATACGAAAAAATATGTTCTTAGGAGGTAACTGAAAGTGTCAGAATCTTTTCAAAGTGCCTATCAAGAAGAAGAGTCAAGGCTAAACGAGGTTATCGTTGAAATTGACCGTCAGCTTGAACGGCTGCGCGGCATTCCGGTATACACGGGCCATGATTTTACGGAGCAGGTGCTCGAGGCAGGCCGGGAAGAGAAACGGCAGGCCCTCGCCAAAAGCTTGCCGGAGCCTTATTTCGGAAGGCTGGATTTTCAAGAGAACGGAACGGGGGCGAAGAAACCGCTCTACATCGGGAAGATAGGCTTTGACAAGGCGGACGCTGGTGATCACCCGATGGTGATTGATTGGCGGGCTCCGGTCGCGAGTCTATTCTACTCCTTTACGGGCGGTACCGATCCGGCTTCGTTCGAAGCGCCCGAAGGAATCATCGAGGGGCTTGTGTATTTAAAACGAAACGTCGTGATCCGCAAGCAAATTTTGGAGCGGGTATCGGACACGTACAATCGGGAAAGCGGCGGACCTGCCGTATCCGATGAGTTTTTGGTCTACCGTCTCGGTGAGAACAAGGATAACCGGCTGCGGGATATCGTGTCCACGATCCAAGCGGAGCAGGATAAAATCATCCGGGCGGCCAAGAACACCGCCCTCATCATCCAAGGGGTGGCGGGAAGCGGAAAAACGACGGTGGCGCTGCATCGGCTGGCTTATTTGCTCTACCAGTACAAGGAGCAGGTAACGGCCGAGAAAATGATCATATTCGCGCCAAACCTCATGTTCCTGGATTACATATCCGATGTGCTGCCCGAGCTCGGAGTTGGCGATATTCAGCAGCGGACCTTTGGCGATTGGGCGGCGAAGCTGCTTGATATTCAGCTGTCCTCGGAGGATCATGCGCAGACGCTTCATCAGTGGTTCGAGACGGAACCGGGCCAAGGGACGCCGGATATCGACGATAATGTGAGCGGGCGCTATAAAGGTTCCTTAAGGCTGATGGATATCGTGCGGCGGTGCGTGGAGTCCATCGAAGCCGCAGCCCTACCGGACGGGGATTTCTCTCCATGGGATGGAGCCATCCTGAAGCAGGAGACGATTGCGGAATGGTTCTACCAGGAATATAAGCCCTATCCGCTGGCGAAACGAAAGGAACGGCTGCTCGCCAGATTGCATCGCTGGGTCGAGATGGAGCTGAAGAAATCGCCATCGGCGGCCGTGATGAAAGAACGGAAGAAAAAAGCGGCACAACGCGAAAAAGCTTATGCCAATCGCTGGCCGAAATTTGAGCCGATTTCCCTATATAAGCAATTGTTTGGAGCGGTCAAGGCGGCCGGCTCCTGGGTCGAAGAGCTCTCCGCTCTTATTCCGCCGGAGGTACTGGCCGCAACGCGCAAAGATCTGAAGAAGAATGTGGTCCGGGAAGAGGATTTGCCTGCCCTGCTGTATTTCCACTGCTTGCTGAACGATATTTCCTCAGAGCAGCGGTTTGACCACATCGTCATCGATGAAGCCCAGGATTTCTCTCCGTTTCAGGTGGCTGTGCTGGATCTGTTCGTAAGAGGACATTCCTTCACCATACTAGGCGATCTGTCGCAGGGCATTCATGCGTATCGCGGCGTGCATGCATGGGAAGAAATGAGCTCCCTGTTCAAGGAAGAGGAAACGGCTTATTTTGCGCTGACGCGCAGTTACCGTTCCACGATGGAGATCATTGAATTTGCCAATGGGATACTGGAGAAGGGGGTCGCAAGAGACCTGCTCGCCGTGCCCGTATTCCGTAGCGGCGATGCCGTCCGCCTCATTCCTTATGATGCCGCGAACGCCAGAAGGAAGGATTTGGAGCGGGCCATGGGGGCGCTCATTGCCAAGGAATACCGGACGGTAGCCATTCTCACCCGAACCTTGCGGGAAGCGAAAGAGCTGCATGAGGAGTTAAGCCCGTCCTGGCCGATGTTGAATCTGATCGATGGCAGCAAAGGAACGTATCAGGGCGGATATTCCGTGCTCCCCGTGTACTTGTCCAAAGGGCTTGAGTTCGATGCCGTTGTGGTGGCGGATGCGGACCGGGCGCATTACGCGGAGAAAGCTTGGGATGCCAAGCTAATGTATGTAGGCTGTACGCGTGCACTGCATGAGCTGTGGCTGCTGCACGGGGAGCCGCTGCCTTCGTATATCATGGCAGAGAACTCAGAGATCATGGCGAGCGGTTGGCCGGCGGAGTAATCGTGCGATTGCGCAGCGGCTGTCGGCTCCCGGAGTGTCAATAGAGAGAGTCGGAAGTCCCGCAGGGATTCACATGGCAGCATGTGTTAGCCTCTGCGGGACTTTTTTTGTTGTGCAGGGGCTTGCTAGGGGTTTAACCAAGCATTTGGTAGGAGGAGCCCAGATTTTCGATAAACCGGATCAAAGTCCAGACAGCAAGGATGGAACAGGCAGCGGCCAGAAGGATGAAGAGGGTCATTTTTCGCATAGTCTTTCGTTTCAATTCCATAGTCTCCCTTCGTGGATAGTGGTTAAGCGACACGCTTCATAACAAGACCTCGTCGTCATCCTCACTCCGGATTCCCTGCCTGTACTCATAAAGCATGATGGCTGAACGTATGAAGACGTACAAGCCGAGCAGGAACTGCAGGATAAGAACGGCATACAGCAGGTTCATCGCCAGTCTCTCATCGTCGAGGTAACCGGGGCCGAATGTTTCTTGCAAAAGATGATAGGTGCTGGCATGAAGGTAGAGCCCCAGTATACTGAACGTCATATGGATCACCGCGTTATACAATTTGCGTACGGATTTTTTGCGAGTCGTCATCACATTCTCCCCAGATCAGGCTTTTCAAACGCTTCCCTATTATATGAAACGCTTCCGGTTCGATAAAAGTTGGATATGATCAAAATAAAATGCAATATCCGAGCCATGGGACGAATGAAGCGTAGGACAGGAAGTTGCCGCAGCGCAGGCACGGCGAATTCGAATATGATATGATAGAGCGTGATGGATTGAATGGAAACGACTTATTTTTGCATCGATATCAGACAAGGAAGTGTAGCCATGGATTTATTCAGTATCGGGCGTGAAGGGGACCGGGACTCCCGGCTGCTGGCCGATCGGATGCGCCCTTCGTCGCTGGATGAATATATAGGACAAGAGCATATTATCGGACCGGGCAAACTGCTCCGGCGGGCCATAGAGGCAGACCAGGTCTCGTCGATTTTATTGTACGGCCCGCCGGGATGCGGCAAAACAACGCTTGCGCATATCATATCCCAGCAAACGAAGGGGCATTTCGTTCGGCTGAACGCGGTGGAAGCCACGGTCAAGGACGTTAGGGAAGTCATTGAACAAGCCCAGAGCAACCGCAGCCTGTACGGCACCAAAACGATCCTGTTTTTGGATGAGGTGCACCGCTTCAACAGCTCCAGACAGGATGCCCTGCTGCCTGCCGTGGAGAACGGCACCATCATATTTATCGGCGCGACGACCGAGAACCCCTTTCATTATGTCAACGGGGCTTTAATGAGCCGGTCCACTTTGTTTCAGCTTCAGCCGCTGACCAAGGACCATTCCATGATCGCGATGCAGCGCGCGCTGATCGATCAGGAAAAGGGTCTTGGGTTCATGGATCTCAAGGCCGATGAGGAAGCGCTGGAGCACATTGCAGCCATGGCGAACGGGGATATCCGGCGTGCACTCAATGCGCTGGAGCTGGCCGCGATGACGACGCCGCCGGACGCAAGCGGTACGGTCCATATTACGCTGGAGGTGGCGGAGGAATCGATTCGCCGGCCTACCGTGCGTGCGGACGAGTCCACGCAGTATGATGTGCTGTCCGCCTTTCACAAGAGCATTCGGGGCTCCAGCGATGCGGCGCTGTTCTGGTTTTTGTATGCAGTCGAAAAGCTCGGCATGGACCCGATGGTGTTCATCCGCCGCCTGATTGCTGCCAGCAGCGAGGATATCGGGCTGGCCAATCCCCAAGCCATGGTGCAGGCGGTAAGCGCATTGGATGCCTACCGGAACAACGGCTGGCCGGAAGCCAAGCTGAATATCGCCCAGGCGATCCTGTTCGCCGTGGAGAGCCCGAAATCCGATGGCGTTGTATCCGCCATATCCCGCGCGATGTCCGCCATGGATGAAGTGAAATCGGCGGAGGTTCCGCTGCATCTGCGCGATGCGCATTACTCGGGGGCGGTTAAGCTGGGACATGTGGGCTACAAGTACCCGCACGATTATCCGGGCCATTACGTGAAGCAGGAGTATTTGCCGAAGGAACTCTCCCGCCGGGTGTTCTATCAGGCCACGGAGCAGGGGAACGAAGCCAAGATCGCCCACAACCAGCGATTACGACGCGAAGAATAGGGTCGTAAGGCGATAACGGGATTTACGGCCGCTAGCTTAATTAAATGGAGGAAATGAATGATGAAAACAGGGAAACAACGGTTTGTCATCCTGCTGCTGTCCGCCGGCCTTATGCTGAGCGGCTGTTCGGGAAAAAGCGCCCAGGAGCAGGTCGTTGGTGGACAGGCAGCCGAGGCGGCGCAAGAGCACGGACATCAGACGCAGCTGTCCAACGGGGATATCCAGGAGGCGACGTCTTCGATCGATGAGCTGCCGACCTTTTTGAAGAGCCAGACCAGCGAGCTCCAAACGATTTATGCTTTGTCCGCGCAGGTGAGTGATGTCCTGAAATACATTCCTTGTTACTGCGGCTGCGGGGAAAGTGCCGGTCATGAGAGCAACCTGAACTGTTTTATCGATGAGATTCAGGAGGACGGCACGGTGGTGTGGGACGATCACGGCACCCGCTGCGGGGTGTGTTTGGACATTGCCGTGGAATCTGCCAAAATGAGCAGCGAGGGTATGAGCTTAACGGATATCCGGACCGCGATCGACGAGAAATACAGCACCGGCTATGCCAAGCCGACGCCAACCCCGATGCCGCCTGTGGAAAGTTAAATTGTTATCGGTCAAACAAGAAGGTACCCGATGGTGATCCAAGGATCGCCCGAGGTGCCTTTTTTTGTAGGGCACTATCCCCTTCGGGGTTATAGCGTAAGTGCAGCCCTATTCGATTTTAAAGTCCGACCATCATGACCTATATCACAGCACGAAACTATATATGGATGTAAATTGATAAAACAAAACTATATATAGTGCATTAACGATATGAAGAAGAGGAGTTGTTCCTATTCATGAAGGTCATGAAGAGAGACGGATGCCTGGTAAAATTTGAGACGATCCGAATCGTGGAGGCGGTGGATAAAGCTTTTATGGCGGTAGAGGGTGTTTCCCGCAAGGATGCTTCCTTGCGGATTGGAGATGAGGTTGCCCATGCCACTGCAGGGATGGAACAGGTTAGCGTGGAGGAGATTCAAGATATCGTTGTGGAGCATTTGCAAAGCACGGGTTATCCCGAAGTAGCAGCTGCCTATCAACATTACAGGGAGGCCCGCGATCTGGAACGGATGCGGCGGGGAGAGCTTTATAAGATCAGCAGGGATGTGATCGGGGTAACCGATTTGGACCTGCTGCGGGAGAACGCGAATCTGAACGGAGAATCCTTCAGCGGAAAAATGAGCCGGATCGGCTCCGAATACGCCAAATGGATGGCAAGCAAATTCATCCTGCCGACAGAGCTCACGAGAGCGGTGAGGGATGGGTATGTATACGTTCATGACCTGGACCAGTATGCGCTGGGAACGACGAACTGCATCTTCATCCCGTTCGGCCGGTTGCTGGCCAAGGGCTTCAATACCGGTAACGGATCGGTCAGGCCGCCGCAGAGCATCATGACCGCCATGGCGCTGGTAGCCATCATCTTTCAATCCCAGCAGAACAGCCAATTCGGCGGCGTGTCCGGCAGCAAAATCGATTGGGATCTCGCGCCGTATGTCGGCAAATCGTTTCGTCGGCATTTTCGCAAAGGGCTGGCCTACTTCGGAGAAGCGGGGCTGGGAGCGGATCGGCCTTATGAACGAGCTCTTGAGGATCACGAAATATACATAGACAATGAGCAGCTGAAGGACACATATCCGCGAATATACCATTATGCCTATCATGAAACGGTGAATGAAACAAAGCAGGCCGCGGAATCCTTGATCCATAATTTGAATACGATGAGCAGCCGGGCCGGCGGACAAATTCCTTTCACTTCGTTGAATTACGGCATGTGCACGTCAACCGAAGGAAGGCTGGTGTCCCACGCCCTGCTGGATGCCACGATGAAGGGGCTCGGCGGGGGAGAGACGCCGATATTTCCGCAGCATATTTTCCAGTGCAAGCAGGGGGTCAACCAGGCGGAAGGCGAGCCGAATTACGACCTGTTCCTGAAAGCCGTCGAGTGCTCCAGCCGCAGGCTCTATCCGAATTTCGTCAACGTGGACGCGTCGTTTAATCTCGTCTATTATAACCCGGGCGACCCGGACACGATTATTGCCACCATGGGCTGCAGGACCCGCACGATTTCGGATCGCTTTGGGCGAAACCGCCTAAGCGGCAAGGGCAACCTGTCCTTTAATACGATCAATTTGGTCCGGCTCGGGATTGAACATGGCATCGTTCAAGGAAAGCGGGAAGTGCCGGACCTGAACCGTTTCTATCAACAGCTGGATCATTATATGAGAATTGCGGTGGAGGGCTTGATTCACCGTTACGAGCTGCAGGCCGACCAACCGGCCAAAGCGTCCGATTTCATGATGCGGGAGGGCGTGTGGGAAGGCGGCGAGGCGCTGGCGCCGGAGGATAAGGTGCGCGAGCTGATCAAGCACGGCACCCTGGCGCTTGGATTTATCGGGCTGGCCGAATGCCTGAAGGCGTTGACCGGACGGCATCACGGCGAGGATGAGGACAGCCGAGGGCTGGGGATCGAGATCATCCGGCATATGCGCCGGTTTTGCGATGCAGCCGGAGAAAGGTATAACCTGAACATCACGCTGTTTGCCACGCCTGCAGAAGGGTTATCCGGGAAATTCACGAAGCTCGACCGGCAGACCTTCGGGGTGATCGAGGGTGTGACTGACCGCGAATATTACACGAACTCTTTTCATATACCCGTGTACTATCCGATGGCCGCCTACCGCAAAATCCGTTCCGAAGCTCCTTTCCATGAGCTGTGCAACGCCGGAGCGATTTCGTATGTGGAGCTGGACGGCAACGCAAGGCTGAATACGGCTGCTTTCCGGGACATCGTGCAGTTTGCCCTGCAGCAGAACATCGGATATTTCTCCGTTAACCATCCCGTCGACCGGTGCCCGGCATGCAACTACGAAGGCATTATCGGAAGTGCGTGCCCTGGATGCGGCGCTTTGGAGACGGATGGAAACTTCCAGCGGCTGCGGAGGGTAACGGGATATTTAACGGGCAATTATACGGAGCGCTTCAATTCGGCCAAGCAGGCCGAGGTTCGGGATCGGGTGAAGCATTTGTGAATGTATGCGGATACATCCCCGAGAGCATCAATGAAGGCCCCGGACTTCGTGCGGTTCTATTCGTGAGCGGCTGCCGCCATGCCTGCGCCGGATGTTTTAATACGGATTCCTGGGACTTTGAAGCGGGGGAGCCCTTTACCGAAGAAATGTCAGCGGCGATACTGCAGGATATCCTGGATAATCCTTTGCTGGATGGCGTGACCTTATGCGGTGGAGACCCCTTCTTCTCCCCGGAAGAATGTGCGGCATTCGTACGCAGGCTCAGGACTCTCTGTCCCGCAAAAAACGTATGGGCCTACACGGGGTTCACCTTCGAAGCGCTGCTGAGGCAGCCGAAGCTGCGCGAATTGGCCCTGCTGTGCGACGTCATCGTTGACGGCAAATTCGAGTTGGAGCGCAGGGATGTCTCGCTTCCTTTCCGGGGCAGCTCGAATCAGCGTTTCATCGATGTAGCCGCCAGCATGGAGCAGGGAATTGCCGTGGAGTATATTCTTCGCTAGCACGCAAAAAAAGAGCACACGCTTTACGGAATATTCCGTATCAAGCGTGTGCTCTTCGCGTATCATTCAGCGGATTAATAAGGAACTTTATCCGCCGTTTCGATCGTTCCCCCGCCAAGGCATTCGTCCCCTTGATAGAAGACGACGGCTTGTCCCGGCGTGATCGCTTTTTGCGGCTTCGCAAACGCGACATGAACGGTTCCGTCTTCGCGCGGGGTTATGGTTACTTCCTGGTCCGGCTGACGGTAGCGGAATTTGGCGGTGCAGGTGTAGGCGTCTTTGGGCATAGCGTCTTGTCCTGCAATCCAATTTATTCCGGAGGCAACTAGTCCGGTCGAATACAAGCTCGGATGATCGCCTTGAACTACGTACAAAATATTGTTGGTCAAATCTTTGTCGGCTACGAACCAAGGCTCCCCGGAGCCGGATCCGCCGATCCCGAGGCCTTGGCGTTGCCCCAGCGTGTAGTACATCAAGCCGTCATGGCGGCCCTTTACTTCACCGGTGACAATGTCCACCATATCGCCGGATTGGGCGGGAAGGTATTGTCCAAGGAACTCCTTGAAATTCCGCTCGCCGATGAAGCAAACGCCGGTGCTGTCTTTTTTCTTGGCAGTATACAGCCCGGCCTCCTCAGCTAGTCGGCGGACTTCCGGTTTCGGCAGATGCCCGATCGGGAACATCGCCTTGGCAAGCTGCTCTTGGCTCAGCGCATTGAGGAAGTAGGTTTGGTCTTTGTTGCTGTCCACACCCCGCAGCAGCCGGTACTGTCCGTCCTCCTCGATGACGCGGGCGTAATGGCCGGTAGCGACGTAGTCGGCTCCCAAGTCCATGGCCTTGTTCAGAAATTCGCCGAATTTGATCTCGCGGTTGCACATGACATCGGGGTTCGGCGTTCTCCCGGCTTTATATTCATCGAGGAAATAGGAAAATACTTTATCGAAGTATTCCTTCTCGAAATTGACGGTATAGTAGGGAATGTCGAGCTGCTCGCACACGCGGCGCACGTCTTCAGCGTCCGCTTCGGCTGTGCAGTAGCCAAGCTCATCGGTATCATCCCAGTTTTTCATAAAGATGCCGATCACTTCATAGCCCTGCTGTTTGAGCAGGAGCGCTGTTACGGAGGAGTCGACTCCTCCCGACATGCCGACAACGATACGAGTGTTATGTTTTTCTTTTGACATCGTTATCACCATTTTCATATTGAATTGTGCCCATGGAGGTATTTTAACATATTGGAACAAGGTTCACACGCTTCATTTTGTCCACTCAGGGTGAACATTTTTCGAGTTTCCAGCTGGAATATTACCCATTGGGGTCCAGGATATGTTACGATAAGCTGAGGGTAATGATCGGAATACGGAGAAAAATACAGGATAAGCTGCTTTACTCATGGATTACGACGTATTTATCGCTCGCCCGCCACCTACAACTCATGTACAGGATGGACATAATATACAAATTACCGAAAGAGGTGTCACCTTTGAAGATATCAACAAAAGGAAGATACGGATTAACGATTATGATGGAGCTGGCCGCCAAGTTCGGCGAAGGGCCGACTTCGCTGAAGAGCATAGCCGAGAAGAACCAGCTGTCGGAACATTATCTTGAGCAGCTGATCGCGCCGCTGCGGAATGCGGGCTTGGTTAAGAGCATCCGCGGTGCATACGGCGGATATATCCTTTCCCGGGACCCGGCATCCATCACGGCAGGGGACGTCATCCGCGTTCTGGAAGGGCCGATATCCCCCGTCGATTTTACGGAAGAGGACGATCCGGCGAAGCGTGACCTCTGGCTCCGGATCCGCGACAGCATCGCTGAAGTGCTGGATTCCACGACGCTGGACTATCTGATCAATTACCATGAACAGTCTGCTGCAGACAACTATATGTTTTACATTTAAGGGTGACGACGGAGATGAAATCAGTATACTTGGATCATGCCGCATCAACCCCGGTTCATCCGGAGGTTGCGGAGCGGATGATGAATGTCATGACGAGCCAATACGGCAATGCTTCGAGCGTCCATGCTTTTGGACGGGAAGCGAAGAAGATCGTGAACGGGGCGCGTGATCGAATAGCGTCTTTGTTGGGATGCCATTCGGACGAGCTGGTGTTTACCGCAGGCGGGACCGAGAGCGATAACCTGGCTGTTCTGGGACTGCTGGAGTCCTTGGGCGTGGAAGGCAGACATGTGATTACGTCAGCGGTGGAGCACCATGCGGTGCTCCACACTTGCCATGAGCTGGAACGGCGGGGCTGCCAGGTTACCTATGTCCCGGTGGACCCTACAGGGCGTGTTTCTGTAGAGGACATTGCGGGCGCGATTCAGGACAACACGGCGCTGGTGACCATCATGTACGGCAACAATGAAGTAGGCACCGTTCAGCCGATCGCCGAAATCGGCGAGTTATGCCGGAGCCGCGGAATCGTATTCCATACCGATGCCGTTCAGGCATTGGGCTCGGAGGCGATCAACTGCCGCGAGCTGCCGGTGGATATGTGGAGCTTCTCCGCCCACAAAATCAACGGGCCGCAGGGCGTAGGCGCTTTGGTCGTCCGCAGGGGACTCAGCGTATCTCCCCGTCTGTTCGGAGGGCTGCAGGAGAAGAAGCGCCGGGCCGGAACAGAGAATATGGCCGGAATCGCCGGTTTTGCGGCGGCAGTGGAATGGACCGTGCAGAATATGGAGACGCGAATCCAGCATTATCGCGAACTGAGATCGACCCTCCTTGACGGGCTTCGTCAGGAGATTGGCGAGAATTCTTTTGTGATCAATGGAAACCCGGAACATCACCTACCTCACATCCTGAATATCAGCTTTCCCGGTGCCAATACGGAGACGATGCTGATGAACCTCGATATGGAAGGAATTGCGGCGGCAAGCGGCTCGGCTTGTACGTCGGGATCCCTGGAAATATCCCATGTACTCCGAGCAATGAAACTTTCTGACCCTGTTTTGCGCTCCGCGATTCGTTTTAGTTTCGGTTTGGGTAATACTACTCAAGAAATGGAGTACACTGCCCAAAAAATTGGAACCATCCTTAATCGGTTACGTAAATAGATGTTAAGGGATTTCTCCTTCTACGGAATAGGGGGTATGCGTTCGTCCATTTCATCCTTGGAAATTGCCCGTCGGTCAGCGTTTTTTGGGAACCGCGGTTGATTTCAAACCATGAAGGATGAGGAGGTGTCCACGGTTATGAAACTTCAAGAAATGATCGGACTGGCTGTATTCGACGTGGAGAACGGTAAGGAAATCGGCAAAATCCACGATTTTATACTAGATGAGAACTGGTTGATTACCGGATTGGAGCTTGAAGGCAAGGCTTTGTTTTCCTCTCATGTGAAAAGCGTCTCATGGGAAGATATCGTAGCCTACGGGGAAGATGCCGTCATGATCCGGAGCCAAGAGGCTGTCCGCAAATTGGGCGCCAACGATATACCGCTTACGTACCTTTTGGGCAAGCGCAAATTGAAAGAGATGCAGGTCCTGACAGAGGATGGTGTCCTGCTCGGTCGTATATCGGATGTTTATTTTGAGCAGGAACAGGGCAATACAATACTAGGGTTGGAAATATCCGATGGATTTGTCTCGGATTTGATCGAAGGTCGCAAATGGCTGCCTTGCACAGCGGAAATGGCTATCGGCGAGAGTGCCGTCATGGTACCCCCGATGAGCGAACAGCGTCTGGAAAAAGCCATTAATTCTGTGAACGGATAGGGTGAGGTAGGATGAAATGTCCAAACTGTAGTTCCAAAGATATCGGAAAAATCGGCTCCCACCAGTTTTATTGCTGGGGTTGCTTTATCGAATTGACGGTTAACGGAGAGAAAATGTCCGTATACCAGGTAGAAGAGGACGGCACGCTCAGCTCGCTGGATGATTTGTTCTTCGGCGATGACATGCAGCCGGATTTTCCTCAGATGCACGCGTCTTCCTGAAGAACGCGTACATAGCGTAAGATCAACGACTCCTTGCTTAAGGCCCGTGCGGCTGAATAGCAGGAGTCTTTTTCATTTTGGCCGGCGGAAATGTTAGTTTATTTCTGGAAGCTTGTACATATACTACAGGGTAGCTTTCGAAAAAAGGAGGGTGCCTGTGTGGAACAGCTGACCGAGAACAAATGGTTTCGGTTGTTGGTTTGGTTGATGCTTGGACTCATCTCCCTTTATTTTGTCTGGCTGCTGCGCCCGCTGTTTCTGGATGTCTATCGCTTTCTTAAGGCCGTCCTGGCGCCATTTTTGGTTGCCATGATCATATCGTATGTGTTGAATCCGATTGTATGCACGCTCTCTGACCGCAAAGTTCCGCGGAGCATTGCGGTGCTGCTCATTTATGCCGTCTTCCTGACTTCGCTGGCCGTCATTCTGATCAATATGATTCCGATGCTGATCCGGCAGCTGGAGGAGCTCAACGAGCACTTGCCTGAATTATCGATGAACGCCCAAAGCCTGATGACCAATCTGGACAGCAGGCTGCTGCCCCCGGGAGTAAGGACAGGCGTCAACAGCTGGTTCCTGCAGATGGAGTCGAGGCTGGCCGGTGGAATTTCGGATTTCATGGACAATATCGGCAACACCATCAACATCCTGTTTAATGTGTTAATTGTTCCGTTCCTGATCTTCTACATATTAAAAGATTTTGAGGTGTTCCAGCGAACCGCCGTATCCTATCTGCCGCGGAGCCGCCGGAAGTCGATCGTCACGCTGCTGAAAGAGATCGACACGGCCCTCGGGAATTATGTCCGCGGACAATTTCTGGTATGCTTGATCATCGGCGTTCTCGCTTACGTGGGGTACATGATCGTGGGCATGCCGTACGCGCTGCTGCTGGCCAGCATCGTGGCGGTGTTTAACATCATCCCGTATCTAGGCCCCTTTCTCGGGGCGGCTCCTGCGCTTGTGATGGCATCCACGATTTCCTGGAGGATGGTGCTGCTGGTGGCGGTGGTCAATATGGTCTGCCAGACGCTGGAGAGCAATGTCATCTCGCCGCAAGTGGTCGGCAAGAAGCTGCATATGCATCCGCTTCTGATCATATTTGCGCTCCTTGTCGGCGGACAGGTGGCAGGAACCGTGGGTCTGATTCTGGCCGTACCGGTCTTTGCCGTCATCAAAGTGCTGCTGCAGCATGTTTTCGCTTATTATGTCAGGAAGAAATCCGGTTGACCCCTTCGGCCGATAACCAGGCATGTTCATGCATTGACAGATGGATTCCCCCTATATATACTTGAAATGATAAACCTATAACCGTTAAAATCGATGACAAAATCGAGTAGGCTTTGTGCACCTTGCCCAGAGAACAGGTTCCTACCCGGAGAATTTCCGGCTGGCTGCGAGAACCTGGAAGCGTCCCTAGCCGAATGCTAATTTTCGAGTGTGATTCAAATTCACCGGGCGGCTCCCGTTATCAAGCTGTTACGAGGCGATCGTCGTATTCGTTATCCAAGGAAGACATGCTGGAGGATGAATGGACGATAACCAGGGTGGTACCGCGAGAACATTCGTCCCTGAATTATATTCAGGGGCGTTTTTTGTGTTCGGATACAGATGATTGTGTCCCTATATTATGACTGAAGGAAGTGTAGAGATGAAAGCTAGTGAGATCCGTTCCAAATGGCTAGAGTTTTTTGCAGAGAAAGGCCACAATGTTGAACCGAGTGCATCGCTTGTACCGCATAATGACCCGTCCCTGCTCTGGATTAATGCAGGCATGGCTCCGCTCAAGCCTTACTTCGACGGGCGCGTGAAGCCGGAAAATCCGAGAATTGCCAACTCGCAGAAATGCATTCGTACCAACGATATCGAGAATGTCGGCAAGACCCGCCGGCACCATACATTCTTCGAAATGCTGGGCAACTTCTCCATCGGCGACTATTTTAAAGAAGAAGTGATCACCTGGGCCTGGGAATTCCTGACGGACAAAAAGTGGATCGGCTTCGATCCGGAGAAGCTGTCCGTAACCGTGTATCCGGAGGACGAGGAGGCCTATAAACTGTGGAACGAGAAAATCGGTCTCCCGAAGGAGCGCATCATCAAGCTGCAGGATAACTTCTGGGATATCGGCGAAGGACCATGCGGACCTTGCACCGAGATTTTCTATGACCGCGGCGAAGGATACGACACGGAGGCACCCGAATCCGAAATGTTCCCCGGCGGCGAGAACGAACGCTGGCTTGAAGTATGGAACCTCGTGTTCTCCCAGTTCAACCACAACAAGGACGGCAGCTATACACCGCTTCCGAACAAGAACATCGATACGGGCGCAGGTCTGGAGCGCTTTGCTTCCATTCTGCAAAACGTGGCTTCCAATTTCGATACCGACCTGTTCCAGCCGATCATTCAGAAGACGGCAGAACTTGCCGGCGTAAAATACAACGAGAAGACGGAATACGATATCGCTTTGAAAGTCATTGCAGACCACATCCGTACGGTTGCATTCGCGGTAGGCGATGGCGTGCTGCCTTCCAACGAAGGCCGCGGCTATGTCATCCGTCGTTTGCTCCGCCGCGCGGTTCGTTACGGAAAGGTGCTCGGACTGGACAAACCGTTCATGTATACTTTGACCGGAACCGTAGGCGATATTATGGGAGTATACTACCCAGAGGTCGTTGAGAAGCGCGCCTTTATCGAGAAGGTCATTGCGACGGAAGAAGAACAGTTCCATAAAACGCTCTCGGACGGCTTGAACATCCTGGCTGACGTCAGCGCCGAAGCGAAGAAGCAGGGCAAATCCGTCATCAGCGGCAGCGACGCGTTCAAATTGTACGATACGTACGGCTTCCCGTTTGATTTAACGGAGGATTATGCGTCCGAACACGGATTGACCGTGGACCGCGAGGGCTTTGATGCCGCGATGAAGGAACAGCGTGACCGTGCGCGCGCAGCCCGTCATGAAACGGAAAGCATGAAGGTCCAAGGCGGCGTTCTTTCCGATTATACGGTTAAAAGTGAATTTGTTGGATATAATGACACCGTCAGCGAGGCGAAAGTGCTCGCCATTGTGTCCGGTGACAGCTTTGCGGACAGCGTCAGCGAAGGCGAGACCTGTCAGGTCATTTTGGACGTTACCCCGTTCTATGCGGAAAGCGGCGGCCAGGTCAGCGATCAGGGGATGTTGGAAGGCGGATCCGTGCGTGCCCGAGTGGAAGGCCTCTTCAAGGCTCCGCATGGACAGCATGTGCATTTCGTAACCGTCGAGCTCGGCGAGCTCAAAGTGGGCGATACGGTCAAGGCGCAGGTCGACTCGGCTATGCGCAATGACATCGTCAAGAACCATACAGCGACTCACCTTTTGCATAAAGCGTTGAAGGAAGTGCTTGGCGATCATGTCAATCAGGCAGGTTCCCTTGTCGAACCGCAGCGTCTGCGCTTCGACTTCTCCCACTTCGGCAGCATTACGCAGGAGGAACTGGCCGATATTGAGCGCCGCGTGAATGAACAGGTATGGAAGAGCGTTCCGGTCGTTATCGAGCGCAAGGCCATTGATGAAGCGAAGGCGATGGGCGCCATGGCCTTGTTCGGCGAGAAATACGGCGATATCGTCCGTGTCGTTCAGGTCGGGGATTACAGCATCGAGCTGTGCGGCGGATGCCATGTGGACAACACGTCCCAGATCGGAATCTTCAAGCTGCTTGGCGAGAGCGGCATCGGCTCCGGCGTTCGCCGCATTGAAGCCGTAACAGGACGTTACGCTTATGAGCACCTGGAGGGCCAAATGGACCTGCTCAAGCAGGCTGCCGGCTTGCTGAAGAGCAATCTTGCGGACGTGCCGAAGCGGATCGAAGGCCTGAACCAACAGGTGAAGGATCTTGCCCGGGAGAACGAGTCCCTGCAAGGGAAGCTGGGAGCCATTGAAGCCAGCCAGCTGACCGACAAAGTGAAGCAGGTCGGCAACACGTCGCTGCTGGCAGCCGAAGTACAGGCCGGCAGCATGGACGGACTCCGCGGCATCGCTGACGAATTGAAGGGCAAGCTGCCCGAGACCATTCTTGTGCTCGGCTCCAAAGCAGGCGACAAGGTGAATTTCGTCGTAGCGGTTCCGCAGGAGCTGGTGAAGCAGGGCTATCATGCCGGCAAGCTGGTTAAGGAAGTCGCATCGGTATGCGGCGGGGGCGGCGGAGGCCGTCCGGATATGGCCCAAGCCGGGGGCAAGGATGCTTCCAAGCTTGCCCAGGCGCTGCAGCATGCGGAGGACCTCGTAGCCCGGGGCGTGTAAACATGATTTGTCCAGATTGTGTACGGCAGGCGACCGTAAGCGGGAAGCGGCATTTGCTGTACACAATCCCGAATTTTTTGGAACACTCTCTAAATATTTCGCTTTGGATTTCCGTAGAGACTTAGGATTATGTTATGATATAACTAGATCAAGCTGGTAAATATTTATTCGACGAAGCATGGTAAACATGTTCTTTGAAGAAGCGAGGTGTGTCACACATGGACTCCATGGATAAGACAGTCAAGTTCAATGTAAAAGGTGATGAAAAGGAGGCTTCCGCCCAGGACATTCTACTTTCGGTATACGATTCGCTGGTAGAGAAGGAGTACAATCCGATTAACCAAATCGTAGGGTATCTTTTGTCCGGGGATCCCGCTTATATACCTCGGCACAATAATGCCAGAAGTTTGATCCGGAAAAAAGAGCGAGATGAATTGATTGAAGAACTGGTCCGGTTCTACTTAGCCAGTCACCGTTAGGAGCACACAGGGATGAAGAAGATCATGGGATTAGATTACGGGGACCGCAGAATCGGTGTTGCCATCAGCGACGCGTTCGGATGGACGGCCCAAGGGGTTGAAGTTATCGAACGCCGCCGCGACGAAGGCGAGCTGGACAGAATTGCCGCACTCGTCAAAGACAACGAGGTCGGCGAGATTGTGGTCGGCCTGCCTAAGAATATGAACGGCACGATTGGTCCGCGGGGCGAAATCTGCATGGAATTCGCAAACACGTTGCGAGAGTCCCTATCCTTACCCGTTCACCTTTGGGATGAACGGCTATCAACAGTATCCGCTGAAAGGACATTGCTTGAAGCCGATGTCAGCCGAAAGAAGCGAAAACAGGTTGTAGATAAAATGGCGGCAAGCTTGATTTTGCAAAACTACTTGGATTCTAAAAGGTAAAGGTGAGGGTGATTACAATGGCTAATGAGCATATTGGTATGGAAGAAGAACCGGAAATTATTTATATTCCCGACGATGAAGGCAACGAGGAAGAGTTCGAAGTCATCATGAAATTCGAAGTGGATGGCTCGGATGCCAAATATATGATGGTCGTACCAAGGGAGTCTGCAGAAGAAGAGACCGACGAGGTTTACGCCTTCCGTTATGAGGAAGACGGAGAAGACCTGAAACTGTTTATGATCGAAGACGATGAAGAATGGGCCATTGTTGAAGAAACCTTCAATACGCTCGTGGAAGAGCTGGACGGGAGAGACGAATGATGTCTGATTTTTCGGTTGAGAATATCGTATGGACCCAAGCCCTTAAGGAAGCATTCGGTGAGAGTGTTGAGCTTGAGGACGATAAAGGCCATCTCGAGGTTTATGATATTGCCGCCGAATTTGAAGTGGATGGTCAAGGATATGCCATTCTGGTTCAGCCGGACCGCACCGATGAGGAGTACGAGGTTCTCCGGATCGTGAAGAATGCGGATGGCGGATTGGAGCTGGCCACCATTGATGACGACGAGGAATGGGAGAATGTGTCCGAGCTCTACGATGAGCTGACGTTTCCCGAGGGAGACGAGGACTAAGTTCCCTCCTGCAGGGCACATGCTTAATTTTCAAATGAAAGTTCAGGAAGGGGCGGAGCTGTCCGCCCCTTTTGGTGTGAAGGGATGAGTAGATTGAAGAAACTGGCAATAGCAGCATTGGTTCTGATCCTCATTGCAGGCGGGGCCGTATTCTACGTATGGAATGGTTTGCAACCCGTTCAGAGCTCGGAAACTCCCGTCGAATTCACCGTGGAGTCCGGCATGAGCACATCCTCTATCGCCGATCTGCTTGAGGAAAAGGGACTGATCAAAAATGCTCTCATACTTAAAGGTTATCTGAAGCTTAGCGGCGAAGGCAGCCGTCTCATGGCGGGCACCTATGAAGCAACGCCGGGCACTCCCTTCCAGGAGCTGTTATCCAAGATGAACAACGGCGAAGTGAAGCCTGAGGAAATGGTCCGTTTCACGATCCCCGAAGGATATACGATCCTTCAGATGGCGGAAACCATCGCTCGCGAGAGCGGCATCGACGAGAAGGAGTTCCTGGAGGTTGTGGATCAGCCATCCGGCTGGAATGTGCCCATAGCGGAAGAGATTCCCGCAGAAGCAAATCTGAGGCATCATCTGGAGGGCTACTTATTCCCGGCGACCTATGAACTGCCGAAGAAGGATCTAACGGCAAAAGGGATCGCAGAGACCATGCTGAAGGAAACCGAGAAGCGTTTGGCTGAAATTCCGGATTGGGAGAGCCAGCTGGAGGCGCGAGGCGTGACGTTCCATGGGCTCATGACCATCGCTTCGCTGGTGGAGCGGGAAGTGGTTGCGGACCAGGAGCGCGCCCTGGTAGCCGGCGTGATTTATAACCGGCTGGAAGAGGATATGAGGCTTGAAATCGATGCGACCGTTCAATATCTGTTAGATAAGCCGAAGGAGCGGCTGCTTTACGCCGACCTGGAGGTCGAGAGCCCGTACAACACTTATCGTCAAAAGGGACTTCCGCCGGGGCCTATCTCGAGCCCGAGCCTGGAATCCATTCAGGCAGCCCTGAACCCGGAGAAATCCGATTATTTGTTCTATGTGACGAAGAAGGACGGTACGCAGGAGCATCTCTTTGCCAAAACGTACAAAGAGCATTTAAAAAACATCGAGGCCAGCAAAAAGATGGCACAACAATAATATGACGTGTTCAGCAAGTCCGATTGCGGCAGGCAGGCGACGCCTCAACCCTACGGCATGAAAGAGGCTTGTTGAACAACCTCTAATAGGGAGGAAATCATCATGAGTATCAAACCTGAATTATTGGCGGCAGCCGGCTCCGTGGCCGATGCTGCTGCTTACTTGGAAGCCGGGGCCGATGCGCTGCTTGTCGGCGAAGACCGCTTCGGCATGAGATTGCCCGGCAGTTTGACCCTGGACGAAATTGCGCAAGTCGTGCAGCTTGCTCACGGGCAAGGAAGCAAAGTGTACGTAAGCTTGAACAACTTAATGACCAATGATTTGCTGCCGGAGCTTCCCGCTTATGTTAAAGCGATCGGAGACATCGGAGTGGATGCGGTGGAATTCAACGATCCCTCGGTGCTAACCACCGTAAAAGACTTGGCTCCGCAGGTAAAGCTCCACTGGAATGCGGAAATGACCGCCACCAACTATTCAACGGCCAATTACTGGGGAAGCAAAGGCGCCTCCCGGGTTATTCTGGCGCGTGAATTGAATATGGACGAAGTCACGGACATGAAGCCGCAGCTTCAGCTGGAAGCGCAGGTCCAGGTCCACGGCATGACCAACATCTATCACTCCAAGCGGCGCCTGGTGAACAGTTACATGCAGCAGCAGGGCAGACCGGTCAATGACGGCAGCCTGGGCAAAGAGCGAGGCCTGTTTCTCATCGAGGCCGAACGCCAGGACGAGAAATATCCGATCTATGAGGACATCAATGGCACCCATATCATGAGTTCGGAGGATATCTGCATTCTGGAGGATCTGCATCTGCTGATGGCAGCAGGCGTGGACAGCTTTAAGGTGGAGACCCTGCTGAAGCCGCGCCATTACAATGAGGTTGTAATTCGAACGTATCGTAACGCGATCGATCTCTATGCCGCAGACGCTTCAGCTTATGCATTTCAGGAAGAGTGGATGGACGGAATCCGCGCGATTCAGGATCCGGAACGCGAATTGTCGTTTGGATTTTTCTACAAGGAACAAGTTTATTAAGGAGTGGACAGCATGGAAGCAATGGCACAGCCAAAATACAAAGGCAAACGCTATCGCCTGGACAAGCCGGAATTGCTCGCCCCGGCCGGTAATTTGGAAAAACTGAAATTTGCGGTGCATTATGGCGCCGATGCGGTATATATCGGAGGACAGAAATACGGCCTTCGTTCGAATGCGGACAACTTCAGCTTCGAAGAAATGAAAGAAGGCGTGGAATTCGCCAAGAAATACGGCGCGAAGGTGTTTGTGGCCACCAACATTTATGCGCATAACGAGGACATCGAAGGCATCGAATCCTACCTGCGAAGCCTGGAAGAAGCAGGCATTGCAGCGATCATCGCTGCCGATCCGGCGATTATCGAGGTTGCCAAGCGCGCTGCGCCTAAACTTGAAGTACATCTGAGCACGCAGCAGTCCACGCTCAATTGGCAGGCCGTGAAATTCTGGAAGGACGAAGGATTGCCGCGGGTCGTACTGGGACGGGAGGCAAGCCTGGAGGAAATCGCAGCGATTAAAGAGCATGTTGACATTGAGATCGAAGCCTTTATCCATGGAGCAATGTGCTCCTCGTTCTCCGGTCGCTGCGTATTGTCCAACCATTTTACGGACCGTGATTCCAACCGGGGCGGATGCTGCCAATCCTGCCGTTGGAAATATGATTTGTTCGAGGATGGACGAGAAGAGCAGGGACATTGGGTGTCGGAAGAGCAGCAGCTGATGGAACAGCCTGCCCCTGCTCCATCCCCGTTCAAACCGGGCGTTACCCAAATCCCGCTGTTCCAGCCGGAAGATAATCAGTTTACGATGGGGTCGAAGGATCTCTGCATGTTGGAGCATATTCCGGATCTGATCGAGGTCGGAATCGACAGCTTCAAGATTGAGGGACGGATGAAATCGATCCATTACGTTGCGACCGTGGTCAATGTGTATAGACAGGCGATTGATTCTTACATGGCCGACCCTGACCATTATGTATTGAAGCCGGAATGGATCGAGGAGATTAATAAAGCGGCCAACCGACCGCTGAATACTGGATTTTTCTATGATACGCCGGACCATGAGGATCATATTTATGAACCGGAAGAGAAGGCGGTGCCTTATGATTTCGCGGGATTGGTGATGGAATATGACGAACACTCGGGAACGGCCGTCATCCAGCAGCGGAACCACTTTAAGCCGGGGGATCAAATCGAATTTTTCGGGCCGGAAGGGACCTTCTTTAAGCAGACGGTTGGGCCTATCCAGGATGAGAATGGAAGCGAACTGGATGCAGCTCGCCATCCCCTTCAGCTCATTCGCATGAAGGTGGATCAGCCGGTGCGTCATTTTGATATGATGCGAAAACGCAAAGGATCATAAAATATAGTTCTTAAGAACTACACAATTGAGAATCCGGGTCTGTGGATGGACCTTGGATTCTTTTTGTTTACAAAAAAATTAGGATTTAAGAATTATTTTTTTGCGAAAACCCAAAGGAAAACACCCCCAATTGTCGAAATAAAGAGTAACGAATACGTTTCAGGGGATTGGACCGACGTATTAATAATATGATTGTGGTAGGTGAACAGCTAATGTCAGAAGTTGAGCAGCATGATAAGAAACCGAAAAAGGACAAGAAGCCCGGGGGAAACAAAGAGAAAAAGAAAACGCCTTCGGCATCATCAGGGATACATACTGCCAAGTCGTTCGTTTCCAACATGGGAACGGCCATAAGCCGGATGCCGATGAACCCGGCAAAATCCGTCGGAATCCGGTTGTTCCTGATCTTTTTGTCAGCCATTGTATTTTTTGTGATCGTCCTGGGGTATCTGTCTTACAACAAGGCAAAGGACACGATTGAGAAGAATGCTGCAAACGGCAATCAGCAGACGATTATCCAAACCTCCGAGAAAATCGACATCATTCTGGATAAGTACGAGAATGCCGGCAGACAAATCTTCTATGACATTGAATTGCAGAAATTGTTGTCCGAGTACACGGATAAGAAGTTAAGCGAGTACGATGCGTTTACGGTAGAGCGGACCATCCGCGATAAACTATCCAATCAGATTACGTCGGACTCGGCCATCAGAGCCATTTATTTGATCCCTTCCAAGGGAGAGAAGATCATATCCGCAGGACAATCCTCGGAATCCTCCAAAACCGTCCTTGAGCAAAGCTGGTATGCCGAACTGAAGGAAGGCGACAAGAAGATTATGTGGCTGCCAACGATGCAGAACAGCGGTGCTCCGTATTTCACGATTGCCCGCTCCTTGGGTTCCATGAACGACCTGACGTCTACGTATGTCGTCATGTTTGAACTGAACGCCTCGGTGCTGGATGCCCAGCTGAAGGGAATTAACCTTGGCGAGAACGGTCAACTGCAATTGATCAGTCCGGAAGGCATCGTTGTTTCCTCCAGCGATTCCTCCATCGTGGGTTCGGAAACCGCTTGGACGTTTGCGAAAGAGTTTCCGGCCGACACCAAAACGGATGACGTAAGAACGAAGGATGAGGAAGGAAGAAATGTACTGGCGGTTTACAATACGCTGAGCACGAACGATTGGAAGCTCGTAGGCTCTGTCCAAACGAGCGAGCTCACGAAGGATGCCTCCAGCATACTGGTCATCACGCTGATCGTGGCTGCGATCGACGTTATTTTTGCCATTCTGATCGGTATTTGGATGGTAAGAATGATTGCCCGTCCGATAGGCAAGCTGAACCTGCTGATGAAGGAAGGCGCTAAAGGGAATTTGAATGTTCGTACAGACCATAAGAGCCAGGACGAAATCGGTCAGCTCTCGGCCAGCTTCAACGATATGATGGAGCAGATTACCGGACTCGTGCAGCAAACGAGCAATACCGCCCAGGAAGTGCTTCGAACGGCTGCAGAATTAAGCGATGCCTCGAAGAAGACTGCGATTTCGGCCAAAGAAATTGCCGTGGCTACCGAGGAAATTGCGAACGGAGCCAGCAGTCTGGCAGTTGAAGCAGAGCGCGGCAGCGATCTGACCAACAACATCTCGAAGCAGATGCAAATCGTTGTTACGGCTAACGAAGAGATGGGCAAATCGGCCCGTCACGTAGAAAGCTCCAGTGAGCTGGGAACGAAGCATTTGAGCGACTTGCTGGATAAGACCCATCAGACCGAGGATATGACCCGCTCGATGATGCATAAGGTTGATGGCTTGAAGGAAACGACATCTTCGGTTGCCAAAGTGCTTGATGTGCTTCAGAACATCACTAAGCAAACGAACATCCTCTCCTTGAATGCAACGATCGAAGCGGCCCGTGCCGGAGCAGCCGGTAAAGGCTTCATGGTCGTAGCCGATGAAATCCGCCAGTTGGCAGACCAATCCAGGCAATCCATCGATATGGTCAGCCAAATTACGGACCGCATCATGGCCGAGATGAACGAAACCGTGCAGGTACTGCTCGATGCGAACCCGCTCTTCAAAGGTCAGATGGATGCCGTTAAGGAAACGAACGATATCTTCGTATCCGTTCAACAGCAGATGGTAGAATTTATCGATCGCTTGGATTCCGTCACGCATTCGATTGATGAGTTGAATGAATCTCAAAATGTACTTTCGGAAGCGATGAGCAATGTGAGCGCGGTAGCCGAAGAATCCTCCGCAACTTCGGAAGAGGTGGCTTCTCTCTCCACAGAGCAGCAAAGCGTCAGCAGTCAGCTGGTCAATCTGTCAACACAGCTTGAGAATGTATCGAATGAGCTGAAAGAGACCTTGTCTCGTTTTAGATTATAGAAAGTTGTTTCATAGGCTGTTCCATCCGTTAAGCGGGTAGGAGCAGCCTTTTTTCTGTTACGGATAAAAATGGATTTCAGAGGGTATCATAACGGAGAATATGGTTGAAGGAGTCGAGGTCACATGAAGACGAAGCAGCCTGGCCAAACGCCTGAATTCCTGTCAACGCACCTAAAGGAAAACCTGGAAACATTAAGTCTGTTGCTCAATGACCCCAGCGACCTCACCACCAAAGTGCTTCAGGTTGGGGGCGTTTCATATACCTCAGCCATTGTCAGCTTGGAAGGATTATCCGATCAGTTGTTGATTAAGGAGCAGATTATCCAGCCGATTCAGCATAACCCGGAACAATACGCGTCATCCATGAAGGATGTGCGGCATGTTCTCCATGAAATCGAGAATCGGATGATATCCCTGCAGATCACCAACCGAACGAGACGCTGGGATGAAGTCATTCCGGTCATTCTTTCGGGCGATACGATTCTTATGCTGGAGGGTACGGATGAGGTCCTGCTGATCAAAACCCGCAAATGGCCGGGACGGAGCATTGAGGAACCTCAAACCGAAGCGCTGGTGCGCGGCCCGAGAGTAGGATTTACGGAAAGCATCTACACCAACATCTCCCTGCTGCGAAGACATATTCGCGAGCCCAATCTGACGATCGACCCCCATACCATCGGCAGGCGATCGAACCAGTCGCTTGCGGTCGTCTATATTAAAGGATTGACGAATCCGGAGCTGATCGAAGAAGTCAACCGCCGGCTGAAGTCGCTGGATCTCGACTATGCCCCTGAATCCGGGACGGTGGAGCAATGGATCGAGGACAGCTTTTTATCGCCGTTTCCCCAGATCCTCAATACCGAGCGACCGGATAAAGTCACTTCCGCCCTGCTGCAGGGAAAAGTAGCGATTTTGCTGGACGGTACCCCTTTTGTGCTTCTGCTTCCGTTTACTTTCATTTCCCTGTTACATTCCCCGGAGGATTATTACGAACGATGGAGCATTGGTTCGCTGATACGTTTGCTGCGTCTTGTGGCCATCGGAATTACCTTGTTTCTTCCCGCGCTGTATATTGCCATCCTGTCTTTCCATCCCGGTATGATCCCGTTTAAGCTCGTATTCTCGATTGCTGCTTCACGGGAAGGGGTGCCCTTTCCTGCAGTGATCGAAGCCTTACTGATGGAAGTTACACTGGAATTGCTGCGGGAAGCGGGAATTCGCCTGCCGAAACCGATAGGTCAAACGATCGGTATTGTCGGAGGACTTGTGATCGGGGAGGCTGCGGTTCAGGCGGGGATCGTGAGCCCGATTATGGTCATCATCGTGGCACTGACAGCAATATCCTCCTTTGCCATTCCGTCTTACAGCGCAGGCATTTCTTTTCGAATGCTGCGCTTTGCGATCATGATTGCTGCAAGCTTTCTGGGACTGTATGGGATCGTGCTGACCTTTATCATGATCTGTATCCACTTGATGAGGCTGCATAGTTTCGGAATCCCGTATCTGAGTCCCATTGCCCCCTCTGTTCAGCACGATTGGAAGGATATGTTTATCCGCGTGCCGGTGACTTGGCTTACGCTCAGACCTTTATTTATGAAGCCCCAGGATATCCATCGGGCAAAAAAGCGGTGATTCGTAATGAACCTTAACCAACGAAGCAGTCAAACGATCGGAAGAAAAGAGATTGTCTACTCTGTCAGCAATATGATGATTGGACTCGGAATCCTCACGCTCCCTCATACGATTGCGAAGAAGACCCAGTTCTCGGATGGCTGGATGCCGATCATTCTGGGCGGCATGATCGCATTTGTATTTGCTTGGGCCATCGGCGTATTGGCTTCGAGGTTTCCCGGTAAAAACTATCATGCAATGGCCTCGATGATTTTGAGCCGAAAAGCAGCCCATGTGTTGACGCTGTTAATGAGTCTCTACTTTTTGTTATTTGTCAGTTATCAAGTGCGCGGCGTTTCTACGATAACGAGGCTGTATTTATTCGATAACACGCCGGAGGAAATCATCGGACTGGTTTACTTGCTGGTATTAATCTATGCCGTTGCCGGTCCAAGCATCGCTTTGGTGCGCTTGAACCTGATTTTCTTTCCAATCGTTGTCACGATTTTGCTGCTGATCGTCCTCTTGAATCTTGGAAGCTTAAACATGCACTTTCTGCTGCCTGTGTTTAAAACCGATTGGAGAAGAATCGTTGCCTCTTCGAAGGATACGGTATTCTCCTACCTCGGACTGGAGATCATGCTGTTCTACAACATCTATGTCGCTAGGAAAAGCAAGCTTCCAGGCTCTATCTTACGCGGGCTGATGATACCGATCTGCATATACTTTGTTGTTTTTGTGTTTGTCATTGGCGTTTTTGGACCGATGGTGGTTTCCAATACGCTGTATCCGTTAGCCGAATTGGCCAAAGAGGTTGAAGTTCCGGGAGGAATATTCGAACGGTTTGAATTTTTCTTTTTTGTCATCTGGTTGATGACGTTGTTCAGCACGAATGCGATGGCGTTTGACGTGGCTTTATTGGCGTTGGAATCCGTATTCCCTAAACATCGAAGATTTACGATGATCCTTGTTCTTGGACCGGTACTGTTCATCCTCGGTTTATTGCCGAGCTCGCTCCGAGAACTCAACGTTTTTGCCGA
This sequence comes from Priestia sp. BR_2, assembly GCF_041954005.1. NCBI lineage: Bacteria > Bacillati > Bacillota > Bacilli > Caryophanales > Bacillaceae > Priestia > Priestia sp. BR_2. The sequence continues at coordinate 336,047 of NZ_JAVFHM010000338.1, read as the reverse complement.
ATGGATCAGTTATATGGGGGTCGGATTCGCATGGGTGCTTCCGGCACTGCTGCTCTTGATCGCTAAAGTTCGGGGGGTGAAGGGGGATGGCTAGAAAACTCCGGATGTTCCTGGCGCTTATGCTGTTATGGCCGACAGCCGGCTGCTGGGACCGCATCGAAATCGAGGAGCGCGGATTTGTAGTCGGCACGGCTCTTGACGCGGCAGAGGAAGGACAAATTAAGCTTACGTTTCAAATTGTCGTGCCTACGCAGATGAAAGGCTCCAGCGGCCAAAAGAGTGAGGGGGGGAGCCCTTTTATCAATCTGTCCTCGACCGCGAGCAGCGTATTCAAAGCCGCACGGAAGATGTCGAATGAGATCAGCCGCTCTCCTTACCTGGCCCATAATCAAGTGATCATTATCTCCGAAGCGCTGGCCGGAACGGAGCACATAGGCGATGTACTGGATTTGTTTGTCCGGGATCCGGAGAACCGGCGAGCTTCCAATATTATGGTCGCTGAGGGAGAGGCAAGCAAGATCCTGGAGATCCATTCAAAGATCGAAACCTTGCCCGTGCAGTACATTCGTTCGACGCAAGAAAATAAGGACAAAAGCGAATCCATCACGCCTCCAACGAATATGGGGGAACTGCATCATTTCCTGTTGTCCAAGTCGAGTTATGCGCTGCCCCGGGTATCGATCACGCAAGACGACAGAGTATCCACCAGCGGCGCGGCTGTGTTTAACGGCGAGAACTACAGGTTCATGGGATTCCTGGACAACGATGAAACCACGGGCCGGAACATGATGCAGGGAACGGTAAAAACCGCATCCCTGGAACTGGTCGTTCACGGCAAACAGCTCGTTTATGAAGTCAGGGAATTCAACCGGATCATTCGAGTCCATCTGGACGATCGCGGACTTCCCGAGTTTGACGTTGAAATTTCGGTTAGAGGCAATATTGGGGAAGCTGAGCTGGAAGAGAGCGAAATCGTTCGCGAACTAAACGGGGAGATCAAGCGCAAGGCGGAGGAACGGATCAAGGAAATCGCAATGGATGTCATTCAAAAGGCCCAGAACGATTATAAATCGGACTTTTTGGGCTTCTGGAAGAAATGCCAAGAGCAGGAGTACGAAACTTGGAACCGTTACAAGGACGACTGGGACCGAGGTCAAAACATTTTTTCGCAATGCAAGATCCATGTGCACGCAGACGCAAGAGTCCGAACCATTGGAACCATTACCGGGACAGAATAAGGAAGGAAGGCAGGTTGATGGAATTCATGGATCTTCGCTACGATATTTTGTTAAATCCGCTTGTCGTGATTGGTATACTGCTGCTCATCCTCGTACCGTTGACCTTATTCCAAACGAACCGGTATCTGCACAAATACGGGGATCCGCCCTGGAAGCAGCCGGAGAAACCGGATGATGGTGCAGAGTGAAGCGAACATGATTGAGTCAGGTTCCATATGGAAATAATGAGGAAACAAAGACTCAATTGGAGGACGGAACCATGAGGCTAATCCGCAATAAGCGAATTACATACGGATGGCTGATTTTGACGGTATTGATTGCTATTTTGACGATGCGCCTTGCCTGGGTGCAGCTCGTGATGAAGCATCAACGGGTCCCCGGAAGCCGGCATACAATGGTTGAGGCATCGCTTATCCAGCGGGAACGGGGCATCGTGCTGGATTCGGGCCGCGGACATTTTACGGATCGCAACGGAAAACCGCTCACAGGCAATTTGATCTGGACAGCCGTATTGTTTCCGGCCGGCGAGAAGGAGCTGAGGAGCGCCCATCATCAGGTTGCCAAGCTGGCCCGCATCCTGGGAACGGACACGAATCAGTTGCTGCAAATCTGGGGCAAGCTAAAGGAGCCGCAGCTGTGGCATGGAGCGGATTCCCGCATTCCGCGTTCCTTGTCCAAGGAGCAGATCGAGCAGATTCGCGAGCTTGAGCTCCCCAAACTCAAGGTTCTTCCTTATGAGCAGCGGTACGGTAATCGCCAATCGGGCATGCAGTGGCTTGGTTTTGTATCCGGCCAGCGTAAGGAAAGCCTGTTCTTTCAGGATTATCCGGAGATTTCGGGAACCAGCGGCCTGGAGAAGACGATGGATTCGCTGATCCGGGGTGAAGGACCTACGGTCGTCTATTTTCCGGTAAACAGCACGAATGAAGTGATTCAGGATATGAAGCCGATGGTGAAGGCGCCGGACAATCGGTACTATCCGTTACGGGTATCCACAACGATCGATATCGACATTCAGCGGGGGATCGAGGACATCACGGAAAAAGCGGGCATGAAAGAAGGGGCGGTTGTCGTGCTGGATGCACGCAATGCCGATATCGTGGCGATGGTATCCAGACCGTTTTACAATCCGGAGCAGATACATCCGAAAGACGGTCAGTGGGAGAATCGCGGATTGAAAGCGGCCACGCCAGGCTCCGTGTTCAAGCTTGTCACGGCAGCGGCCATTTTGGAGAATGGTCTCAGCTCGCCAAACGAACATTTTCATTGCGATGGGGAATACGGCAAGTTCGGATTGTCCTGCTGGAAAAAGGGCGGGCATGGAACGATTGATCTGCGCGAGGGCTTTGCGGAATCCTGCAACGTCGTATTTGCCACGCTTGCGGAAAGATTAACCCCACAGCAAATAATCTCAGCGGCATCCGCGCTGGGCTTTGGTCAAAGCGTAGGCTGGCAATCACAGCAGTTTTTAGGGCTTCGCTCATTTGCACCGTTGGATCATGAAGAGAAGGGGACGGTCTTTTCAGGCTCCGCGGATGCCTCCGATGCAGGCGTAAGAGTGCAGACAGGCATAGGCCAAAGAGACGCTGCCGTATCTCCGCTCCAAGCCGCTAATGCGATGGTGACGCTGCTTCATGGCGGGGTGAAGAGCAAGCCGCGTATTGTGAAGCAGATTCGGTACGCGAACGGCCAGTTGCTTCAGGATACGAATCCGCTGTACGAACGCCCAGCAGGAAACGGTATTTCCCGGGAAACCTCTTCGATCCTGCTCGAATGGATGGAGGATGTCGTTCAAGAGGGAACAGGAAGAGCTTTGAATCATCGCAAATGGACCCTTGCAGGCAAATCGGGAACCGCTCAAGTCAAAGTAAAGGGCCGCGCCCGAAACAACCAGTGGTTTGTCGGGTACGGCCCGGTGGAGAAGCCACGTTATGCGGTGGCAGTATTGGTGGAGAATCGGAGCACGAACAGCAGCAATCAGGCAACCGAAATATTCGGTCAGGTCTCCGATTTCTTGGCCTCGGTTGAAGCGGGCTCCGGCTCCGCGTAAGAGCGGGACATATCCCAAGGGGACACATCGAATTCTTCGCTCGGCAGATGGATCCACTGCTTCAGATATCCCTGCGCAAGCAATTCCTTGATGAGAATCAGCAGGATGGGAGCCAGAATCAAACCGGCAACCCCAAATATCGACAGGGAGATCATCATAAAGGACAGCATCAGAAAGGCGGAGGATACGCCGATCGAGTTTCCCGTAATTTTAGGCTCGAGCAGCTGTCTGGAAATGACCACAACGGCAAGCAGAACGATCAAGCCGATTGCAAGCCCGGTGTTGCCTACAATGAACAAATAGGTGATCCACGGAATAAGAATAACGGGAACCCCGAGCAGCGGCAATACATCGAATACGGCGCAGATAAGCGCGACGGACAGGGAATTGCCCGTACCTAATATCAAGAGTCCTATGTATACAATGACAAAGGTGATGCTGACCAGCTTCATCTGGGCTTTAATATAAGAGCCGATTGCCTTGAATACATTGTCCTTCAGGAAAACGAAAGCCGTCTTAAGCGTCTTCGGCGTCTTGTCCTTGGCGATTCTCCGCCAGCTGCCGATTTCCGTGCTCAGGAAGAAAGCGAGGATAATCGCAACCCCGAAATTCGCGATGAACGAGGAGAACGACCCCATGAATCCAACGATGTAACGGAAGAACGACTCGGCAGCGCCCTGGGCAAAGGTGGTAATGTCTTGGAAGTAACCGTTCAGGCGGTCCGTCAGATCCGGCGGCAGCGCGTCGAGCTTCGTCTGCAGGAACATCAGGGTTTCCGAGAAATGCTTCTGGATCGTTTGGGTGTAAGCCGGCAAATTGTCCTGCAGGTTCATGAATTGCGATACGATGAGCGCTCCGGCTCCAAACAGGATGCCAAGGATGACGAGCAGGAAGAGCAGAACGGATATCGCCGCGGCGAAGGGCTTCGGAAGCCCCCTGCGGTGCAGGAATTTGGAGAAAGGCTCAATAATCAGGAAAACGAGGAAAGATAAAAACACCGGAGCCGCAATCTGGTAAAGCTTGCTGAATATGAGCATGATCAAGTAAACCGTAAGCACGATTAAACCTATATCGAAGGCGGTTCTCCAATATTTTTTATACAAGGGAAGCATAGTGGGATATCGGCTCCTTTATACTTTATTGATAGATATCATTGTACACGATTTGCGAAAAAAAAGCCTATTTCTTTAAGTGCTATGATAAAATAATAATAGTGTCTTTCATTAGAAAAAGAAATAAAAAGCGGGGAGTTAGCATGCAAACGTTACTGCTATGGTTGTTTTACCTTTCATCTTTTTATGCATTCATTCCCGGCATCCTGACCCGGATATTCGGTTTTCGAGTATTTCGCAGGGGAACAGGCTTGGAAGACTTCGCCTTAACCTTTGATGATGGTCCTGATCCGTTCTATACGCCAAGACTGCTGGATCTATTGAAGCGGTATAATATGAAAGCGACTTTTTTTCTGGTCGGTTCCCATGCCGAGAAGCATCCGGAGGTCGTCAAACGCATTCATAGCGAGGGTCATCTGATCGGGATTCACAACTATGTTCACAAGAGCAATTGGTTAATGCGACCCGTGACCGTCCGCAAGCAAGTCAAGCGCACGGACGATATCATCTACGCCATAACCGGCGAGCGCTCGAGATATTACAGACCGCCTTGGGGAATCGTGAATCTATTCGATTTTGCCAAGAATACCGGCTGCCGCATCATCTTATGGTCCTCGATGTTTAATGATTGGCGAAGCAAGATCGGCGCTGACAAGCTGACTCAGCGTATGCTGGCCAAGCTGAACGGCGGCGAGGTTATGCTCCTCCATGACTGCGGTACGACGATGGGAGCGAACCCCGATGCGCCGGAGCAAATGCTGATTGCCTTGGAACGCGTACTGAAAGTCGCAGAGCAGAAAGGAATGAGAAGCATCCGAATCGACGACATGATGGCTAAGGAAAGCAAAGCGAAAGCGAAGAAGCTGTCTCCTCTCAAGCGGTTGATCGTCTCATTGTGGCTCTTGTGGGAAAAAGCATTTCATGCGGTGTTCGCGCTCGAAACGGTTAATCCGGAGGATCCGATGCTGCATTTCCGAAAGCGTGCCTTCACCGGCAAAACGGTCGTGATGGAAGACGGCAGCCGGCTTGAGAAGGGAGACCAGGTGCTCGAGCTCCACTTTGACAACAAAAAATTGTTCGAGATCGGCAGCCGCTCCCGCTCGGAAGTGCAGCTTGCCATCAAAATGATTCGTGCCGTGCAGAAGGATTTGCCTTCTCTGGCGAACATGGTGATGGACCGGCCCGAGTTTAAGGATATCAAAGGTTTGTATGCCGTAACCATGATTTCGCGGGGCCCCGAGCAATTCGGATTCCATGTGATGGATTTGCCTCGGGGGCTGTTCGCAAGCTCGTCCAGACTGTATCTGAAACTGCTGCTCAGCGTCATTCACCCGAAAGGGCAGGCCCGCCTGAAGGAGGGCACCCAGATGATGGAGCCGAAAATGCTCATCATGCCGGTGGATGTTCTGATCGGACGTTATGCGGAGAAGAAAACGCAGGTTTTGCCTCCATCGGAGGAACAGCAGGAAGTTCAACAGGAGCATGCGGGTGATCTGGCGGTTGCCAGTGTATCGCAAGGCATGTAGTTCATCGAATCGATGGTTTCCGCTATTATGCATGGATTATCTCTTAGATGGTTTTGGTTATAAAAAAGGGGGTTATCCCCGCAGGCTGCTGCAAATGCCTGCGCGGGATAACCCCTTTGCTTTATTAAGGATTAGATTTTCAATACGCCGCCAGAGCTGGCGTTGGTCACAAGCTTCGAGTAGCGGGCAAGGTAACCGGTTTTCACTTTCGGTTCGAACTCAACCCATTTGCTGCGGCGTACAGCCATTTCCTCTTCGGAAACGTCCAGCAATTGAATCGTCCGTTTATTCAGGTCCAGCTCGATGATATCCCCGTCTTCAACGAAAGCGATAGGTCCGCCTTCAGCCGCTTCCGGCGAGATGTGTCCGATGCTGATGCCGCGGGAAGCGCCGGAGAAGCGTCCGTCAGTGATCAGACCGACTTTGGCTCCAAGCCCCATGCCTGCAATCTGCGAGGTCGGCGCCAGCATTTCCGGCATGCCCGGTCCGCCCTTCGGCCCTTCATATCGAATGACAACCACATGGCCTTCCTTGACCTTGCCGTTGGCAATGCCGCTTAGCGCCTCGTCCTGGGAGTCAAAGCAGATGGCAGGTCCTTTATGGTATCCGCCAACCGACGGATCGACCGCACCGACTTTGATGATGGAGCCTTCAGGAGCCAGATTGCCGTACAGTACCGCGAGTCCGCCGCGCTCGGAATACGGGGAATCGATCGGATGGATGACGTTCTCATCCTGGATTTCACAGCCCTCTACGTTCTCGGCCAGCGTTTTGCCGGTTACGGTAATGCAATCCCCGTGCAGTGCGCCGGGCTTCTTCAGAAGCTCGTGCAGAACCGCGCTTACTCCGCCTGCCAAATGCACATCCTCGATGAAGTAATCCGAAGCCGGAGCCAGCTTGGAGATGTGTGGAACGCGGTCAGCGACTTCGTTGATCCGCTCCAGCGGGTAATCAAGGCCGGCTTCTTGGGCAAGCGCCAATGTATGAAGCACCGTGTTGGTGGAGCCGCCCATCGCCATATCGAGCGCAAACGCATTGTCGATAGCTTCCAGGGTTACGATGTCACGCGGCTTCAGGTCCATTTTGACAAGTTCCATCAATTGTTTGGCCGATTGTTTAACAAACTCTCTGCGCTCTTCGGCGATGGCAAGAATGGTGCCGTTGCCCGGCAGAGCCAGACCCAGCGCTTCGGCGAGGCAGTTCATGGAGTTGGCGGTGAACATGCCGGAGCAGGATCCGCAGGTTGGACATCCGTATTGTTCCAATTCCAGGAGCTCATCGTCATTGATTTTGCCGACCTGGTGAGCGCCGACGCCTTCGAATACGGAAGTCAGGGACAATTTGCGGCCTTTGCTGTCCACGCCGGCCTTCATCGGTCCGCCGCTGACAAACACCGTCGGGATGTTAACGCGCAGGGCGCCCATCAGCATGCCGGGCGTAATTTTGTCGCAGTTCGGGATACACACCATACCGTCGAACCAGTGGGCGGATACAACGGTTTCCAGGGAATCCGCAATGATCTCGCGGCTTGGCAGCGAGTAGCGCATGCCGATATGTCCCATGGCAATTCCGTCATCCACGCCGATGGTGTTGAACTCGAACGGAACGCCGCCGGCTTCACGGATCGCATCCTTCACGATCTTGCCGAATTCCTGAAGATGCACGTGACCCGGAACGATATCGATGTAAGAGTTGCACACGGCGATGAACGGTTTGCCGAAATCCTCTTCCTTAACGCCTGCTGCACGCAGCAAGCTGCGGTGCGGCGCGCGGTCAAAGCCTTTCTTGATCATGTCTGAACGCATTTTTTTGGTTGTCATGATGTCGATTTCCCCCCAGATCTATTTTAAAATTGTTACGCTTTAGCGCGGTCTTCCGGCAAAGCAGCCGGGTACCTGTAAACAGCGAATAGGTTTTAAATGAGTCTATCACAAAAAGGTAGGTTTTTCTACATGATATTAATAGGAAGCGATGGAAGGAAGCCTGTCGTGAAGGCCAAGAAAAAGCCTGTCCCCCTTGGTCGGGAACAGGCTTCCTACTGAAAAGATATGCTATTTCTTGCCGCCTTTGCGGCCAATTTCCTGATAGAATTCGCGATTATGATTCCGCGAGGTGGCTTCGCCGCCCTTTTGACCGATTTCCTGGTAAAACTCGCGGCTATGGTTTTTGGACGTCGCTTTGCCGCCTTTTTTGCCGATTTCCTGATAGAATTCGCGGCTGTGTTTTTTGGCGGTGGCTTCGCCGCCAAGACGTCCGGCTTCTTCGCGGGTCATCTTTCGATTGCTGCTGGTGGCCATGAACAAATCACTCCTTTACCGTCGTATTTGCTATGCGTATATGTTACTTACCACGGTCCATTTGTCATGAATCAAAACATTCGACTAAAGATTGGTAAATTTTCAAGTCGGAGCGATTTCTTGATCCCATGCGCCAATAACGCTTAAATCAGAGTTTATTTCATGGTTTAATAAGAGTATGATCAAGAATAGGATAGGGAGGTTTTGAACCATTGCCGTTTGTTCAACTGAAAGGACGAACCGTTCCCTGCCAAGGGATCTTGTTTGATAAAGACGGTACGCTGCTTCATTTCATGGCGCTGTGGGGAGGATGGGCCGATTATGTGCTCGAGTTCATGGAGGAACGGCTGGAGCTGATGGGATCCGGCTTTACGCTGCCGAAAGAGAAGGTGCTGGGGACCAAGCACGATGCCGGCGGACGCGTATCGGGGTATGATCTGCGGGGTCCGCTCGCCATGGGCACCGTGGAGGAGACGAACGGGCTTCTGGCCTGGCAATTGTACGCAGCCGGGATGCCATGGAACGAGGCGATTGTGCAGGTCCATCAGATTACGAAAAATGCCATGTACGAAGTCCGTCAGCGAAAGCCGGCATTCCCGATGCCCGGACTGGAACATTTTCTGGAAAAATGCAGCTTGGCCTCCGTGAAGATGGCAGTGGTGACTTCGGATCAAACCTCAGGCGCCGTGGAGCAGTTGGAATGGATGGGGCTTCGCTCGTACTTTACGGTCATTATGGGAAGAGATCAGGTTCGAAATGGCAAGCCGCACCCCGAAATGACCGAGGCGGCCTGCCGCCGGCTCGGGATCAAACCGGAGGAAGCGGTCGTCATCGGCGACAGCAACGCGGATATGCAGATGGCGAAGCAAGCAGGCGCTGCGCTGGCCGTAGGTTTAATGACGGATGAAGGGGAGCCGGCGCATCTGACAGATGCCGATGTTGTCATATCCGATTATAATGAATTAGACGTGCACAGGTAGACGTGTTATTTTAAGGGCTGTACGGAGGTGTATAAGAGTGGAGAACAGGGAAAAGATCGAGCAGTTGGCAACATGGATCGAAGCGAGCGACTACATTGTTTTTTTCGGGGGAGCGGGTACCTCCACCGAGAGCGGAATACCAGACTTCCGTTCGGCAGCCGGACTGTACCAGAGCGAGCACCAGTCTCCGTATCCGCCGGAGGTCATGCTCAGCCATACTTTTTTTATGCAGCATCCGGAAGTGTTTTACGACTTTTACCGGAGCAAGATGCTGCACCCGCTTGCGCAGCCGAACGGCTGTCACCGCCTATTGTCGAGACTCGAGCATGACGGGAAGCTAAAGGCGGTCATCACGCAGAATATCGATGGCCTGCATCAGTCGGCGGGATGTTCCGAGGTGCTGGAGCTTCACGGTTCCGTGCACCGCAATTATTGCATGGATTGCTCCCGATTCTACAGCCTTCAGGAGATTCTGGACATTAAGGAAATCGTCCCGCGCTGCAAGGATTGCGGGGGGCTGGTCCGGCCGGACGTCGTGCTGTATGAAGAGGAATTGGACCAGAACGTCATCATGCGCTCGATCCAGGAAATATCGACGGCCGACTTGTTGATTATTGGGGGGACTTCCCTGACGGTACACCCCGCCGCTAGTTTGATCTCCTATTTTCATGGAAGCAAGGTAGCTTTGCTGAATGCAGATCCAACCCCATACGATCATCGGGCAGGCCTCCTGATTGCGGATCGGATCGGTCAAGTCATGACGCAGGTGGATAAACTGATCAGCACGTGAGGGGACAAAAGGCGGCGTATTGCCGTACCTATCCCTGTAATCGTTTTCTTGTCAAAGGAAGACCAAACGCGATAAGATGGAATTTAGCAATGGACCTATTCACTTAGAGAGGCAGGGATTGCAAGTGACCTATGTGGCTAGCGAAGACCGCTATGAAGGAATGAAGTATAACCGCGTGGGGCGGTCCGGGCTTAAACTTCCCGCGATCTCCCTTGGATTATGGCATAATTTCGGTGGCGTCGACACGTACGAGAACGGGCGGAACATGATTACGCGCTCCTTCGATCTGGGCATCACCCATTTTGATCTGGCGAACAATTACGGACCTCCTGCAGGCTCTGCCGAGGAGACTTTCGGTAAAGTGCTTTCCAGAGACCTTAAGGCATATCGTGACGAAATCGTCGTTTCGTCCAAAGCCGGCTATTATATGTGGCCCGGTCCTTACGGCGATTTCGGATCGCGTAAATATCTGGTATCAAGCCTCGACCAGAGCTTGAAGCGAATGGGCCTGGACTATGTGGATATTTTCTATCATCATCGGATGGATCCGGAAACGCCGCTCGAGGAAACCATGGCAGCGCTGGATCATCTCGTTCGTTCCGGCAAGGCGCTGTATGTCGGAGTCTCCAACTATTCGCCGGAGAAGACCCGGGAAGCGATATCGATCCTGAAAAACCTGGGTACCCCGCTGCTCATCCATCAACCGAGCTACTCCATGCTGGACCGCTGGGTGGAGAACGGTTTGCTTGACGTCCTGGAAGAGAACGGGGTCGGAAGCATCGCATTCACGCCGCTTGCCCAAGGGCTTTTGACGAACAAATATTTGAACGGCGTGCCTGTCGATTCCCGTGCCGCAAGCGCATCGGTGTTCCTGAACGAAAGCAATATCACGCCTGAGGTGCTGCGCAAGATCAGAGCCTTGAACCAAATCGCCCAAGCCCGGAACCAGAGTCTGGCTCAATTCGCGCTCGCCTGGGTTCTGCGCGGCGGCCGGGTGACGTCTGCCCTGATCGGAGCTAGCAAAGTAAGCCAGATTGAAGACAACGTGGCTGCCTTGAACAATCTGGAGTTCTCGAAGGAAGAGCTGGATCGCATAGAAGCGATTCTCAAAACGGAGAATGCATCTTCTTCGGAAGGATAGATGCTGGCGAAAACATGGCGGGATTGAAATAGATACATGACAAGGAGCGCCTTTAGGATGATAACCGCCTGAAGGACGCTCCTTTTTTTGCTAAGGGATGGCTTGGGCGCACTCTTTAAGTAAGCGCGGATGAAGAGATGATGTCCTTGCGGTACCGCGACGGGGATCTGCCGACGAGCCGCTTGAATTGGCGCGAGAAATAGAGCGGATCTGTCAGTCCGACCGATGCGGAAACCTGCTCGATGGACAAATCGGGACGTTCGCGCAGCAGCCGTTTGGATTGGTCGATTCTTAATTTAAGCAGATACGTGATCGGAGTCATGCCCGTTTCCTGCTTGAAGATCCGTGACAGGTATGCGCGGTTGTAGCCTAGGCTCGTACACATCTGTTCGATCGAGACGGGATGGGCGTATTGGGAAGCCATGTAACTGATCATCTGCTTCACCGTGCGCTGAACCTGGGGTTCTGACAGCGTCAATCGGGACGGCCGGTCGCTCTGATTCATGATCTCGGCCCAGATTAAATGCAGGTAACCGATGGCGGCCATGTGAGAGCTTTCTTCCCTGGATTGAAAATGGCCCTGGATGAGGGATACATAGCCGGGAATGGGGTTGTTCTCCACAAGGTGGAGGACAGGCTTTTCGGGCGTGAGCCCCAAACGGGATATCTCTTCATCGGCGTGTTCTCCGTCAAAGGCGACCCAGCGGTAACGCCACGGCTGGCTCGCATCGGATACATAGCTGACAATCTGGCCGGGATGAATCAGGAAGCAATCGCCGGGCCCGAGCTGGTATCTGTCGGTTTCGGTCCGAAATACGCCATGGCCCGATTCGATGATGTGCAAGAGGTAATGATCGAATATTTTGGGCCCCAACGCATGCTCCGGAAGGGTCTGGCTCTCGCCGGCGAATCGCACGTGGAGCCAGCCGCCGCCTTGCTGTGCTGGGTTGGAAGCAACAGAATAGGTTGGTTTCATCATTCATTTTCCTTTACAATGAGTTTGGGAAAAAGAGGAACTATAGGGATTTCGTGATCATGAATTTATTGTACCTCCATAAGTCACATAAATCCATATGTATCACACAAGATTTCATTATCGGTAAACGAGATTTCCATTATACTGAAGACAGTAAAACTACCATATGTACAGGATGGAGTGATAGGCAGTGACGACGCAACAGCTTATGGAAAGATTTATGGACAAGCACGGTGAGAGCCAGCATAAGGTTCGCATATTTAATGCGCCAGGGCGCGTGAACCTGATCGGGGAGCATCTGGATTACAACGGGGGCTATGTGCTTCCGGCAGCCCTGGAGTTTGGCACAACCTTGATTATCCGACCGCGTGACGATAACAAGGTGAGCTTTTCATCCACCAATATCCCCTATGAATTAACGATCAGTCTGGACGAGGATTATGGCTACAAAATCGATCAATGGACGGATTACCCGGTCGGCGTCATTACCGAGCTGAATAAAATCGGCTGCGGGCTCAGCAGCGGCTATGACCTGCTGTACCACGGGGATATCCCGAACGGGGCAGGCCTCTCGTCCTCAGCGTCCATCGAAGTGGTCACGGCTTACGCCTTCTTGAAGATGGAGGGCAAGGAGACGGATACGGTGGAGATCGCAAAGCTTTCGCAGCGGGTGGAAAACCTGTTCGTCGGCGTCAACTCCGGCATCATGGATCAATTCGCCGTAGCCAACGGCAAGCAGGATCATGCCATTCTGTTAATGTGCGATACGCTGGAGTATGAGCTGGTGCCTTTCCGGACCGGAGTATACAAAATCGTGATTTCGAATACCAACAAACGGCGCGGACTCGTCGATTCCAAATATAATGAACGCCGCAGCGAATGCGACCGCGCTTTGGAAATTTTGCAAAAGGAGCTCCCGGCGTTATCGTATCTCGCCCAGCTGAATCCGGATCAATTCGCGACCTTGCGGGACAGCATCCAGGATGAGACCGTCAGAAGACGCGCCCAGCATGTCGTCGAGGAGAACCAGCGCGTGCTTGATTCCGTGAAGGCTCTGAAAGAGGGGAATCTGGAAGTTTTCGGACAGTACATGAATCAGTCCCATGACTCTTTGCGTTATCTGTACGAAGTCACGGGCGACGAGTTGGATGCTCTGGTGGAAGAAGCCCAGCGGATTCCGGGTACGCTCGGTTCCAGAATGACGGGAGCCGGCTTTGGCGGCTGCACGGTATCCCTCGTGCACGAGGACGCGGTGGAACGTTTCATCGCGGAAGTGGGACAGCAATATGAGGCCAGAACGGGACTGAAGGCGGACTTCTACGTATGCGGCGTAGGTCAAGGCGTGCATGAAGTAAAGGAGGGCGAATAATATGGCTATTTTAGTGACCGGCGGAGCAGGTTATATCGGTTCACATACCGTGGCGGAGCTGCTGGAGCAAGGGGAAGACGTTGTAGTCATCGACAGCCTGGAGACGGGTCATCGCGAAGCGCTGCTGGGCGGAAAGCTGTATGTCGGCGATCTGCGCGACAAGGCGCTGCTGAAGCAGCTGTTCTCGGACAACGATATTGATGCCGTTATCCATTTTGCCGCGAATTCTCTGGTCGGCGAGAGCATGAAGGATCCGGTGAAATATTACGATAACAACGTGTACGGCACGCTGTGCCTGCTGGAAGCCATGAATGAGGCGGGCGTTCGAAAGATCGTCTTCTCTTCAACGGCCGCGACCTACGGTGAGCCCGAGAAGGTGCCGATCGAGGAAACGGACCGGACCCAGCCGACGAACGTGTACGGGGAAACCAAGCTGATGATGGAACGGATGATGTCCTGGTTCGATACCGTGCTCGGGGTGAAGTATGTCTCCCTTCGTTACTTCAACGCGGCCGGCTCGCATGCCAGCGGCAAGATCGGCGAGGATCACCGGCCGGAGAGCCACTTGATTCCGCTCGTTCTGCAAACCGCTTTGGAGCAGCGCGCCAGCATCTCGGTGTTTGGCGACGATTACGCAACTCCCGATGGCACGTGCGTCCGCGATTACATTCACGTCAGCGATCTGGCGAATGCGCATCTGCGCGCGGTTGAATACCTTCGTCGCGGCGAGTCCAGCAATGTGTTCAATCTCGGCAACGGACTCGGGTTCTCGGTCAAGGAAGTGATCGAGACATCGAAGCGGGTGACGGGTGCCGACATTCCGGTTGTCATGGAAGCCCGCCGTGCGGGTGACCCTGCGGTATTGGTGGCGTCTTCGGACAAAGCGCGCACGGTTCTCGGATGGACGCCGTCCAGAACGACGCTGGAGGAAATTATCGAGAGCGCATGGAAGTGGCACAGCAGTCGTCCGGACGGTTACGGCGACAATTAATCCAAGGGGGACGATGAACATGAATGCTGCAACATCAAGTACTCCCGAATCCAAGCAGGTTCTGCATGCCATTGAAATGCTGGTGCGATTCGCGCTTCATAAAGGCCTGATCCAGGCAGCGGATGCGGATTACAGCCGCAACCTGCTGCTGGAGGATTTCGGGTTCAGCGAGCCGTACGGCGACGAAGTGAACGACCCGATGCCGGATGGGCCCCAGGCTATGCTCGACATCCTGATCGATTACGGTGCGGCGCATGGCATGATCCCGGAGAATACCGATACGTACCGGGATTTGCTGGACGCCAAAATCATGGGCCGCCTCATGGCAAGACCTTCGGAAGTAACCGCTCGGTTCCGGGCGGTAGAGCAGGAGCAGGGGATCATCGAGGCTACCCGGCAATTTTACAGCCTGTGCATCGACTCCAACTACATTCGGATGGATCGCGTAGCCAAAAACGAATACTGGCGGCATGCCAGCGCGTACGGCGATATTGAGATTACCATCAATCTATCCAAGCCGGAGAAAAGTCCGAAGGAAATCGCCATGGCCAAACTGCTGCCTCCGCCGATTTATCCGAAATGCCAGCTCTGCCGGGAGAACGTGGGTTATGCAGGCAGGGTCAATCACCCGGCACGGCAAAACCTGCGCATTATCCCGCTGGAGTTGAACGGTGAACCATGGTTCTTCCAATACTCGCCGTATGTTTACTATAACGAGCACTGCATCGTGTTCCACCACGATCACGTGCCGATGAAGCTGACCAAGGAGACGCTTGCCCGCCTCTTGAGTTTTGTTGATGCTTATCCGCATTATTTTCTCGGATCGAACGCGGATCTTCCGATTGTCGGGGGCTCCATTCTCACACATGATCATTTCCAGGGGGGGCGGCATACCTTCCCGATCCAGAAAGCGCCGAAGGTGGCCGGGTTTACGCACGGGGATTATCCGGAGGTATCCGTTGCCATCGTGAAATGGCCGATGTCGGTGATCCGCCTATCCTCAAGCGATCGGGATTCGCTGCTTGAATGCGCGAACGGCATTTACGAGGGCTGGAAAACCTACAGCGACCCTTCGGCAGACATCGAGGCCTTCAGCGAAGCGGACGGCGAACGGGTCCGCCATAATACGGTGACTCCGATTGCCCGCCGTAATGACGAGGGCATCTATGAGATGGATCTGGTTCTGCGGAACAATCGCACCAACGAGCAGCATCCGGAAGGGATCTTTCATCCTCATCGGGAGATGTTCCACATCAAGAAGGAAAACATCGGCTTGATCGAAGTGATGGGGCTGGCGATCCTGCCGGGCAGGCTCAAGGAAGAGCTGGATCAGATCGCCGAGATTCTGGCGGGGAACGAGGCACTGTATGCGGACAGCCAGGCCGCTGACCATCCGCTCGCCGTCCACGGCGACTGGATCGAGGAGCTGCGGGGCCGGGGCATAGCCGCATCCGATAAAGCCGGGGCCACCCAGCTGGTACGCCGGGAGGTCGGCAGCAAATTCACGACGATTTTGGAGCATGCCGGGGTATACAAACAGACGGCGGAAGGGCAGCAGGCATTTCAGCGATTCCTGAGCCATATGGGGTACGTCCCTGACAGCAGATAAATATTCTTGGATGGAAATATGATGTGTTGAAGCTAACGATAACTAGGATCATCATTCAAACAGCCGATCTTCCGAAAGAAGGACGGCTGTTTGTTTTGCTTAATGGGAATGGTATAGAATGAAAAAGCACGCATGAATGAATTAGATGCAAACCAGATGCGATGGAGGTAATGTGACATGAGACCTTTTGTCTTTCATAATCCGACTCAGTTGATTTTTGGCAAGGGCAAGCTGAGTGCTTTAAGCGGTGAAGTGGCCAAATACGGCCGGAACGTTTTGCTGGTGTACGGCGGCGGCAGCATCAAGCGCAGCGGCCTTTACGACCAGGTCATCGCCTTGCTGAAAGAAGCGAATGCGGTGGTGACGGAGCTTGCCGGGGTGGAACCGAACCCGCGCCTGTCAACGGTACATAAAGGTGTGGAGTTGTGCCGGGAGCATCACATCGACCTTATTTTGGCCGTTGGCGGCGGAAGCGTCCTCGACTGCTCCAAAGCGATTGCCGTAGGAGCCAAGTATGACGGAGATATGTGGGATTTCGTAGAGCGCAAAGCCGTACCGCAAGCGGGTCTGCCGCTTGGAACGGTGCTTACGATGGCCGCAACGGGATCGGAGATGAACGGCGGCTCCGTCATCACCAATGAAGTGACCCAAGAGAAGATGGGCTGGGGCAGCCCGCATGCTTATCCCGCCTTTTCGATCCTGGACCCTGTGCATACCTTCTCCCTTCCCCGGGATCAAACGGTGTACGGTATCGTGGATATCATGTCCCACGTACTGGAGCACTACTTCCATCAGGATACCAATACGCCGGTGCAGGACGGTTTCTGCGAAACGATTCTTCGAACCGTTATCGATACGGCGCCGAAGCTGGTTGAGGACCTGGAGAACTATGAGCACCGCGAGACGATCATGTACTGCGGTACGATGGCGCTGAACGGCATGATCAACATGGGAATGGCCGGCGACTGGGGAACCCATAACATCGAGCACGCGGTGTCTGCCGTATACGACATTCCGCACGGCGGCGGCCTGGCAATCCTGTTCCCGAACTGGATGAAATATAATCTGAACGCGGATCCTCAGCGCTTCAAGTCGCTTGCCGTGAATGTATTCGGTGTTGATGCTGCCGGGAAAAGCGATGAAGCGGCCGGACTGGAAGGAATCGAGGCGCTCCGCCGCTTCTGGACTTCCATCGGTGCGCCGAGCACGCTGGGAGATTACGATATCGACGACCGCGAGATCGGGTCCATGGCCGATAAAGCGATGCGCTTCGGTCCTTTTGGCAACTTCCGCAAGCTGCAGCGCGAGGACGTCGTTGAAATCTATCGGATGTCGTTATAGGGGTTGTCCTGTCGTTAGCTGACAAGGAATAAAAATGGTTTTAAAGCCTGCCGGTTCAAGCCGTGCAGGCTTTTTTGCTGGGGCGTCGAATATAGATTATGAAGAGATTTTCATACGTTTGAGGCAAATAATTGAAACTTTAGCAAACATTTTGCCGTATTACTTGTTATACACAGTAAGGAATTCCAGAGGGGGCAATCAACATGGAAGCGTTATATTGGGGCTGTCTGATCGGGGGCGTGATCTTCGCCATCGTAACCGTGGTGCTAGGCGACATACTTAGCTCGGCGCTTGACGGATTGTTGGACTTTTTGTCAGTGGATTTTTTCAATCCGGTTGTGATCGCCGGGGGAATCACCGTATTCGGCGGGACCGGAATCATGCTGACGAAATACACGGAATTGGCGGCAGGTGCCCATGTAACGCTATCTGTCTTGGCGGCCATCGTCATTTCGATTCTCGTCTACTTCGGGTACGTGAAACCGATGGAGAACAGCGAGAACTCGACGGGCTTTTCCATCAAGGAGCTTGCGGGCAGGATCGGCGTAGTCACGGTGCCGCTACCTGCTGAAGGATTCGGGGAAGTGATGGTCAAGGTCGGGGCAGGCAACACGATGCACATTGCCTCAAGCTTTGATCGTCAAACGCTTCCGGCAGGTGTCCGCGTGGTGGTTGTCGACATTGTTGATGGCGTCCTGAGGGTGTCCGAACTGGAAGAACGAAAAGGAGAGGATTGATTCAATGCCAGAGTACTTAGTAATTCCGTCGATTGTTGTAGGCGTCATTGTCGTGTTAGGACTTGCGTTCTGGGCCCGCTACAAAACGGTGAGCCCGGATGAAGCGATGATTGTCACCGGTTCTTTTTTGGGAAGCAAAAATTTGTCGGAGGACGAATCCGGCCGCAAAATCAAAATCGTTCGCGGCGGCGGCGCTTTTATACTCCCCGTGTTTCAGCGCTCCGAATTCGTATCGCTCTTATCTCATAAACTGGATGTCATGACGCCTGAAGTGTACACGGAGCAAGGCGTGCCGGTTATGGCGGACGGGGTGGCCATCATTAAAGTGGGAAGCTCGATCGAAGATGTGGCGACCGCAGCCGAGCAATTCATGGGCAAGCCCATTGAAGCGCTGAAGGGTGAAGCCCAGGAGGTGCTGGAAGGCCATCTTCGTGCCATTCTCGGTTCCATGACAGTAGAGGAAGTATATCGTAACCGCGACAAGTTCGCGCAGGAAGTTCAGGGGGTCGCAGCAAGAGACCTGAAGAAGATGGGTCTGCAGATCGTTTCCTTTACCATTAAGGACGTTCGCGATAAACACGGATATCTGGAAGCGCTTGGTAAACCGCGGATCGCTACGGTCAAGCGGGATGCGGAGATTGCCGAAGCCGAAGCGATGCGGGATGCGCGGATTCAGAAGGCACGCGCCGAAGAAGAAGGACAGAAGGCCGAGGTCGTACGCGATACCAATATCGCGGAAGCCGAGAAGGAAAGGGAGCTGAAGGTCGCGTCCTTTAAGAAGGAGCAGGATACGGCAAAGGCCGAAGCGGACCAAGCTTATCATATTCAGGAAGCCCGAGCCAGACAAACGGTGGTTGAGGAGCAGATGAAGGTTGAGCTCGTTCGCAAGGAACGCGAAATCGACCTGCAGGAGAAAGAAATCATGGTTCGCGAGAAGCAGTATGACGCGGACGTGAAGAAAAAAGCCGAAGCGGATCGCTATGCGGTTGAGCAGGCTGCCGAAGCGGATAAGGCCCGGAAGATGCGCGAAGCGGATGCTGTGCAATACTCCATCGAAACGCAGGCCAAAGCGTCTGCCGAGCAGAAGCGCCTAGACGGTATGGCGGTTGCGGATGCCGAGCGCGCGAAAGGTACGGCCGAAGCCGAAGTCATCCGCCTGCGCGGTATTGCCGAAGCCGATGCCAAAGAGAAGCTGGCGGAAGCGTTCCAGAAGTTCGGCGAGGCTGCTGTGCTCGATATCATCGTGAAAATGCTGCCTGAGCTTGCCGGCAAGATTGCTCAGCCGATCTCGTCCATCGACAAGCTGACCGTTGTGGATACTGGGAAGGGCGAAGGAGCGGCTCGCGTGAGCAATTATGTGACCGAGCTGATGTCCACGGCGCCTGAGATGCTGAAGAGTGTGTCCGGGATTGACGTGGAGGATCTCATTAAAGGATTAACAACGAAAAAATCCGCCACGGCTCAAAAGCCGGTGTCCATCGAGCAGGAACTTGTACCGGTCCCTGTAGAGACAAGTGCCGCTAAGGAAGAGTAGATCAAGCCGCAAGCAGGGGCCGGAATACATGGTGGCAGGCAGCGGTACGGCACCTTGAAGACTTTGGCAACCACAAATGATTTTGCCGCGCTCTTATATTTCTGATAAGATATCCGAGTATACGCGTATGAATCAAAAAGAGGTGCGAACGTGAGCAGCTTACAAGTGGCTAAAGTGTTGAACAATAATGTAATCATAGCGAAGCATCCTCAACATGGCGAGGTTGTTGTTATCGGCAAGGGCATCGGCTTTAACCGGAAGAATAAAGACCGTATCCCTGCCGCCGCTGCCGAGAAGATGTTCATTTTGACCAAACCGGAGGAGCAGGAGCAGTATAAGCAGCTGGTGCCTCACATCGACGAGAAGCTGATTGAGGCGATGAATGATATTATTCTGAATGCCGCCAAGTCCAGCGACGCTCCTCTGAATGAGCATATCCACATTGCCTTGACGGATCATATCGCATTTGCCATTAAACGCCATGCCCAAGGTCTTTATATCCACAATCCTTTTTTATACGAAACCAAAGAGATGTACCCTGAAGAGTACGAGATGGCCGAATATGCCGTCCGTACCATTCGGGAGAAGCTCGGGGTTGACTTGGGCCAAGAAGAAATCGGATTCATTGCCCTTCATTTTCACGGTGCCCTTACGAACCAGCATATCTCCGAGGTCCGCAAGCATTCGGAGCTGATCGCCGACTTGGTACATACCGTCGAGCAGCAGCTGGAGTACGCCATCCCGAAGGATACGCTGGATTATTCCCGATTGCTGACGCACCTCCGGTTTGCCTTGGAACGGGTTCGGCGGGGGGAAGCGGTGAACGAGACGAGTTCGCTTGACGGCCTTTTGAAGCGTGAATATCCCGAGACCTATTCCCTGGCATGGAAGCTGACCAAAATGATGGAGCAGCGGCTGAAGAAACCCATCTATCCCGCTGAGGCCGGTTATTTGACCATACATCTGGAACGGTTGGTCCAGCGTAAAGAGCAGGGCGGGCAAATGTGAAGATTTTATTAAGTCCCTTACCATGTGGTTGCAACGATAAATGAACGGTGTTACAATACGAACAGTTATGAACCATAAAACTTCAAATCCAACGTGTAACTGATTCGATCAGGCATGAGTATTGCAGGAATTTGGTTGTTATTACCCATTTTTGGGTAATCTAATCCATGAGATTAGTCATCCATTTACCTGTGGTTGCTCATGCCTTTTTTGATTTGATGGCTTTATGATGATCTACCTACAGCTTGTGATAACAACTAGAGACAGAGGGTGAGAATTTTCATGTTTAAGCGGCTTTTTGGCGTACTGCAAAGGGTCGGTAAAGCTCTGATGCTGCCAGTGGCCATATTGCCGGCGGCCGGACTATTGCTCGGTCTTGGAAATATGCTGGTCAACCCCGATTTCCTGCAATACGCACCTTGGCTGGATGCGGCCTGGGTTCAAGCGGCTGCCACGGTCATGATGAATGCGGGACAAATCGTATTCACGAACCTATCCTTGCTGTTTGCAGTGGGGGTTGCGGTCGGTTTAGCCGGAGGTGAGGGCGTTGCGGGACTGGCCGCGATCATCGGTTACCTTGTCATGAACGTCACCATGGGCAGCGTGATCGGCGTGACGCCGGCCATGGTCGGCACGAATTACGAATATGCCAGCGTGCTTGGCATTCCGACGTTGGCTACCGGGGTATTCGGCGGAATCATCGTCGGTATATTGGCAGCCAGCATGTACCGACGGTTTTTCAAAATCGAGCTTCCGTCCTATCTGGGCTTTTTTGCAGGAAAACGTTTTGTTCCGATTATGACGGCCGCAACGTCCGTTTTGCTTGGTCTGTTGATGGTGTTTATATGGCCGCCGATCCAGTCGGCGCTTAACACGGCGTCGCATTTCATGCTGGAACAAAACCTGACGCTGTCCGCTTTTGTGTTCGGCGTCGTGGAACGCGGATTGATTCCGTTCGGACTGCACCACATTTTCTATTCCCCGTTCTGGTTTGAATTCGGGGAATACCTGAACCAGGCAGGACAATTGGTTCGAGGGGACCAGAACATATTCATGGCCCAGCTTCGGGACGGCGTCGAGTTTACGGCAGGCACATTCATGACGGGTAAGTATCCGTTCATGATGTTCGGTCTCCCTGCGGCAGCGCTTGCCATCTATCATGAGGCAAGACCGGAGAACAAAAAGTTCGTGGCCGGCATCATGGGGTCTGCGGCGCTGACTTCCTTCTTGACCGGGATCACGGAACCGCTTGAGTTCTCGTTCCTGTTCGTCGCACCGATCCTGTTCGCCGTGCATGCGTTGTTTGCCGGCCTGTCCTTCATGACCATGCATATTTTGGGCACCAAAATCGGCATGACCTTCTCCGGCGGCCTGATCGACTACATGATCTTCGGTGTCATTCCGAACCGGACGCCATGGTGGAATGTTCTCATCGTGGGTGCTATTATGGCTGTAATCTATTACTTCGGCTTCCGGTTTGTCATTCGGAAATTCAATCTGAGGACGCCGGGGCGCGAGGAAGCTTCGACGACAGAGCCGGAATCAGGCTCTGGAGCAGCGGTCGCTGGCAGTAAAAATGATCTGCCGTCTAATATCCTGACTGCACTGGGCGGCCAGCCTAACATCGCGCATCTGGATGCATGCATCACTCGTCTTCGCGTAGAGGTAAAAGACAAGGGACATGTCGATAAGGCAAGGCTGAAGCAGTTGGGTGCGTCAGGCGTGCTGGAGGTGGGGAATAATATCCAGGCGATATTCGGAACCCGTTCCGATACGATCAAATCGCAGATTCAAGACATCATGTCGGGAATCACGCCGACCACTGCGCCTCAAGCAGAGGCCTTGGAGACGATGCCGACGGCTCAAGAGGAACAGCAGGCCGGACAGGACGGGGAAACGCTCGTTAAGGAGGAAATCGTATCCCCGGCCGATGGAGAGCTTATGGATATTTCCCATGTGCCTGACCCCGTGTTTGCCGAACGGATGACAGGGGACGGATTTGCGATCGTGCCTCATAACGGAACGATTGTGTCTCCCGTTAACGGCACCGTGTTCAATGTGTTCCCCAGCAAGCATGCCGTCGGCATTATGTCGGATGGCGGCAAGGAAGTGCTTGTCCATATCGGCGTCAATACCGTTAAGCTGAAAGGGCAAGGATTTGAAGTCCTGGTGCAAGAGGGGGACCTGGTCTCCACCGGTCAACCGATCATGCAAGTGGATCTGGATTATGTGAAGGAGAATGCCAAATCGATCATTTCTCCTATTATCTTCTCGAATCTGCCGGAGGGAGCTTCCGTGAAGCTGAACAAGACCGGTGAAGTAAAAAGCGGCGAGGAAGGGATCATTACCCTATTGAAACCTTAACCTCGCGATGGTTTCCAGGATTCTAAAAATTAAAATATACGAAAGTAGGATGATGAACATGCAACAAACATTCAGAATTATTGACGAAGATGGAATTCACGCACGCCCGGCAACCGCATTGGTGAATACGGCTAACAAATTCCAGGATACCAACTCTTTTGCCGAAGCTAACGGCAAAAAAGTAACGCTGAAGTCGATTCTCGGCGTTCTGTCCCTCGGATTGGAGCAAGGCGACACATTGACACTGATCACGGAAGGCGGCAATGAAAGCGAGGCGCTGACAGCATTGCAAGAAGTGATGGTGAACGAAGGGCTAGGCGAGCTTCATGAATAATTTGAAAGGTATCGCGGCTTCGGCAGGTATTGCGATAGCACGTGCTTTTACGCTGGAGCATCCCGATTATTCCGTCACGGAGAAGCAAGTCACGGACACGGATGCGGAGCTCGCGAAGCTGGATGCGGCGCTGGCCCAGTCACAGGCTGAGCTGGAAGCGATCAAAGCCCGCACGCTTCAGGAACT
Organism: Priestia sp. BR_2; assembly: GCF_041954005.1. NCBI lineage: Bacteria > Bacillati > Bacillota > Bacilli > Caryophanales > Bacillaceae > Priestia > Priestia sp. BR_2. Next base: position 312,464 of record NZ_JAVFHM010000338.1, on the reverse strand, counting down.
CGGGGAGAAGAAGGCTGAGATTTTCGAATCTCATCTTCTCATCCTGAATGATCCCGAATTGATTGAACCGGTCAAGGCGAAAATCGCTTCCGAATCGGTTAACGCGGAATATGCGCTGAACGAAACGGCAACCCAGTTCATTCAAATGTTCGAGAACATGAAGAGCGCCTACTTGCAGGAGCGAGCAGCGGATATGCGCGACGTCACCAAACGCATCCTGAAGCATCTGCTCGGCTTGAATTATGTCAGCCCTTCGGAGATCAGCGAAGAAGTGATCGTGGTTGCAGAGGATTTGACTCCGTCGGATACGGCGCAGTTGAACCGGAACTACGTTAAGGGCTTCACGACGAATATCGGCGGACGTACCTCGCACTCCGCCATCATGGCCCGTTCCCTTGAAATTCCGGCTGTCGTCGGGACGAAGAACGTGCTCTCTGCGGTCAAAAACGGGGATATGATCATCGTTGACGGATTGGAAGGGGATGTCATCGTTAATCCTACGGAAGCCATCGTAGAACAATACCGTGCGAAGCAAGACGCCTATGCCAAGCAGGTGGAGGAGTGGAAGAAGCTGCGCTCCGAACCGACGGTTTCCAAGGACGGAATCCATGTGGAGCTGGCTGCCAACATCGGGACGCCGAATGATGTGGCCGGCGTGTTGGAGAACGGCGGAGAAGCCGTAGGATTGTACCGTACGGAATTCCTGTACATGGGCAGAGACAAACTTCCTTCCGAAGAGATCCAGTATGTCGCTTACAAATCGGTTCTGGAGAAAATGGAAGGCAAGCCGGTTGTTGTTCGCACGCTTGATATCGGCGGGGATAAGGAGCTGCCGTATCTGGATCTTCCCAAGGAAATGAATCCGTTCCTCGGATTCCGTGCCGTCAGATTGTGCCTGGACCGCCAGGATATTTTCAGAACACAGCTTCGGGCGCTGCTGCGTGCAAGCGTCCACGGCAACCTGCGTATCATGTTTCCCATGATAGCGACACTGGGCGAGTTCCGCGAAGCCAAAGCGCTTCTGGAGGAAGAAAAGGCTAAGCTTATAAGCGAAGGCATTTCGGTTTCCGAAGAAATCCAGCTGGGCATCATGGTGGAGATTCCATCTACCGCCGTGCTTGCCGATCAATTTGCCAAAGAGGTGGATTTCTTCAGCATCGGAACCAATGACCTGATTCAATACACGATGGCCGCCGACCGCATGAATGAACGGGTGGCGTATCTGTACCAGCCATACAATCCGGCGATTCTGCGACTGGTTAAAATGGTCATCGATGCCGCCCATCGCGAAGGCCGCTGGGTAGGCATGTGCGGCGAAATGGCCGGCGACGCGACTGCTATTCCGATTCTGCTCGGTCTGGGGCTGGATGAGTTCAGCATGAGCGCGACCTCCATTCTGCCGGCTCGCAGCCAGATCGGGAAGCTGTCCCGCAGCGATATGCAGGCACTTGCAGCCAAAGCGCTTGAAATGGGTACCGCAGAGGAAGTAGTGGCTCTGGTGGAATCCATTGAGGCTGCAGCCGAGTAAGAAGGAAGACAACGTCCAACTTGATCGATCCCTGCAGTCGTATTACGTTTGTTTCTGGGGACTCTACCAATCTTTTTCCACGATAGCATCACATTGACAACATCTGTCCATAGCGGACAGATGTTTTTTTTGTCAAAAGAAAGACACCGGGCATATTTGCTAGTATAATAGCCTAAATATATAGTGAATTGGCTTGGAACCCAAACCAATTCAGGGCTTTTGGCATACCATGATATATGAAAGCGTTCTAAATTCATGTGCTAGAGGTCTGTCTTATGATTCAGGCGCCCATACTAGGAAGAAGTAAATCTACTATAAGTGACGGTGACGATGAGTATGGACATGATCAAGAGCTGCACAAGCGTTAAGCTGGGAGCGACCTACCGAAGAGAGGGAACGGCCTTTCAGGTATGGGCTCCGGATGCGGTTAATGTAAAGCTGGCTTTATATGAGGGTCCGGGAGAGTATAACGAGCAGGGTCTTGTGACGGATCACGAGGGCGGTACGCTGTATGCGATGGTCCGGAATGAGGAAGGCGTATGGTCGGCTCAGGTAAACCGTGATCTCCATGGAACTTATTATATGTACCGAATCGAGTCTGCGGAGGGAGGCGTCTGTTATGCCGTTGACCCTTATGCAACCGCTGTGTCCGCGAATGGCTGCCGCGGCGCGGTGGTCGACCTGGCGAAGAGCAATCCGCCGGGGTGGGAGCAGGATGTTAGACCGAACCTGCTAAAGCCTACGGATTCGGTGCTCTATGAGCTGCATGTACGCGATTTCTCGATCCACACGGATTCGGGAATGAAATATAGAGGAAAATACAAGGCATTTACGGAGGGCGGTCTGCGAGACTCCGAAGGAAACGCCCTTGGTCTGGATCATCTTGAGGAATTGGGCGTGACCCATGTGCATCTGCTGCCGGTATTTGATTTCCGGACGGTCAATGAGCTGGACGGATATGCAAGCGGGCGTTTAAACCGCGAGTATAATTGGGGCTACGATCCGCAGAATTACAATGTGCCTGAAGGTTCGTATGCAACAGATCCCATGGATCCGATCGTGCGCATCCGGGAGCTGAAGGAGATGGTTTTGGCCCTTCATGCAAGGGGAATCCGCGTCGTCATGGATGTGGTTTATAACCATACGTATACGGTGGACGACGGCCCGTTCGAACGATTGGCGCCGGGGTACTTCTATCGCAAGGACGGATACGGGAATCTATCGAACGGTTCGGGCGTAGGGAACGAGCTGGCCACGGAGAAGCCGATGGTGCGCAAATACATCAAGGATTCGTTAAAATACTGGGCCCAGGAATATCATATCGACGGATTTCGGTTCGATCTGATGGCTCTGATCGATACAACGACGATGAAAGAGATCGTAAGCGAGCTGCGCCGAGAGGTCGACCGTTCTCTCTTGTTCTATGGTGAGCCATGGACGGGAGGAATGAGCCCGTTAACGGAGCAAACCGTCAAGGGAAGCCAGAAGGGCCAAGGCTTCGCCGTATTTAATGATCATTTCCGGCATGCCATCAAGGGGGACAATGACGGGCGCGGCCGAGGGTTTGCTACGGGCGAGCCATGGTACGAAGGGGCCGTCGTTGAAGGAATGATGGGCTCGATCCATGATTTTGCGCTCTACCCGGAGGAAACGGTGAATTATGTCACCGTGCACGACAATTTGAATCTGTGGGACAAAATTTTAGTGGCGCAAGGCATGGAAGAGCAGGCAGGGCTTCTCCGTTTGACGGATGGGAAGCTGGTTAACGAAGGAGATGTATGGCAGGCAACCGCTGCGTCCACACCCTATGCCGGCATCCCCGATGAAGATGTGATGTCGGCTGCGGCCGTGCGCCGGAGCTTGCTGGCTAACGGCATCGTGCTGCTCTCCCAGGGGATTCCGCTGCTGCATGCGGGCGATGAGCTGCTACGCACGAAATACGGCGATCATAACAGCTACCGCAGCGGGGACGCCATCAATGCCATTCGCTGGTCCAATAAGCGACGCTTCAAACCGGTGTTCGATTATTACAGAGGTCTTATCGCCCTGCGAAAAGCCCATCCGGCGTTCCGGATGGCATCAAGAGAAGAGATCGAAGGCCATATGGAAGTGCTGCGAAGCAGCGATCGGATCATTGCTTACCGCCTTACGAAGCCAGCCGAACAAGGCAGCTGGGGCCAAATCGTCGTCATCGTTAACGGCAATGAACATGAAATGCCGGTGGATCTGCCGCCTACCCCTTACCGCTGGAACATCGTGGTGAATGATCGTCAGGCGGGGATAGATACGATCCAGACGCTGGATCAAGGGAAGGCAGTCATTCCAGGTCTGTCGCTGATGGTGTTATATGAGGATCTGGCCCATATGAAACAGGGGCTGACGGCCGTTGAGATCGAATATGAGAGACGCGACCAAGCATACGAGGGATGGAACGTATGGGTATGGGGAACGGGCGTGCAGGATGGCAGCATTCCATTCTCCCGCACGGACAGCGGCAGGGCACGGGCAGTCTTCTACGCGGCTTCCGGAACCGATCGGATCGGCTGTATCGTCAGGCTGAATGAATGGGAGGACCGGGAAGGCGAGAACGATTGGTTTATCGATATTCCGCCGGATGAAGCAGAGGTTCGGATAACGCTGCGAAGCGGTCAAAGCGAAGACAGCGACACTAAAGAGCAGCGGGATATCGCCAGTTAGAATAGGATGAAATAACAAGGAGCCCTTTCCATGGTGAAAAGGGCTCCTATTTACATATTTTCAAAAGGGGTACTCTTTATTACCCGCTGCATTGTCATTTAAAACATCGAAATTCCATGATTAGTTAGCAGGTAAATAGGGTAATAATGAGATAGACTTTGTTTTCGATAAAGGAGGATGTCACTCATGTCAAAAGGAAACACAGTTCAACTGAAAGCCAATGTGCGTGATGAATTTACCCGGGCTTCTCGCCGAGAGCTTCGCGAAAGCGGCGGACTTCCCGGTGTTGTATACGGTGCGGGCGAGGAAAGCATCCCCGTAGCTGTTGATTTCAAGGATACGGCGAAGCTGTTCCACACCGGGCGTTCCGAGGTGTTTCAGCTAGATATTCCGGGCTCTGGCAAAGTGCCTGTGTTGATTAAGGATATTCAGAAGAGACGCGGCAACGTATCCCATGTGGACTTCCTGCGCATCTCCATGAACAAGCCGGTCCGTGTCAGCATCCCGGTGGATTATCAGGGCACTGCTGCCGGAACGAAGTCCGGGGGCATCCTGCAAACCCAGGTCACGGAAATCGAAGTGGAGGGTTTGCCGGGCGATCTGCCTACTACCCTGGAAGCGGACGTATCCGCCCTGGAGATTGGGGACAAGCTCACGGTAGCTGATCTTAAGGTGCTGGAGGGTATCACATTACACGCTTCGGAAGAGGAAATTCTCGCCACGGTCATCGTGCCTCGCGCGGTGGAGGCGGCGGAGACCGAGAGTGAAGCGGACGCTGAGGAAGCGAATGCGGAAGAGGCCACAACCGAAGAATCATAATAAGCATGATAAAAAGGCGCTTGCTTTGCTGGTATCCAGCAGGGCAAGCGCTTTTTTTGGCGCAAGGCAGGAATGGCTTTATTTAACCTTGCGGTCATGAATGCCTTTGTAACTGATCGGAGCGTTCCCGAAGTATTTGTTCCATATGGTCAAATACGTTCCGTCCTGCTGCATGGTAGCCAGGGCATTATCCACGGCCGCCACGAGATCCGGATTCCCTTTGACAAAGACTGCGGAAATCTCGGATACTTGATCGGCGGATTCGGCGGCAGCGACCGGTATATCCGGGAACTGCTGCTTTAGGTTGGTGACGGATAGCTGGTCCGAAATGACGGCATCCAGGTCTCCATTTGCGAGCATGTTAGCGGCGTCGGATATATATTTAATCGGGACCGCTTCCGCTCCGTACCGCTTGGCCATATCCTTATAGATTCCGGTTGGGTTCAGGCCGACGCGCTTGCCCTTGATATCCGAAAAGGTACGGATCTGAGCTTCGCCCGAGGAATGAACCAGGAGGACGGGGGTAGAGGATAAGTAAGCGACGGAAAAATCATAGAGCGCCCGCCGGTCCGGCCGGTCTTCGATCTGGTTGAAGACGGCGTCGTATTTGCCTTCCGTCAGCCCAGGCAGCAGATTCTCCCACCCGGTCTCAACGAATTCGGCCTTTAGCTCCATATGACGGGCAACCTCTTCAGCGATTTCCACATCGAATCCCGTAAGTATTCCGCCTGTACCATGGTAACTGAAAGGGGGATAATCCCGTTCCGTGGCGATTCGCAGGGTTCCGCGTTCCACGGCATTCCGAAGCAGGAAGCCGGTGTTCACCCGGTATGGATTAACGCCCATGTTCGGGGACGGGACCCGGTCGTTGCTGTTCACCGTACAGCCGCTAAGCACAATGGAACCGAAAAGAGAAAGCAAGCAGGCAAGACTGACATAACGTATCGATTTTGTTCCGCGCATGACTCCAAAAACCATCCTTTCTTTATTCACGGTCCTTCGAGGCCCATTTCGTAAAGTTAGCATGTCCCAAAGGATGGTTCGTATATTCGCGAAATGTCAGTGCCCGGCCATAATAACGTGTACTAATTCAACGTAAGAGTAACGAACAAAAAGAGGCCTTGCCTCCTCCGGCTGCGGCAGCAGCAGAAAGCGCAAGGCCTCTTATCGCTAGAATCGGTTGGAGCTCACTACGGCAAGGCTTAAAGATAACGCCGTTTCTTGGTTAACGGGCCATCCATCCGCCGTCCACGCATAACACATGCCCGTTCATGTAATCCGAAGCGGCGGAAGCGAGGAACACGGCAGGGCCTCCGATATCCTCGGGCTTGCCCCAGCGTCCGGCCGGAATGCGGTCCGTAATGGACGTGCGGCGATCCTCGTCCTGACGGATGGCTGCCGTGTTATCGGTTTCGATGTAACCGGGAGCAATGCCGTTCACCTGGATGCCGCTGGCTGCCCATTCGTTGGCCAAAGCCTTGGTTAAGCCGGCAACGCCATGCTTGCTCGCCGTGTAACCGGGCACGTTGATTCCGCCTTGGTAGGACAGCATGGAGCAAATGTTAATGATCTTGCCGCTGCCGCGTTCGATCATATGTCTCCCGGCCAGTTGGGACAGCAAAAAGACGGTGTTCAAATTCAAGTCGATCACGTCAAGCCAATCCTGCACGCCGTGATCCTTGGCCGGGGTCCGGCGGATAATGCCGGCATTGTTTACCAGAATGTCCACATGCCCGGTCAGCTCCAGCGCTTGATCAAAGGTCTGCTGAAGTTTGCTTTGGTCGCTTAAATCGACCCGAATCTCGGAGGCTTTTCTGCCGAATCCCTTGATGGCTTCAATCGTTTCGGCGCTTGTATTCATGGACACGGCAACGATATCCGCGCCGGCCTCGGCCAGCGCTATGGCGATGCCTTGCCCCAGTCCGCGGGCCGAGCCGGTGACGATCGCCGTTTTGCCTGATAAATCAAACCTGTTCATGCTCCGTTAATCCCCTCTCATATGTTCGCTAAATGGATGCAGTACGAAACTAGGCCGTTCGTTATAGAGGTAAGAGTCTCAAGCGGGCGGTTACAGCAGGGTAACGCCGGCTCCCTCGTATTGCTTTACCGTCTCGGGAGACAGTCTCGCATCGGTCATGATGCCGCTGATCTCCTGCAAGGATGAAAAAGTCCGCAAGGCCGTCTGACCGAATTTATGATGATCGACGACGGCATAAACCTCCGCCGAGGTTTCGATTAAGGCCCGTTTGAACGGAATCAAATCCCCGGTATAGATGGACAACCCATGGTCAAGATGGACGCCCGTGGCAGATACGAAGGCTTTTTGAATGTTCAGCTGCGTTACGTACGCTACGCCTTCCGGGCCTGCGAGCATGTTCCGCACCCGGTAGCCCCCCGGAACGACCAGCCGGATATGATTCTTGGTCGCCAGCTCGCTGATGATATAGACATCGTTCGTAATGACCGTTAACGGCATATCCTCCAGCCTGCGGGCGATCTCCAGCGTGGTGCTGCCGCCGTCAAGGGCAATGATGTCGTCCGTGTTGATATGCTTCAGTGCCTTCTGCGCGATTTCGGTCTTCTCATCCGGGTGCTTGGCCAGCGGTTCTTTTGAGGGCAGGATGCCGAATTGGTCGCTGTGCGCCAGCACGGCTCCGCCGTGCACGCGGACGATCAGACCCTGCTCCTCGAGCTTGGTCAAATCCTCGCGTATGGTTTTTCCGGTTACCTGAAGCTGCTGGCTCAAATCGGCGACGGTCACTTCTTTATGGGTTAGAAGGTACTCCATTATTTTTTCATAACGTCGTAACGGGTTCATATGGTTCTCAACTCTTCCGTGGGTTAATGGATATTCCCCTCTATTTTAAATCCTTCATGGACACGGGGTCCATATCATCATAACGTTTGTTGTCCCCGGCCATGCCCCAGATAAAGGTATAGTTGCTTGTGCCTACTCCGCTGTGGATCGACCAGCTCGGCGAAATCACGGCCTGTTCGTTGCGCATGACGATGTGGCGCGTTTCGCTCGGTTCACCCATCAGATGGATGGCGACCGCATCCTCCGGCAAGTCAAAATACAGATACGCCTCCATGCGTCTTGGATGCGTATGGGCAGGCATCGTGTTCCACATGTTCCCTTCCTTCAGCAGGGTCATGCCCATGACAAGCTGGGCACTCTGAATGCCTTTTTGATGAATGAAGCGATAGATCACGCGATCATTGGAATTTTTGATGTCGCCCAAAGCGCTGGAATCGGCTTCTTCAAGGGTGGCTTTGGCCGTCGGGAACGATTGGTGGGCCGGGGCCGAATTCAAATAGAATTTGGCAGGATTGGCCGGATCGGTGCTTTGGAAAATGACCTCTTCGGTCCCCATGCCAACGTACAGGCATTCTTTGTTGTTCAGCTCATGCTCCGTCCCGTCAACCAGGACGGTACCGTGTCCGCCGATATTGATGATGCCAAGCTCACGGCGCTCAAGGAAAGAGGAAACGCCAAGCTCTTTAAGGTCGGTATCCAGCTTGACCTGCTCCCGTACGGGTGCGGCACCCCCGATAATCAAACGGTCTTCATGCGTCAGGACCAGCTCCAGCTTGTCGGGCGTAAACAGGACGGGAATATGGAATTCCTTGCGAAGCCGTTCCGTGTCAAATTGTTTCACTTCATTCGGATGTGAGGCATAACGTCTTTCCATTGCATGTCATCTCCTTAAGAGTCATTTTATAATCCATTCATAATGTTCATATAAGTACAAATTACTCCATTTACGTTCATATTACAATAGCCAAAATTCAAAATGAACGGATTGTTGAGTCTTGAAAAGCCGTTTTCCTCCATTTTTACCGACTGAAAAGGGGGAGGAAAGGGAAGAATTAGCTTGAGAAGATATGACAAAGGATGAGCGGACTTAGGAAGTCATAAAGCGAACAAAGCAGGACTAGGAGATGCGAAGCCCTATGAAAAGAATGATGGTTATCTTTGCTGCTCTGCTGGCAGTAACCGGTTCCCAAACGGCAGCCGACGTGCCTCATTATCCATTTCATCATGCCAGGGAACGAGAGGCCTGGATCAGGTCCGGGGGTGAACGCGACGAGTCCTGGGTCAATATCGCCCATCGGGGGGCGTCGGGTTATGCGCCTGAGAATACGATGGCTTCGTTTGTCAAAGCGTTTGACATGGGAGCGGATATGCTGGAGCTGGATGTTCAGCTGAGCAAGGATGGAGAGGTCGTGGTGATCCATGATTCCACGGTTGAGCGAACCACCGACGGGCAAGGCGAAGTGGGCGGCCTAACCTTGGAGGAGCTGAGGCGGCTGGATGCGGGTTCGTGGTACGATTCGTCGTTCAAAGGAGAAATCATTCCGACATTGGCGGAGGTGCTTGAGCACTTCGGTGGCCGGATCGGATTGCTGATCGAATTGAAATCGCCCTCCCGGTACCCGGGCATCGAGCAAAAGGTTGCTGGCGATCTGAGAAGATATGCCGCCCAGACTGAAGGACAAATGTACAAGGACCTGATTATCGTACAGTCTGCCGATACGGACTCGCTGGTTCGGTTCCGCCAGCTGATGCCCGATATCCCGCTTGGCGTAGTTATCACCAGTGCGGGCGACTTATCCAAGCAGCGGCTGGATAATATGAAGGCGTACGCGGACTACGTGAGTATATCGATGAGGCTCGTCTCCAAGGGTCTGGTCCAAAAGATCCATCAATCGGGGATGAAAACGATGGTGTGGACCATTCGGGATATGCTGCAAATACCTTATGTGCTTCAAATTAACGTTGACGGTATCATTACGGATTATCCGGACCGGGTGCCGATTACGATTTCGAACAGGAACATGACCAGATAAATAATGAACGACGGCAGTCTCTTGAGAAATCAAGGGCTGTTTTTTACTTTACGTCAATAAAAATAACACATCATAAAGAAAATTCATTCTATCATTATATAATCACAAACTAAATGTTATTTTATATAACACAAAATAGGGGATTCACACGACAATTTTACTAAAAATGAAAAAACGAAATAAAATTATGTAAGAATTATTGACACAGGAAATATAAGGCAACTATAATGTGGAATAACGAACAGAGTAGAGAGGTTATAGACGGAATGTTCGGAAACGGAAAAAGGGAGTGGGGAGCCAATGAAAAAACAAAGCGTAATCGTTAAAGGATGGGCCTCGTTTGTATTATGCGCCATTTTAATGTCAGGCTGCGTGACGGAAAAGGAAACCGCTCCAACCGCCGGAGCGGATAACGGAAGCCCGCCGGTAGAAGCCGCAGGCGATTCGATCAAGGTCGGCATTCTTCACTCGCTTAGCGGGACGATGGCGATCAGCGAGGTGTCCGTTAAGGATGCCGAGATGCTTGCGATCGAAGAGATCAATGCGGCAGGCGGCGTGCTCGGCAAGCCAATCGAACCCGTGATCGAGGACGGTGCCTCGGATTGGCCGACCTTCGCGGAGAAGGCGGGCAAATTGCTGCAGCAGGATAAGGTTGCCGCCGTGTTCGGAGGCTGGACCTCCGCCAGCCGGAAAGCCATGCTCCCTGTTTTCGAACAAAACCACGGTCTTTTGTTTTATCCGGTTCAATATGAAGGGCTGGAATCCTCACCTAACATTTTCTATACGGGCGCAACAACCAATCAGCAAATCGTGCCTTCGGTGTCCTGGCTGCTCGAGAACCGCGGCAAAAAAATGTTTCTGCTCGGCTCCGATTATGTGTTCCCAAGAACGGCCAACAAGATCATTAAGGCCCAGCTGACGGCCGAGGGCGGCGAGCTGGCGGGAGAGGAATACACGCCGCTGGGCCACACCGATTTCAGCACGATTATAGCCAAGATCAAAGATGCGAAACCCGATATCGTCTATAACACGCTGAACGGCGATAGTAATGTGGCCTTCTTCAAGCAGCTGAAGGATGCGGGCATTACCTCCAAGGATATGACCACGCTGTCCGTAAGCGTAGCGGAGGAGGAAATCCGCGGCATCGGCGCCGATATCCTGGAGGGCCATCTGGCAGCCTGGAACTACTATCAGTCCACGGATACTCCGGAAAACAAAGCTTTTGTTGATAAATACAAAGCGAAATACGGCGCTGACCGGGTCACGGCCGACCCGATCGAGGCAGGTTATACCGCGGTGTATTTGTGGAAGGCTGCGGTAGAGAAGGCGGGAACCACGGACGTGGATAAGGTGAAGGAAGCGGCCAAAGGCATTGAGTTCGCCGCCCCCGAAGGCAAAGTGACCATCGATGGCGACAATCAGCATATTCATAAAACGGTGCGCATCGGCGAAGTGCAGGCTGACGGACAGTTCAAGGAGCTCTGGAACTCGGGCGAACCCGTCAAACCGGACCCCTATCTGAAAACATACGATTGGGCAAAAGGTTTGAGCGGCGAATAAAACTTCATCAATGCATGAAAGGCCTGCGGGCCTTTCGTGAAAGGAGGTTCACCCCGGATGGATATGACGATCCTGCAGGTGTTTAACGGACTGAGCGTCAGCTCGATATTATTATTGATCGCGCTCGGTTTGGCGGTAACGTTCGGCTTAATGAATGTCATTAATATGGCCCATGGCGAGCTGATCATGATCGGCGCTTATTCCACGTACGTTACCCAAGGTTTGTTCTCCGCTTATATGCCGAAATCGTGGTTCGATACCTATTTCATCGCCGCATTGTTAGTATCCTTCATGGTTGCCGCCGCGGTCGGCTGGCTGCTTGAAACGGTGCTTATCCGCCATTTGTACGGCAGACCGCTGGATAGTCTGCTCGCCACATGGGGCGTCGGGATGATGCTGCAGCAGATCGCAAGGTTCATCTTCGGCGCACCGAACGTGGCCGTAACCAGCCCTTCCTGGCTGAACGGCGGGCTTGCGATCACCTCAAGCATCATCCTTCCTTACAAGCGGCTGTTCATTGTATTGCTCGTAGCCGTCGTCCTGACGGCGATGTATCTCTATATTTACAGAACGGTTCAAGGCCGTAGGATGCGGGCGGTGATGCAGAACCGAAGCATGGCCGGTTGTCTCGGCATTTCGACCCGGCGCGTGGACGGACTGACGTTTGCGATCGGCTCGGGCATCGCCGGTATTGCGGGCTGCGCATTGACGCTGCTCGGCCCGATCGGACCGTCGATCGGAACCTATTATATCGTCGATGCTTTCATGGTGGTGGTGCTGGGCGGCGTCGGAAAGCTGGTCGGCACGGTTGCCGGAGCGCTGGGCATCGGCGTGTTCAACACGCTGTTTGAGACCTATACTTCGGCATCCATCGGCAAAGTGCTGGTATTCGCCTGCATCGTGGCTTTCCTGCAGTGGAAGCCCCGCGGGCTCGTCGCGCTGCGAACGCGCAGTTTGGATTAGAGAGGAGGGGAATGCATGGTGCTGAAATGGTTGACAGGAAACCCCGGCGGCCGATCGAAACGGATTCTATGGAGCGCGGTGCTGCTCCTGATGTGTTTGGCCCCTTTGTTCACGACGCCTTTTCGCCTCGGATTGCTAACGAAATTTTTGGCTTTGGCGATCCTTGCGGTCGGGCTTGACCTGATCTGGGGATACGGCGGCATTCTGAGCCTTGGACATGGCGTGTTCTTCGGGCTGGGCGCTTATGCCATGGCCATGTACCTGAAGCTGGATGCCAGCGGCTCGGCCCTGCCTGATTTTATGGGTTGGAGCGGGGTGGCGTCCCTGCCCTGGTTCTGGGAGCCTTTCCGATCGTTCCCGGCGGCCTTGATACTCGGGATGCTGTTGCCGGCCCTGCTGGCGTTGATACTCGGATTCTTTACGTTCCGCAACCGGATCGTCGGCGTGTATTTTACGATTCTGACGCAGGCCCTGGTCATGATCGTGGTTACGCTGTTTGTCGGCAAGCAGGAGTGGACGGGGGGAACGAACGGGCTTACGGGCTACAGCTCCATTTTGGGATTTAACCTGAATGCGCCCTCCACGAAAATAGGATTGTATTTTATTACGCTGGCCGCTTTGGCAGGAGCCTATATTCTATGCAGAAGAATTGTGAACAGCCGCGTGGGCCAGGTGCTGGAAGCGTCGAGGGATGGGGAGAACCGGGTACGGTTTCTGGGATTTGATCCTTCCCGCTACAAAACCTTTGCGTTTGCCGTATCGGGGGGGCTGGCCGGGCTAGCAGGCATGCTGTTTGTCCTTCAGGTCGGCATTATTTCGCCGTCCATGATGGGCATCGTCCCGTCTATTGAAATGGTGCTCTGGGTCGCGCTTGGCGGCAGGGGAACGCTGATCGGCGCCATAATCGGCGCCGTGCTGCTGAACGCGGCCAAGACCGGGATCAGCGAAGCTTATCCCGAAGGGTGGCTGCTGGTATTGGGCGCTTTGTTTGTCATTGTTGTGGTCTTGATGCCGAAAGGATTGACCGGGTTGTGGAGCAAGGCGGCTTCGTCATTATCCAAAAGAGGAGGGACTGTCCATGCAGCCGTACGCAAAGAGAGCTGATGTTTCGGTAGCCGCACATGGGGAGGTCAGGGGCATCGGCATGTCGCCCACCGTGCTGTCCGCGGAAAATATAACGGTGGCCTTTGGCGGGTTTGTAGCGGTGAACGGCATGAATCTGGCGCTTCGCCAGCATGAGCTGCATTTTCTGATCGGCCCGAACGGGGCAGGGAAGACCACGATGCTGGATGTGATCTGCGGAAAGACTAAGCCTGGGGCGGGGCGGGTGCTGCTCGGCGACGGACTTGAGATTACGAGGAAGCGGGACTATGAAATCGCGGGTCTCGGCGTGGGCCGGAAATTCCAGGCACCGTCGATATTCCCCAACCTGAGCGTCAAGGAAAACCTGGAGCTGACCGTCGATTCGGACCGAAGCGTGCTCCGGGCGCTGAAGGTCAGGAGAAATCGATGCACTACGTTCGAGATGAAGAAGGTTCTGGAATTGATCGGACTTCCCGATCGGCTTCATGTTCGGGCAGGTTCCCTGTCGCATGGAGAGAAGCAGTGGCTGGAGATCGGCATGCTGCTGCTTCAGAAGCCGCGGCTTCTGCTGCTGGATGAACCGGTAGCGGGAATGACGGACGAGGAAACGATGAAGACCGGCGAGCTCCTTCAAGGCATTGCTAAGGAATGCTCTGTCGTTGTGGTCGAGCACGATATGGAGTTTGTACGTTCTTTTGCCGCCAAGGTTACCGTCATGCATGAAGGGAAACTGCTGAAGGAAGGGTCCATGCAGGAGATTCAGCGCGATCCGCTGGTGGCCGAGGTTTACCTTGGAAAAAGGAGGGAGGCGAATGCTCAAGCTGCAGGGCATTGAATCGGGTTATGGGGAGAGTGCCGTCCTGCGCGGCGTGTCCATGGTCGTGGACCCCGCAAGGATCGTATGCCTGGTTGGGCGTAACGGAGTCGGGAAAACCACGCTGATGCGAACGATAACCGGGCAATTGAAAATCCGGCAGGGGCGGATGAGCCTTGGCGAGCAGGAGGTTACCGGTTGGGATTCCGTAAAGAGAGCAAGAGGCGGGATCGGGTATGTCCCGCAAGGGCGCGAGATTTTCCCTCAACTCACTGTAAAAGAGAATCTCCTGCTCGGCCTTGAGCCATGCGTGCCTCGTACGAAGGCATTCCCGGAGGATGTGTTAGCCTTGTTTCCGGTACTGCCGCAAATGTATCACCGCCAAGGCGGTGACCTAAGCGGAGGACAGCAGCAGCAGCTTGCTTTCGCGAGGGCGCTTGCCTCCCGGCCCAAGGTGCTGCTGCTCGACGAGCCGACCGAAGGCATCCAGCCTTCCATCGTGGAGGAAATTCAAGACGTCATCCGCGGGATCAAAGCCAAAGGAGAAACGTCGGTCATTCTGGTGGAGCAGAGCATCGAATTCGTCCGAAGCGTGGCCGATTATATCTATGTCATGGATAAAGGGACGATCGTAGCCGAAGGGGTGCAGGATGCCATCGATATAGAGCAGTTCGAGCATTATTTGACGGTCTAAAGAGTTTTCATGAAAGCTGGTTCGCATTTGGAGGTAGACCGTCAATGAGATTTGAATGATAGAGGTTGTCTCTATGGGTTCGTTGTTACCTATAGGGCAGCTCTTTTTTTATTTTGATCTTGCTATTTTGGAGATGCGGGGGTAGAATGTGAGTGATTCAACTTGTACGTACATTCATTTGATTAACATTCATTTATATGTAAAGGTATGTACAAGTTAGTGAGTAATCATTCGTACAGGAGGCGTTATAATCATGAATTTGAAACCGCATTCTTTTTGGTTTGTCACCGGAAGCCAGCACTTGTATGGTCCCGAAACGCTGGAACAGGTCGCCGAGCACTCCCGCATCGTGGCAACGGAGTTTGACAAAGATCCTGTATTTACGTACCCCATTGTATTCAAGCCGATCGTAACGACACCCGATGAAATATACAACCTGATTCTTGAGGCTAACAACGATGAGTCCTGCGCAGGCATCATGACGTGGATGCACAC
Organism: Priestia sp. BR_2; assembly: GCF_041954005.1. Taxonomy (NCBI): domain Bacteria; kingdom Bacillati; phylum Bacillota; class Bacilli; order Caryophanales; family Bacillaceae; genus Priestia; species Priestia sp. BR_2. Next base: position 296,960 of record NZ_JAVFHM010000338.1, on the reverse strand, counting down.
GTTCTCCCCGGCCAAAATGTGGATCGCGGGCCTATCCCAGTTGCAGAAGCCGCTTCTTCATTTCCATACCCAATTCAACCGGGACATTCCTTGGGAAACGATTGATATGGACTTTATGAACCTGAACCAGTCCGCTCACGGCGACCGCGAGTATGGCCATATCGGTGCCCGTCTGGGCATTGCACGCAAGGTCGTCGTGGGCCACTGGGAAGACGGGGAGGTTCGCGGCAGCATTGCCGGCTGGATGCGGACTGCCGCGGCCTATGCCGAAAGCCGCAGGCTGAAGGTGGCCCGCTTCGGCGACAATATGCGTCAGGTAGCGGTAACCGAAGGGGACAAAGTGGAGGCGCAAATCAAGCTTGGCTGGTCCGTGAACGGTTACGGCATCGGCGACCTTGCGCAGTCCATGAACGAAGTCGGCGATGAAGAGGTCAAGGCGCTCCTGAACGAATATGCGGAGTCGTATTCGATTACCAAGGAAGGGCTTAGCGACGGTCCCGTGCGCGATTCGATCGCGTACCAAGCCCGGATCGAGATTGCGCTTCGCCGTTTCCTCGAGGAAGGCGGCTTCGGCGCATTCACGACGACCTTCGAGGATCTGCACGGAATGAAACAGCTCCCGGGGCTCGCCGTTCAGCGCTTGATGGAGTCCGGTTACGGTTTCGGCGGGGAAGGCGATTGGAAAACAGCGGCCCTGACACGCGTGTTGAAGGTGCTTGCAGACAATAAAAGCACTTCCTTCATGGAGGACTACACCTATCATTTCGAGCCGGGAAATCATATGATTCTCGGATCGCACATGCTGGAGGTATGCCCGACCATCGCGCTGGATAAACCCACGCTTGAGGTTCATCCGCTCGGGATTGGAGGCAAGGGGGATCCGGCACGACTCGTGTTTAACGGCCAAGACGGCCCTGCCGTCAATGCTTCCCTGATTGATCTCGGGCACCGCTTCAGACTGCTGGTGAATGTGGTGGACGGCGTCAAGGTGGAGCAGCCGATGCCGAAGCTGCCGGTAGCCCGCGTGCTGTGGAAGCCGCAGCCATCCCTTCGCGAATCTGCGGAAGCGTGGATTTTGGCCGGCGGCGCGCATCATACCGTTCTCTCTTATGCCATGACGGCCGAACACTTAAGCGATTGGGCGGAGATGGCCGGCATTGAAGCGGTCATTATCGACAAGGATACAACGATACCGCGCTTCAAGAACGAGCTCCGCTGGAGCGAAGCCGCATACCGTCTGCGGTAACTGGTTCTGTCGGCATTCGCCTAGCCTGTGTTACAATAGCGAGATAGCTTAGGATTGCAGGGGATCCTAATATAATGAGTACGTGAGGCTAGAGGTGAATGATGAATAATAGACGGATACCCAAATATATTGTATTAAAAAACGAACTGCTCTCGTGGTTTGAATCCGGCCGGCTTCAAGCAGGCAAACAGGTTCCTTCGGAGCATGAAATCGCGGACCAGTTCGGCGTAAGCCGCCAGACGGTCCGCCAAACCTTCGGCGAGCTGGAGAAGGAAGGCTGGCTCGAACGGATTCAAGGCAAAGGAACCTTTGCCCGCAATCCGGCGCGGCGGGAAAGCGAGCAGGTCAAGACGATCGGCATCATGACGACGTACATCTCGGATTATATTTTCCCGCATATCGTCAGGGGAGCGGAGGCGGAGCTGCGCAGCAAGGGATACCGCCTGCTGCTCTCCAGCACCGACAACAACAAGGAGAAGGAGATGGAGAGCCTTCGGCTCATGACCAGCCAGCCGCTGAGCGGGCTGATTATCGAGCCGACCAAGAGCGCGGAGGGCAATCCGAATCTGACATATTTCCTGTCCCTGCAGGAGAAGGGGATTCCGTTTCTGATGATCAACGAGAAGTATCGGGAACTGGAATGCCCTTGCCTTAAGCTGGACGATGAGCTTGGCGGTTACAAGGCCACGCGGCATTTGATCGAGAACGGCCATTCGGCGATTGCCGGATTCTTCAAGCGGGACGACCTTCAGGGCGTAAACCGGCTGAAGGGCTTCTTGCGGGCGCATCGGGAGGCGGGCATCCCCGTTTCGCCGGAGCGGGTGGTTACGTATACAACGGAACAGAAGGGCCGTTTCCCTTATGAACAGGCCGTCCAATTGCTGAAGCAGCCGATCGGGCAGCGGCCGACGGGATTCGTATGTTATAACGACGAGCTGGCCGTGTCTTTGGCGGAGGCGGCAGGGGAATGCGGGCTGCACATTCCGCAGGACGTGTCCATGGTCGGTTTCGATGATTCCACCCTAGCCGTTGCTTCCGGCGTGAAGCTGACGACGATGACCCACCCGAAGACGGAGATGGGGATCATGGCGGCCAGGCAGTTGATCAGCATGATCGAGCATCATACCGTGTTTGAGGATACGGTTTATCAACCGGAGCTTGTGGAGAGAGAATCGGTGGACAAACGATAGAGAATAGGGAGTTTAAGGTCCGATATTTCGGACCCTTGCTTGCCAACTTGTACGTACAACTATATTTTCAAGGCTGGAGAGGAGCGGTTGTTCATGTTGGAGGATTTGAAGCAGCAGGTGCTTGAGGCGAATCTGGAGCTTCCGAAGTACGGGCTCGTTACCTTTACATGGGGAAACGTCAGCGGCATCGACCGTGAACGCGGACTGTTTGTCATTAAGCCGAGCGGCGTGCCGTACGAGGATTTAAAAGCGGACGACATGGTCGTGCTGGATTTGAAGGGGAATGTCGTTGAAGGGGATTTGCGCCCTTCCTCCGACACCCCGACTCATCTGGTGCTGTATCAGAACTTTAAGGAGATCGGCGGGATTGTGCACACCCACTCGCCATGGGGAACGAGCTGGGCTCAGGCGGGTCGCGCGCTGCCTGCTTACGGAACGACGCATGCCGACTATTTTTACGGGGAGATTCCGGTTACGCGGCCCATGACCCGGGAAGAAATTGAAGGGGCCTACGAGCTGGAGACGGGCAATGTCATCGTTGAACGATTCGCGGATCTGGATCCGAACATGGTGCCCGGGGTGCTTGTGCATTCCCATGCGCCGTTCGTGTGGGGCAAGGATGCCCATAATGCCGTGCATAATGCGGTGGTGCTGGAGGAGTGCGCCAAGATTGCAGCCCGGATGCAGCAGATCAATCCCGAAACCGAACCGATGGATCAGACGCTGCTGGATCGCCATTTTTTGCGGAAGCATGGAGTTAATGCTTATTACGGTCAAAAGTAACGCATATATTCATCATTCATGATTTCATCGGTAGGAGGAAATGAGATGGGGAATAAATACACCATTGGTGTCGATTACGGAACGCAGTCCGGACGTGCGGTATTGGTTAATCTGGCGAACGGGCAGGAAGTGGCGGATCATGTAACGCCTTATCGGCACCATGTTATTGATGAGTTTCTGCCGGGTTCCGGAAAGCGGCTGGAGCATGACTGGGCGCTTCAGCATCCGGGGGATTATCTGGAGGTTTTGCAGGTATCGGTGCCTGCCGTCATCCAACAATCCGGCATTGATCCGGCGGATGTGATCGGCATCGGCATCGATTTTACGGCTTGCACCATGCTGCCGGTTGACGAGCTTGGCGAGCCGCTCTGCTTCCATCCGGAGCTGGCCGATCAGCCGCACAGCTGGGTTAAGCTGTGGAAGCATCACGCGGCCCAGCCGGAAGCAGACAAGATCAACGCGATCGCCGCTGAGCGCGGAGAGGCTTTTTTGCCCCGTTATGGCGGGAAGATCTCATCCGAATGGATGATAGCCAAAGTCTGGCAGATTCTTGACGAGGCGCCGGCCATCTATGAACGCGCGGATCGGTTCCTGGAGGCCACGGATTGGGTCATCTCCCAAATGACCGGCCATATTGTCCGCAACAGCTGTACGGCTGGTTACAAGGCGATATGGCATAAGCAAGACGGATATCCAAGCAAGGATTACTTTAAAGCGCTGGATCCCAGATTGGAGGATCTGGCCGATACGAAGCTGCGCGGAGAGGTCCGTCCCCTTGGGAGCAGCGCCGGCGGCTTGACCGAGAAGATGGCGGAAATGATGGGCTTAACGCCTGGCATAGCCGTGGCCGTCGGCAACGTTGACGCGCATGCCGCGGTACCGGCGGTCGGCGTCGTAACACCGGGCAAGCTGGTCATGGCCATGGGGACCTCGATCTGCCATATGCTGCTCGGCACGGAAGAGAAGCAGGTCGAAGGGATGTGCGGCGTCGTCGAAGACGGCATCATTCCGGGATTATACGGTTATGAAGCCGGGCAATCGGCGGTGGGCGATATTTTTGAATGGTACGTTGAGGAAGCGCTTCCCGCGTACGTTAAGGAGGCTGCGACCGAGGAAGGAATCGGCGTGCATCAATGGCTGGAACGGGAAGCGGCTGCATACAAACCGGGCCAGAGTGGTCTGCTAGCGCTGGATTGGTGGAACGGCAACCGCTCGGTGCTGGTGGATACGGATCTGACCGGGTTGATGTTAGGGATGACGCTGTTGACGAAGCCGCAGGAAATCTATCGCGCCCTGCTGGAGGCGACGGCTTTCGGCACGCGCAAAATCGTGGACGCCTTTCATGAGAACGGCGTGGCTGTGGATGCTCTCTATGCATGCGGCGGACTGCCGCAAAAGAACCGTCTCCTGATGCAGATTTATGCGGACGTTACCAATCGCGAAATCTATGTGGCTGATTCCAAACAGACGCCGGCGCTTGGTGCCGCGATGTTCGCCGCAGTGGCGGCGGGTCAGGCGAAAGGCGGATATGATTCCATTATCGATGCGGCCGAAAAGATGGCACGGGTGAAGGAAGAGACCTTCAAGCCGATACCGGAGCATGTGGAAGTGTATGAGCAGCTGTATCAGGAATACAGCAAGCTGCATGATTATTTCGGCCGCGGGGAAAACGACGTCATGAAAAGGCTGAAGCGGATTAAGCAGACGGCAGAATAGGCTGGCGGAGCAGCGCAAGACCAGAAGAGGATCGTCCCGCCCTGCATATAGAGGGCGGGACGTCCTTCGAGACAAATATAGACCAGATGCTTGGATCGTCAACATGGGATGGGATGAAAGGGGAGGAGCTGCATGACGGATTATTTGAACGAAGCAAAAGGTTTAATGAGCCGAATGAGGGAAGTCCGGCCGGCGTTCCGCGGACTTGAAACGATGGAGCTGGAGCCCGGCGCTATTTCAGCTGTGCCCGCGTACCTTAAACGGCAGGGCCTCAATTCACCGATCGTGGTGGCCGATGCGAATACGTATGAAGCTGCGGGTCAAACGCTGATGGAGCGGCTGGAAGCGGAAGGTCTGGAACCCCGGCTGTGCTTGATCGAGCCTGATGAGTTAGGCGACGTGGTGGCGGATGAACGCTCGCTGATGCAGCTTTTTATCGAGGTGGAGCCAGAGCGGACAGGATGCCTCATCGCTGCCGGATCCGGTACCCTTCATGACATTACCCGCTTTGTCGCTCATCGGTGCGGGAAGCCGTTCGTCTCTGTACCTACGGCACCTTCGGTAGACGGCTTTACTTCGGCCGGCGCGCCGATCGTGGTTCGGGGGATCAAGCAGACCTATGCTGCAACGGCTCCGATCGCCATATTCGCCGACCCGGATATCCTTGCGAAAGCCCCGCAACCGCTTATAGCGGCGGGGTTTGGCGATATGCTCGGCAAATATACGTCGCTGCTGGATTGGAGATTCTCCTCGACCACGGCCGGCGAGCCCTATGATGGCCAAGTGGCAGAAATCACGGAGCGGGCACTGGAATCTTGCATCCAGCACGTGGAGGCCATCGGCCAGCGCACGGAGGAAGGCATCCGCATTCTGATGACGGCTTTGATTGAATCCGGGATCGCGATGCTGCTGTTCGGGCAGTCCCATCCTGCCTCAGGGGCAGAGCATCATTTGTCGCATTACTGGGAGATGGAGTACTTGCGCCGCGGCAACCGGGCGCTGCTTCATGGCGCCAAGGTAGGGGTAGCCTGCAGCGAGATATCGAGCCTTTACCATGCTGCGGCTGATCAACGAGTGTATCCTTATGCCGAGCCCAAGCTTTGGGAGACGTATGGGGAGCAGGTTCGGGAGTGGCTTCGGAAGGTTCCTTCGAAGGAGGAGATCGCCGGGCTGCTGCGGCAAGCGGGAGGTCCTTCCAGCCTGGAGGAGCTTGGCATTGATGAGGAGCTGTTTGGGGAGAGCCTGCGGGAGGCGCATAAGCTGCGCGACCGTCATACCATCCTGAGGGCACTGAACGAGGCTGACGGGGCAGGACAACCTGTGACTTCATACAGATAGCACAGCAGAGAGCGGGCCATGTCCGTCCGCCGACCTAAAGAATGGGCTTGCTGATAAGGTTATAGAAGGTATTCCCTTTAGCTAAAAAAGGCCTCTACATGATCGAATGATCATAGAGAGGCCTTTTTTGCGTCGTTCCCTTATCCTTCCTTCACATCATACAGCACGCGGGCCAACAGATCTTGACTGTAGTTTCCGAAATGCTTGCCGTAAATGGTTAAGCCGCGTTTATTCACCGACTGCTCGTTAACGGCAATCCTGAAGGTAAGCTCGCTCTTGTAATCGAGCTGTATTTGGTCCAAACCGACATCCGAAATGCGGCACCCGTCGATAAAGCTGCCTTCTTTATTAATTCGGATGAGCTTCAGCATGCCGTATTGGTTCAAGTGGGGTGGCCACCATTCAGGGTTGAAGGTACCGCGTTTGTCCCCGAAATCCCCCGGACTTGTCCAGCTGCCGATTTCGATCCCATTGACGTAAAAGAAAATATCCGACGGGTAATTATCGCAATGTCCCGGTGCTTCAGACCCCAGCTCCAAGGAGAATTGGATCTCGCGGAACGATTGGTTGGATTTCAAATAATTCGGGATCCGATATTCCAGGAAACCTTCGGTCAGCCAAATAATCTCCGAATTGATGCGCTCCGGATCGGCGAAATAGCGCGGATCGTCGAAATCTCCGATGATGCTGTCCTTGGTCGCAAGTCCGCAGGTCGGGATGGCTTGGTAGTCGCTGTAATGGCCGACCCGAATTTCCACCTCGTACAGATTATTAATATCCTTGCTTCGCAAATCGACCATCAAGGTGTCTTTATTCAGATAGCAGATCTTCTGGATGCCATGCTTCCCGCCCGTGGTATGGATTTCGATCAAGCCGCTTTCCTCCAGCTTCTTGATATGCATGGTAATGGCGCCATTGCTGAGGTTCAGCCTGTTTGCGAGATCATTCAGGTTCAGGCTTTGATTCTTGGCCAGCAGCTCCAAAATTTGAATGCGGATATCGGAGCTGAGCGCTTTGAAGATATCCAGTCCGCTCATTAAATCTTTAATGTAGATCATCTTATTTCAAACCTTCTTCCGATTAAGGGATTTATAAGGATGGGATGTTTGCAAACGTTTATTTCAAATAATTATAAATCAATATGAGCGTGAAATAAAGATGCGTTCAAAATCTTCAGAAAACTTGTGCGTGAAACAATAAAATCGATGCGGAAAACGCTTTTATTTGAGGATTATATTAAATTAGGATTGCAAAAAACAAGTGATTTCGGCTATTCTCGACAGAAATTGCGCTGGTTTTTATGATCATGAAAGTTTATTTTTTATTTATATAAATCATTTTATATTTGTATATTTACAGAGACCCCACCATATGATATTTTAGATCTGAAAACGAATTCAATTAATTTTATTTGAATTGTTTTACAATTATATCAAACGGAAGGTGAAGAACTTGGCAGCTGAGAACATGAAAGCACGAATGATCGTGGATAAGTCGTTTCGGATCGCGCAAGTTGATAACCGCATTTATGGTTCATTCATTGAACACCTAGGCCGCGCAGTATATGGCGGGATTTACGAGCCAGGCCATGAAACCGCGGATGCGGACGGTTTTCGGAATGACGTAAAGGAATTGATCAAGGAGCTGGACGTCCCGATTATCAGGTATCCCGGCGGGAATTTCGTTTCGGGGTATAACTGGGAAGATGGCGTGGGGCCTGTTGCCGAACGGCCAAAACGGCTGGAGCTGGCTTGGAGAACGCTGGAGCCGAACGATGTCGGCACGAATGAGTTTATATCCTGGGCCAAGGAAGTAGGCTCGGATGTCATGATGGCCGTGAATCTGGGGACGCGGGGGATCGATGCCGCCAGAAACTTGCTGGAATACACCAACCATCCGGGAGGCACGTATTGGAGCGACCTGCGCCGCCGCCATGGTTTTGAACAGCCGCACAAGATCAAGACCTGGTGCCTCGGCAACGAGATGGACGGACCTTGGCAGATCGGACACAAAACGTCCGAAGAGTACGGCCGGCTTGCGCTCGAGACGGCAAAAGCCATGCGGCTCGTCGACCCGACCATTGAGCTGGTTTCCTGCGGAAGCTCGAGCACGGGCATGCCGACATTCCCTGAATGGGAAGCCGTAACGCTGGATCATACGTATGAGGCGGTCGATTACATATCCCTGCATCAATATTACGGCAACCGTAATAACGATACCGCCAATTACCTGGCACTTACGCTCGATATGGACCACTTTATTCATACGGTGAAATCCACCTGCGATTACATCAAGGCCAAGAAACGCAGCAAAAAGACGATGTATCTGAGTTTCGATGAGTGGAATGTCTGGTATCATTCCAATGACGCCGACAGGCAGATTGATCCATGGAGCATCGCTCCCCCTCAGCTGGAGGATGTGTACAACTTCGAGGATGCGATTCTTGTGGGCAGCATGCTGATCACGTTCCTGCGCCATGCGGACCGGGTCAAGATGGCTTGCCTGGCACAGCTCGTGAACGTGATCGCTCCGATCATGACCGAGAACGGCGGACGATCTTGGAAGCAGACGATCTTTTATCCGTATCTTCATGCATCCAAATTTGGCCGGGGCGTATCCCTGCTGCCGATCGTCGACTCGCCGAAATACGATTCCAAGGACTTTACCGACGTTCCTTATCTGGACAGCGCGGTCGTTCATAACGAAGCGGATGAAGAAATTACGATTTTTGCCGTGAACCGCCATCTGGAGGAAGCCTTGGAGCTCGAATGCGATGTTCGCAGTTTTGAAGGTTACCGGCTGTTGGAGCATATCGTGCTGGAGCATGAGGATCTGAAAGCGGTGAACACCGCATCCGAGGAAAAAGTAAAGCCTCATCATCAGGGGGGCGCGAAACTCGATAACGGTATGGTTAACGCAAGGCTTGCCAAGGCATCATGGAACGTCATCCGCTTGAAAAAAGCCTAATAACAGCAAGGGGGCGGTCCTCGATGTGGGCTGCCCCGTCTCCCAAACACTCATATCAAATTACACACAATATGAAAACGCTTTATTTCTGAGGAATAGCAGAAGTACCGATGTTCGAAGTGTAGGTTTGTATGAACGAAAATTAAGGGAGGTCCAGTAAGATGATGAAAAGATGGATGATTGTATTCATGGTGTTATGTATGACGCTCTTCCTGTGGGGATGCGGCAAATCGAACAATGCCGGCGGCGAAACCTCGGTCCTGGACGGGGGGGCGGGAGAAAGCGCTACGGAGCTGTCGTATTGGACGTTTGTTGAGCTGCACGGCCAGCACTTCGAGAAAATGCTGGGCAAATGGAACACGGAGAACCCCGATCGCCAGATCAAGCTGAACGTAACGGTCATGCCTTATGACGACATGCATAACAAATTATCCATCGCGGTTCAATCGGGGACGGGTGCCCCCGACATTGCGGATATCGAGCTTGGGAAATTTCCGGATTTCCTTGCCGGCACGCCGCAGCTTGAACCGCTCAACGACGTCATTGATCCATACCGGGATACCATCGTGAAATCCCGTATCGACCTTTACAGCAAGGAGGATGTGAATTACGGCATCCCGACCCATGTCGGAGCTTCCGTCGCCTTCTATAATACCGAGATTTTGGAGGAGGCCGGGGTCAATTATCAGGATATCGTGACTTGGGAGGATTTCAAGCAGGCCGGTATCCAGGTGTATGAAAAAACCGGCAAGTATATGGGGACGGCCGATACAAGCGCAGCTTGGCAAGCTTCCATGCTGCTCGCTCAGCAAGGCGCGGATCTGACGGACGATTCCGGCAATCCGATCGTGAATTCGGAGCCGATGGTGAAGGCCATGACGCTGCTCAAGGATCTGCAGGACAGCAATGTCATCGCGACCATCGCCGGCGGTCAGCCTGATACCGAAGAGGCCTACGGCGAGTTTAATGCAGGAAATTATGCCACGGCTTTCATGCCGTTATGGCAAATGTCCAGATATACCAATTACATGTCCGATTTGTCGGGAAAAATAGCCATCGCGCCGATTCCGGTCATCGAAGAAGGAATGCCCCGGTCGGTTGGCGGCGGCGGAACCGGCACGGTCGTGACCAAGACGGCAAAAGACGTGCAGCTGGCAAAAGATTTTCTGGCCTTCGCCAAACTGTCCCTGGATGCCAATAAAGAAATTTGGAACACGCTTGGATTCGATCCGGTCAATATGGACGTCTGGGATATGAAGGATGTTACGCACAATGCCGAGAATCAGTTCGTGAAATATTTCGTCAATAACCCGTTCGATGTCCTGAATGAGATCCGGGATGAAATCCGTTTAATCAAATCGACCTCCGCATCGCCCACCATCAACAACGTCCTGTGCACAACCACCTTCAACGAGATTTTTGAGGACGGCAAGGACATTACCGAAGCCCTGAATGACGCCCAGAAGCAAATCGAACAGGAATTGAAATAACGTTCGCTTATACGGTACAAAAACGAAGAGCTGCTCATGGATCGTCGGTGAGCGGCTCTCATTCAAAGGAGTCGAATCATGATTAAAAAATTTCTGTACTCTCAAAAGGTTGCTCCTTACGTGTTTGTCCTGCCGTTTATTCTGGTATTCCTCGTATTCTGGGTGTTTCCGCTCGGCAGCTCATTCAGCATGAGCTTTCAGAAAACGCAGCTGGGGCAGGAAGCGGATTGGGTCGGCTTGGCTAATTACGGGAAGCTGATGGGGGACGGCGTCTTTTTGAAGGCAGTCACGAACAGCGCGATTTACATGGTGTTGACGCTCCTGATCCTGATTCCGTTTCCGATGCTGTTCGCGGTGCTGATCAACAACAAGTTCATGTGGGGAAGGGAGTTCTTCAAGTCGTCTTTTTTCTTCCCTGCACTGACGTCGGTCGTTGTGGCAGGCACCATCTTCCGGCTCATGTTCGGCGAGATGGAAGGATCCCTGATCAACAGCATCCTGGGGTGGTTCGGGATCGATCCGGTGAAGTTTCTGAAGGGACAGGTCACCGGCTTTATCGCGCTGGTGGCTCTCGCCACTTGGCGGTGGACGGGGGTCAATATGCTATATTTTTTATCGGGACTCAAGAACATTCCGGGTGAATATTACGAGGCGGCATCCATCGACGGTGCCTCGGCCTTCCAGAAGTTTACCAAAATCACGATGCCTTTGTTGAAGCCGACCACGATTTATGTGTTAACGATCAGCATTTATGCGGGGCTTGCCATGTTTATCGAAAGCATGATGCTCTGGAACGGCAACAACTCTCCAAAGAATATCGGCCTCACGATCGTCGGTTACCTGTACCGTCAAGGCATCGAGAAGAACAATTTGGGTTATGCCGCCGCTGTAGGGATCGTGCTGCTGGCAATCACCATGATCATTAACCTGACGCAGCTGAAGCTCTCCGGCATGTTCAAGAAGGAGGATTGAGGATGAGAAGAGAAACGCTGGTCAAAATAATCCTCTTGATCTTGTTCTCCATACTGTGCTTTCTGATCCTGGTGCCTTTTTATGCCGTCACCATCGCTTCCTTTAAACCCGGCGAGGATTTGATCCGGTATGGCCTGAATTTGAAATTTGATCTGTCGGTGATGAGCCTGGACAATTTCGCCTACCTGTTTACGGGCGATCACTCCTACTTCATGTGGTTTTTTAACTCCTTGCTCCTCACGGTGGTGCAGGTTACGTTAACCCTGCTGGTCAGCGCAACCGTTGCCTATGGGTTTGCAGCCTATGATTTCATCGGCAAGAACTTCTTGTTTATCTGCGTGCTTTTGATTATGATGGTTCCTTTTGAAATTCTTCTTCTTCCGCTATACTCCCTGACGTACAATCTGGGCCTCATGAATACGTACTCGGCGATTGTGCTGCCGGGGATCGCAAGCGCGGCCACGATTTTCTTCTTCAGGCAGTATTTAAGAGGGGTTCCAAAAGAAATGATTGCGGCAGGTCGGGTCGACGGGGCCAGCGAATACGGGATCTATGTTCGGCTGATCCTGCCCGTGATGAAGCCGTCCTTTGCAGCCATGGCGATTCTGAACGGCATGAACAGCTGGAACAATTTCCTATGGCCGTTCATGGTGCTCAGCGATGATCGCAAGTACACGCTTCCGATCGGGTTGAAGACGCTGTTGACTCCTTACGGGAACAACTATGATTTATTGATTGTCGGCTCCTTTTTCTCGATCATCCCGATTTTCATCTTGTTCATGGCCTTCCAGAAATATTTCATTGACGGGATGACGGCGGGGGCGGTGAAAGGCTGATCGTTCGGTCGGTATGACCGGTCCTGCCCTTGCTGTCGGCACCTCAAATCCATTATGATACAAGGAAACCTGCGTATTCTGATGAATGAGGTGACATATCGTGCATCCTGTAACAAAGGCTCTACTATGGATTGGCGGCGCTCTGATCGTGATCGGGCTGCTGTGGCCTGTCATCGGCCGATTCGTCGGCCGGCTGCCGGGCGACATCGTCGTGGATAAACCCAATGTCAAAATTTATTTTCCGATCGTAACCTGCCTCGTCATCAGCGTGGTGGGTTCGTTGATTCTGTTTCTGATCCAGCAGTTTCGCAAGTAGTCGGGATTTCATAAGAAAAACGTCATCGACGTACTTTCTCAGAAGACAGACCGCGGTTAGGGGATGTTTTTCTTGCGATATCAGGAAGGCCTAAGCTTCGGAGTTTATACTTTCTGATATCTAAAAAAACAGGCCGGTTAGGGGAAACCCTTAACCGGCCTGTTTACGTGGAACAGCCGTTTTATTTTTGGATGATGGTGATTTCGGCATTCGGATCCAGGCTAAACACGATGGATTTGAACCTGGGCATTTCCAGAATGTGAACCCGGTAGACCAGCTGCTGCGAATGGGGGGCGTCACCGTGGTTCGCGCCTTCACCCTTGGCATGTGCCGATAGGGGATCATACCCCATGATGGCTTTCATGGTGTGCCGGATTTCCGCTTCGCTGATGCTTAGAATCCGTACCTCCCGTTTAAGCGGAAGGCTTGAAGTCGTAACGCGCCCTGTCTCCAGTGCCATCAGGCACGCGATGGCGGAATACATCGCCCGTTCCCAGCCGAGGAGGAGCCCCGCCAAAGTCAGTACCAACAGATTGATCATGATATGGACGTAGGGCAGCTTCAGCCGGGTCAGCAGCTGCGATAGCTGCTGGGGGATCTTCGGCATCTGGAGCGTATCCAGGACGACGCCGTAACGAAGGCCGATGCCGATGCCGAGACCGAGGAAAATGCCGCCGATGCCTGCGCTCCCGATCTTGCTGTCGATGAGAGCGGGGATCGGAAAGAACAGGATCGAGCATACGGAAAACGTAAGCAGCCCGACGGTTGCGATGACGGCTTTTTCCCGGTTCGACCGGCGATAGGCCAGCAGAAGCAAGGGCAGATTTAATGCAAACAAAAACATGCCCGTATGAAGTCCCGTCAGATGCGAAGCGAGCGCAGAGATTCCCGTTACGCCGCCCGCGATGATTCCGCTAGGAACAAGAAATAAATCCAAACCGAAAGCTGCGATCAGGCCTCCGATGGCAGCCATGCTCAGTCTTCTTCGTGTACTTGCCTTGCTTGCGGCCTCTTGTGCACCGTTCGTTGTCCGAACCGGGGCTTGAACCATAGGCAATGTACCCTCCTTTATCCGCTGGCACTTTCATCCTTTAGCTTCGGTTTAACCGGTTTCTTCTCCTTATGATCTTTAAATTTAAATATTTTGTTCAAGAAGTTATAGACGTGCTTGGACTCCTTGGTCAGCAGTGGTCCGAGTATGGCGAGTATCAGTACATACAGGGCAGCGAACGGTTGAATGAAGGTTGCAAGCCCGCCGGCTTTCCCCATATTGGCGAGAATGATGGAAAACTCCCCGCGGGATACAATCGTCAGACCGATATTGGAGGATGCTTTCGAAGACAATCCGGCGCTGCGGCCAGCAAGCATGCCTGCAATGAAGTTGCCAAGAAGCGTGATGATCACGGCGATCAGCGATAACCACACAGCTCCGCCAAGCTCGGACGGTACTATCGTTAAACCGAAGCTAAAGAAGAATATGGCTCCAAAGAAATCGCGGAATGGTAATATCAAATGCTCAATGCGTTCACGATGCTCGGTCTCGGCCAGAACAAGCCCGACGAGCAGCGCGCCGATGGCCTCGGCAACATGAATCGTTTCAGCGAATCCTGCGAGCAGGAACAACGCGCCGAATACGACCAAGGCAAACAATTCGTTAGACCGTATATTCAATGCTTTATTCAGAAGCGGTACGGCTTTACGCCCGATAATAATGACTAGCAGCATAAATCCAAGAGCGATTACGGCAGATATCAGGACGCCGCCCAGCGACGAGGAGCCGCTCAATACGAGTCCGGAAAGAATCGAGATATATACAGCGAGGAATACGTCCTCAAACATGATGATCCCGAGGATCATCTCGGTCTCCGGATTCGCCGTTCTTCTCAAGTCGACCAGCACCTTGGCTACGATAGCGCTCGAGGAGATGGTCGTTATGCCTGCGACAATGAGCGTCTCCGCCAAGGGAAATCCGGCAAAGATCCCGATCATCAGTCCAAGCGTAAAGTTAATGGCAATGTAGATGCTGCCACCTACAACGATGGACTTGCCCGATTTGATCAATCGGCCGACCGAGAACTCGAGTCCGAGATAGAACAGAAGGAAGAGTACGCCGATCCGCCCCATAAAGTCGATGAGCGGAGCACTTTCTATAAAACGAAAATCGAAAGATCCAAAATGAAAAGCATGAGGCCCAACCGCCATCCCCACCAGAATATAGAAAGGGACGACGGAAAACCGGAGTTTAGCTGATAGCAACCCCGCCAGGGCGATCAAGGCAATCGCCAATCCTACTTCTAAAACCAAATGATCCATTCATCAACCACGTCCGTTCATCAAGATTTGTTTAAATAGCCGCTGTTGTTGACGTTCACCCACGACGACGAGCGTCGAATCCGGTGTAATGATAACGTCAGGCCCGGGATTGATTTGTTTGCTGTTTTTGTCAACTCTTGCAATGATGGTTGCGCCTGAGGCTTGGCGTACGCCCAGATCGCCAATCGATTTACCTGCCCCGTAATAGTGGGGCTCGATGCGGTACCACTCGATGATCAATTCATCCAGCGCCATGTCGATCGTTTCGAGCGCCTTCGGTTTATACGTGAGACCGCCGACGATGGCCGCAATTTGACGGGCCTCGTCATCGTCCAGGGAAATCATGGAGATGCTTTCGTCCGGATCGTCGTATTCATAATGGTACATTTCACGGCGGCCGTCGTCATGAATGATGATGACCAGTTTATCGCCACCGCGGGTATCAATTACGAATTTCTTACCGATTCCAGGCAAATCTGTTTCGCGAACATGCATAGATTAGAGTCCTCCTAAGAAAATACACTTTTTAGTTGTTTTGCACACCGATCACACGGATATCAAAAATACACGCAGCCAAATAAAACAATCCATTCACGATGAAATTGCACAGTCTTTAATAAACCCTGATGCACAGGTCAATCCGCACAGGCTGTTTATGTTGTTGCATGGGAAAAGAAAAATTGGCAAATTTAAGAAACCGCAGTCAGTTGGAATGCGAAAAAGTGTGGAGGACTAGACGAACTTCGATGTGTATTTAATGGGGAATAATACTAAAAGCCGGAGTCGAAGCGGAATAATCGGCCGATAGGGCAGACGTGTTTTGGGAGCCTGCTGCATCACAATGGCCGACATCAATAAGAACAGCGCTATGGTATTGCCGGCTGCCTTAAGTTTGGAGAGAATTTGAGAGTGTTTCAGAACAGCCGCTTTCAGATGATGGTCATGCTTGTAAACATACCGCTCATCTTGGGTTTCGTTGCTGTAATACTCCTGGACGGGAATGTATAGGGCAAATGCCGTAACCAGAACAAGCACCAGCATCCATGCAATTCTTGCCGTTTTTAAGAAACAGTTCACGGTTACTCCCCCCTTCGTCCCAAGCTTCTATGTTAATCATAACATAAAAATAATCGTTCTCAAAATGAGAACGATAAATTATTTTTGAACACTTTTACAGATCGATTCAATTTTTTACATTATATAGAAGCGATGCTTCTTCTATTTTTTGCGAAGCTTATCATAGTTTTCCGTATCGGGCCCGATATCGGCTTTCGCTTGATCCTTATCTTCCAAAACGCCGAGGACAAGATCGTCGAGTTTATCGGTTGCGGCCTGATCCGGCCGGTCGGGCTCGGGGATCGGGTCCACGCCGGGGAATTGACCGTCAAATTCAGGTTTCTGTTTGCTCATTGGGCTCTCATTCCTTTCTGGCAATATTGTGGCACAAAAGGATCTGTTATATGTAACGAATAAACGCGGGAGATGAAAGTGAAACAATGCAGGAACGTCGGCCTGGTAACAATTCATAACAATTCACCTTCTATATAATGTAACCCTATATATCAATCAGCTATATAAGAATATGCTAGAATAGTAGAGGAATATTATACCAGGGGGTTATTTAGGCATGAAGAAAAAATGGATAGGCTGCACCCTTGCTTTATTGCTTGTATCCGGCTCTGTCGTATCTGCGCATCCGGGACGAACGGATGCCAACGGAGGGCATACCTGCCGAACCAATTGCGAACGCTGGGGTCTGTCATATGGCGAGTATCATTATCATAACGGCGGTGGGAGCTCTTCCGGAAGCAAGTCGTCCCCATCCGCGCCTAAGTCGAAATCATCGCAAAAGAGCACAGCTAAGCCTGCAGCGCCGAAGCCCGCGACTCCGGCTTATGCTAAGTCCGGCCTTAAGGTTTACGTCAACGGCAGCGTGGTAAAATTTGATAGCGAGCCATTGGTGTACAACAACATCAACCTGGTGCCGCTGCGAGAAATTGCGGAGGGCATGGGGGCTAAGGTCAACTGGAATCGCGATGCGGCCAGCATCGGCGTGCAGAGAGGCAATCATAAAATCACGCTCACGATCGGAAGCAAAACCGTTTTCTATAATGGCAAATCGGAAACCGTTGCGGTCGCTCCCAAAGTGATGGACGGCGTGACGTATGTTCCCATTCAGGTGTTCGCACGGGGGCTGGGCGCTGGCGTGAACTATACCGAGCATGATAAAATTCTGAGAATATCGTTTAAGGAATAGAATAAACACGGGTTCCATTTTGCGAACAGAGAGGGGAAGAGTTTGCTTTGAGTTTTTTTGATAAATTTAAAGCCGGTGTATCGGACGCCGGAAACAAAGCGAAAACGCTGGTAGAGATCAATCGCTTAAAGCTGCAGAACAACGGCAAAAAAAGCGATATCGACGAACAGCTCCTGGAAATCGGCAAGGTTGTATTCGCTTCAACCGAAGCAGGGAAGTGGCCGCCTGATCAGGAGAGCATCCAAAGCTACGTGGCCAAGATTCATCAATTGAATTTCGAAATCGAGCAAAATCTGCTCCAGATTGCCAACCTTACGGATGAGAAAATATGCCGGGGGTGCGGGAACAGTTCAGCCATGAACGCCAAATTTTGCGCCCACTGCGGCCGTACGTTCGAAGTGATTCAAGTTCAAACGGAAGAGCAGCGCAAAGAGGTTCCGCTGCTGGAGGATGGCGGCGACCAAGAGGAGCCGAAATAGAAGCTGTTTGCTTCATGAATAGCCGTACCCTGGTTCGGGAATGACCAGGGTCGGCTTTTTCTTTTTGTCCGGGGTGAAGGAAGCAGCGCTTGATTAGGAGAATGATTATTAAGGTGATCTTACTCACGACATCATCGTTATATAGTAATATTAGCTTACTAGCTGGAGGGAGTGAGGACATATGCCGAAGAACAAGGCCTGTAATGATGAATTTAGTCAACATGGGGATCGAGGGGTGTCAAGGCTGCTTAAAGGTAACGTTCTATTGCTTCCCGTATGCGTAATTTTGATGCTCTTTGCTGCCGGGTGCAACGGCCCGGGGTCTTCGGAGGAGGAGAATCCGCCGGAGAACCTCCCCAAGGGCGCATCCATCAACATCGTTATTTCCAGTCTGGGGATGACGTTCCCTGCAGGAATGGACGAGAATGACAATCCGTACCTGAATTACATCGAAGAGCGTACGGGGCTCGAGATCGGAGTCAATCTTCCTCCGCCCGAGGTATACAACGAGAAGCTCGACGTCATTATGTCCTCGGGCAATTTGCCGGATATGCTCCATACGTACGAGCCGGTGTGGTTCGACAATTACGTCAAGCAGAAGGCATTTATGCCGCTGGATGAATTAATCGACGAGTACGGCCCCCACCTGAAAGAAAAAATTCCGCCGGAGGTCTGGGATCGGGTCCGATACGGCGGTAAAATCTATGCGGTTCCGAGCTTGAATGAGGTGACTGGAGCCGAATTGATGTATGTCCGGAAGGATTGGCTCGATCGGCTCGGCTTAGAGCCGCCCGAAACGCTGGAGGAATATTACGAAGTCATTCGTGCCTTCACCCTGGATGATCCTGACGGCAATGGCGTCCAGGATACGATCGGTTTAACCTTGACCTCGAGCCTGGGAAGGTCCTCGCCGTTTTTCGGCGCTTTCGGCACGCAGCGAAATACGTGGTTTGAACGGGACGGGCAGCTGGTGAACGGAAGCATTCTGCCGGAAACGAAGGAAGCCCTCGCCTTTTTTGCCAAGCTGTATCAGGAGAACCTGCTCGATCGGGAATTTCCTTTAAACCTGCAAAACAATCTGTTCGAAAAAATAGAAAACGGCACGGTCGGCCTGTTCTCCGCGGCTTGGTACGATACGCGCGGACCGATTGCGGCCAATATGAGCAAGGACCCCGAGGCCGAATGGATGCCGCTTCCGTATCCGACGGGACCGGACGGATTTAAAGGCGTTGAAGGGAAGGACATCATACGAGGTTATAACGTCATACCGGCCGAATCGGAGAAGGCTGCCGAAGTAATCCGGTTTCTGGACTTCATTGCCAGCGACTACAAGACGCTGAAGCTCGGCTTCGAGAACGAAATCTGGCGCTGGGAGGACGGGGCGATCGTTACGGACTTCGCGCTGCACGACAAGCATTTATACCGCGGCATTTACCAATCCCTTGTCGACGTGCCGGATCAATTGCTGTTCAAGGAACGGCTTGACTCGCTCGGGGACTTCAATCTGTACAACAATCTGCAGCTGATCAATCAGCATATTATTCCGAATGCATTCTATGGAGTTCCTACCCCCGGGATGACGAAATACAACACGAAGCTTAAAAATCTGGAGGATGTGTTCACGAAAATCATCATGGGGCTTGAGCCGCTGGACGCATTCGACGACTATGTGAAGACCTGGAAGGAAGAAGGGGGAGATGAAATCACGAAGGAAGTGAATGAATGGTACTCCAAACAATAATGCTGGCGGCCAAGAGCGCGGGGGACCGAGTGATCGACTTGTTTCGCTGGATCCGGGATCGGTTTTCGCAGAACATTCAAGCCCGCTTGACCGGTTATTTTCTGCTGATCCTGCTGCCGCTGGTCATTATCAGCCTCTTCGCCGTTGAACGGTCCCGGGATATTCTCTACGAACAGGCGGTCGAGCGGACAGAGATGGCGCTTTCGTCGGCGATGAACCATTTTGATCTGGCGCTGCAAAACGTGGAGGAGATATCGACCCTGATTGCAAGCGACCCTGGAATGAATGAGCTGCTGAACAAAAACAGCACGAACTTCTCCCCTCAATCGATCGTGGATTTCTCCGATATATTGGAACAATTATTGAATTCCGTTTCGGTGAACCGGTTCGTATCCCAAATTTCGGTGTATCATCAGGCGTCCAATAGGATTATCTCTACCAATTACGGCGTCAAAGAGCTGACGGGCGAGACGCAGCAAGAATGGCTGGTCGAAGCTGCCCGGAGGAACGGAACGGGGATTTCCTACGTCATGTCGGAATCCCCAGTGGCGGAGGGCATTACGTTTGGCAAGATGACGAATACGGACAGCGTCTCCTTAATTCGGGCCATGGACCTGTACAACAGCGAGCGGCAGTCGAATCTCCTTGTGGTGTCCTTTAACAAGAGCAAGCTGTTAAATATCATCAAGACGCTGCTACCCTCTGAAAATAGCCGTATCGCCCTATTGAACGAAAAGGGAGAAGTGGTGGTGGAGACCGGCAGAATGTACGAGGATAACATTTCCGACAAGGATATGACCGTAGCGATTGACTCGGATTACTCCGCATGGCGCCTCGCGTTGGTTCAGCCGAAAAGCGAGCTGTACGAAGAGACCGATCAGCTGCGCCTGTTCACGGTTGCGATCATCGGGCTGAGCATCCTGCTGGCCATTATCATTTCATGGGTGGTGTACAGCGGGATTGCCTCGCCTGTGTTGAAATTGTCGCGCGGGATGAAGCGGCTCAGCAGCGGAGAGCTGAACATTCATGTCGACACCAAGCGGAAGGACGAATTCGGTTTTCTCATCCAGTCGTTTAACAAAATGGCTGTCGTGCAGAAGCATCTGATCGAGGATCATTACGAGCAGCAGCTGCGATTGACGACAACGGAGCTGAAGTTCCTGCAATCCCAGATCAATCCGCATTTTCTGTATAACACCCTCGATTCGATTTATTGGACGGCCAAAAACTACGATGCGGATGAGATCAGCGAGATGGTGATGAACCTGTCGAAGTTTTTCCGGTTGAGCCTGAACAAGGGCAGGCAGGTTTTTACGATTGAGGAGAGCATTACCCACCTGCACTACTATCTACGAATCCAGCAGCTTCGTTTCATGGACAATTTCACCGTGGATTATCAAATTTCGGAAGAGAGCAAGGGGGTTCCGATTCTCAAGCTCCTGCTTCAGCCTTTGGTGGAAAATGCCATCATTCACGGCATGGAGGGCAAATCCTCCGGAGGGAGCCTGGTCATCTCCAGCCGGATTGAAAAAGGGCATACGGTGGTTATCAGCGTACAGGATAACGGGCCCGGGATCAGCGAAGAGCGGCTGCGCTACATCCAGCATGAGCTGGAGATGATGGGTTCGCGCAGCGTGCCCGCGTCTTCCCAGGATGAAGAGCATGTGAAGGATCTGTTCGGTCTTCGGAACGTGCTTGGCCGAATGAAGCTGTATTATGGCAGAGAAGCGGATCTGACGGTACACAGCGTGGCAGGGGAAGGCACCACCGTCACGATTTCCATCCCGCTGGATCGCTGCAAGGAATTTAACCTGAAGCAGACACTTATATAGAGATGCTCGAAAGGGGAACAAACCGAATGAATCTCATGATCGTGGAAGATGAACCCCGGCTGCGCAACGCACTGGCTTACAATATCCCATGGGACAAGCATGGGATTGAAGTTGTGGGCATGGCGTCCAACGGTATCGAGGCCCTTGAGCTGGTTGGCCGAAAAAAACCCGATATTATGCTGATCGATGTGCAGATGCCTGAAATGGACGGGCTGACGCTCCTCGGCGAGCTGCGAAGCCGGCAGGACATCAGCCGATTGACGAAAATGATCATCCTGAGCGGACATGACAACTTCGAATTTGCGCAGCTGGCGCTGGAATACGGGGTGTCCAAATATTTATTGAAGCCCGCCGGCGAGGAAGACATTCTCGAAGCGGTGCTTGAAGCGAGGCAGCAGCTGCGGGAGGACTTGGAGCAGTGGCAGCGCAAGGCGGCTTTGGAGCAGAAATGGAAGGACAATCTGCCGCATTTGCAAAATCTCTTTTTTATCCAATGGGTCAGCGGCAAATATACGAAACAGGACGTCCTTACCAAGGGCAGGGAATTATATATTTCATTGAAGGAGAATGACCGTTTCGCCGTCGCAGTGGTGGATCTGGACCCCTTGCCGGAGAGCGAGACCCGCTTTCAGCGGGGGGATGTCGAGCTGCTGCAGTTTACGATGCAGTGCCTGGCCAAGGAGCTGCTGTCCCATCCATCGCTTTGGATCACGTCGGATTCAGGCAATATGCTCCTGATGGTCCTGATCCTGGAGGAAAGCCAGGATGCCAAGGAAGCCATGCTGCGGCTGAATGCGGACGTATCCAAGCTACTCTCCCAAACGAGGGAGGTGCTGAAGATAACGGCCAGCGCCGGCATTTGTGCATCCATCGGGACGATCGAGGAGATGAGCCTCTTGTATGCGCAGGCTTGCCGGGCGCTCCAGGAGCGCGTCGTGTATGGACACGACCTCGCGATTCCTTACCGGGAGCAGCTTCAGCGGGATATTCAGGGCGTGATCGTGCAGCAGAACCTGGAGAAGACGCTGGAGATCGCGCTGGAAACGGCGGATGAAACGAAGGCGCTGGAGGCGCTGAAGGGATTATGGGAGGAAGCCTTCTCGAGGTCCGAATCCTCGGACGAATTCCAGGAGGCGGTGCTTTACATGAACAGCTTCTTTACCCGCATGATCCAGAAGCAGGGCTGGACGGTTAAAAGAGTCGTCGGCGACGATATCGAATATTTCCACAACGTCAAGCTGCTGAGCACCAAAATGCAAACCTGGTCGCTCCTGGAGCGAACGGTGAAGCATATCATCACGTTTATGGGCGAACAGCGGAAAACGACAAGCAATCAGGTGGTAAAGGACATTCTGAACCTGCTCGAGGAGGAGATGGACCAGGAAATTACGCTGCACACGGTAGCGGACCGGCTTTACGTGAATTCTTCCTACCTCAGCCGGCTGTTCAAGCAGGAAATGGGGGTCGTCTTCTCCGCATATGTGCTGGAACGCAAAATGGAGCGGGCCAAGTCGCTGCTGCAGGACGGTCTCAAGGTATACGACGCAGCCCGGCTGGTCGGGTACCGCGATGTCAGTTATTTCACCAAGGTGTTTCGGAAGTATTGGGGCGTGAACCCGGGGGAGTTCAAGGGATAAGGATATGGGAGAGGCCGTACGACACTGCTGCACACATGTGAAAGCCCGCTGCGCGGCCGTATCGTTCTTTCAATCGCTGTTGTCGCCAAATTTCCTGGAATGAATGTTGCAGAGGAAGAAATTCGGCTCTAGTCAATGCTTTCGATGCGAGTTTTCCGTTGGAAAACTTTCGGGCGAGCGCTAACGCTTTTCCGGAATCGATTCGCCCTCTCCGCTGGTTCATGTGGGGCAACCCCCTCCATATCCTCTCCAAATTGGTCGGGGAAGGGAGAGATGTGGAAGCCCGCTGCGCAGCCGTATCGTTCTTTCAATCGCTGTTGTCGCCAAATTTCCTGGAATGAATGTTGCAGAGGAAGAAATTCGGCTACAGTCAATGCTTTCGATGCGAGTTTTCCGTTGGAAAACTTTCGGGCGACCACTTCGCTTTTCGGAATCGATTCGTCCACTCCGCTGGTACGCGAGGGTCCCCCATCCTCCCCCAATGAGGATGGGGGGAGGGGGCAAAACGCAGCGCAGCAGAGCGTGCGCAGTTACATAAACCAAGCAAACGAGCCGTTCGGGGCATACATCCCGAACGGCTCGTTTGCGTTTACCCCCAGCCCCAACCATCGGCAGGGCGGAAGTAATCACCCGCGCAGAATGGTTGAGGCTAGGGAGGCCAAGCTCGGCGCAGAGCAGAGGAGGCCTCGCTTGGCGACGAAGCACGGCATTGCCGTATTTCGAATGCCAACGCCATGATTGAAACGGCTTCAACGGAGCAGGCGGAATTGTTCTGGAGAAGCGGCAGCGGTCCCCTTTATCACCGGATTTCTACATTATCTATCCATTCGGAAGAAATCTGGGGGTAACAGGGATTGGAAGAACAATCCGCATGCGGAGTGATGAACAATCCTCTTTTTTTGATGTGGGTTAAAGGCTCCTAGGGGTTCAAATAGCGTATGCTTTGAAATCCAGTTATGAATTTCGTTGCCAACGGTTCGCCGATCGTCACAAGTTAACATCCCATGAAACACCCACCGCAACCCCATGGCATAATTACTGACGTCCGTGCCCCAACACAACATCATATTACCATAAATAGTAATGATCCTCGCCTACTCAGTCCCTGCGCAGGGAATTACAATTTGTAGTAACCAAGGAGATTGAATCAATAGAAAGGGGGAGACGAGTCGATGAAACCCACGCTAGAACCATCGCCCGCACCGCATAGAGAGATGAAGCCAAAACGAGGGTATTGGGGCCGTTTAGGGTCCGACATATGGAAAGAGTGGGATCTTTATCTGCTGCTCGTGCCGGGCATTTTGTTCATTTTACTGTTCAAGTACACGCCGATGTACGGGATCACGATCGCATTTAAGGATTTCAACATCTTCACCGGATTTGCCGACAGCCCGTGGGTAGGATGGAAGCATTTCGAGAAGCTGTTCACGTCGCCGGATTTTGCTCAGGTATTCAAAAATACGGTCATCATCAGCTTCCTGAAAATCGTGATCTTGTTTCCGCTCCCTATCATTATCGCACTGATGCTCAATGAGCTGAGGCATATGGTATTTAAACGCACGGTGCAAACCGTCATCTATCTTCCGCATTTCCTGTCCTGGGTCATCGTTGGCGGATTGTTTATCGATTTGCTGTCGACGAATGGAGGAATCGTCAACAAATTGCTGGTGTCTCTGGGCATGGAGCAGATTGCGTTCTTCCTGGATAACAGCGTGTTCCGGAGCGTGCTGATCACGTCGGCGGGCTGGAAGGAAACGGGCTGGAGCACCATCGTATATTTGGCAGCGTTTACAATGATCGATCCGATGCTGTATGAAGCGGCGAAGATTGACGGTGCCGGACGCTGGAAGCAGCTGTGGCATATCACGCTGCCGGGGATTGCTCCAATCATTGTCCTGATGTTTATCCTGCGGCTGGGGAATGTGCTGGAAGCGGGAACCGAGCAGATTCTGGTCATGTACAACCCGGTGGTGTACCAGGTGTCGGATGTCATTGGTACCTATGTTTACAGGCAAGGCTTAGGGAACCAGGACTATAGCTTCTCGACCGCGGTCGGCTTGTTCGAAGCGGTGATATCGTTCACGTTGGTCATTCTCGGTAATGCCATGAGCAGAAAATACTTACAGCGCGGGATCTGGTAAAGAAAGGGTGGCACAAATGGATCACAAAAAAGCTTTGGAAGGAACAAACACCACCCGAGGTGTCATCAAAACGTCGTTCTCGGAAAAATGCTTCTCGGTATTTAATTATACGTTCTTCATCGTGATGGGTTTAACGACCTTGCTGCCTTTCATGAACCTGATCGCGAAATCCCTGAGCAGCGAGGGAGCCGTCATATCGGGTCAGGTTGGGCTGCTCCCGGTCGGGGTTCAATTCGAAACGTACAAGTACGTGCTGCAGGATTCCATGTTCTTGAATTCGCTCAAGGTGTCCATCTTACTGACGATCGTCGGAACGGCTTGCAGCTTGTTTTTGACCACGCTGACGGCTTATCCGTTGTCCAAATACCGGCTTCGCGGACGGAAAGGCCTTCTGTTGATCTTCGTATTCACGATGCTCTTCAGCGGCGGACTGATTCCGACTTACCTGCTCATGCAGAATTTGAATCTGGTGAACTCCTTCCCGGTGTTATTCCTGCCGGCGATGGTGAACGTGTACAACATGCTGATCATCAAAAACTATTTCGAGGGTCTTCCGGATGAGCTGGAGGAATCCGCCAAGCTGGACGGCGCGGGGAACATCCGCATTTTGGTTTCGGTCATCGTGCCGCTCTCGCTCCCCGTCATGGCAACAATCGGATTGTTCTTTGCGGTCGCTTTCTGGAACGACTATTTTGCAGCGATGATCTACATTACCGATCCGGCGATCAAACCGATGCAGCTGTACCTGAAGGAACTGCTGGTTTCGTCCAGCGGGGATTTCCTGAAGGACAATGTCGACGCCGCGATCAACGCAACGCCGCAGTCCATACAAGCTTCGTCGATTCTGCTGGCAACGATCCCGATTCTGCTGGTGTATCCGTTCCTGCAAAAGTATTTTGTCAAAGGCGTGCTGGTGGGTTCGGTTAAAGGTTAGGGTCATCAGGTTTTCTGAAGATATCAGAAAGTATAAACATTGGAGGGATCTGCAGCCTGGTATCGCAAGAAAAACTACCGCTAAACGCGGTCTGTCTTCTTTGAGAGTACATCGATAGATCGATAGACGTTTTTCTTAACATTATAGAAGTTATAATTTCCGGGGGCCCCACAAAGAACCTGAATGGACTTCGGAGCAAGGCCCCACTTTGTGGGGGGGATCTTAAAGGTGGTGATGCGCTTCGTATTGCTCAGCTGGCAGAATTCATTGAATTTCTCAATCACAAGGAGGGTTATCCATGATCAAGATTAAAAAATCCGCGGTACTAGCCGGGATTCTCGGATTCACGCTGGCGCTGTCCGGCTGCGGCGGCGGGGGAGGCGGCACGACGAACACGCCGGCGGCTCAGCCATCGGACACACCGGCAAGCACCCCGAAAGACGACGGGAACAAAGACACAACGGCTGAAAAACCAGGGCTGCGCATGATCATGCAATATGGATTGTTTGATCCGAAGACCGAATACGTGGCCAAGTACATCCAGGAAAGAACCGGGTTCAACGTAGAATACGAGCTGCTGCCGGCCGAGAACGCGGACGAGAAGCTGAACCTGCTCGTGTCCAGCAAAGATAACTATGATCTGGTGAAATTGAATGCGGCCCAGTTCTACAATCTGGCCTCTGCGGGTGCGCTCGAGCCGATCGATGAGCTGTTGGAATCCCACGGCAACTATATTAAGCAGTCCATTAAACAGGAATCCTTCGGCAGTGCAACGATCGACGGCAAGATTTTCGGCATTCCTGAAACCGGAGCCGGCGTAAGCATCGGGGAGGAACTTGTGGTCAGACAGGATTGGATGGATGAATTAGGGCTGGCCACGCCTACGACCGCCGATGAGCTATATAATGTGCTCAAAACGATCAAAGAGAAGAAAAAAGTCATTCCGCTCACCATGAGCAAGGATTCCCTGTATGGCGACATCGCAACGACATTCGGCATTTTGACCGATTGGAAAGAGGTTGACGGCAAGCTGGTGCATCGTGCCGAGCAGCCGGAAATGAAAGAATACATCACCTTTATGAACAAACTGTACAAAGAGGGTCTGCTGGACACCGAAACGCCGATCAATACCGCGCAAAAGTCCATCGAGAAATTCTCGGGCGGCAATGCGGCGATGTATAAGCTGGCATGGTGGAACGCAGGCACGACGATTGCCGCACTGGAGAAAAACTTCCCGGATGCCAAAACGTCCATCATTCCTTATC
Source organism: Priestia sp. BR_2 (assembly GCF_041954005.1). NCBI lineage: Bacteria > Bacillati > Bacillota > Bacilli > Caryophanales > Bacillaceae > Priestia > Priestia sp. BR_2. The sequence goes on along the minus strand of NZ_JAVFHM010000338.1, from coordinate 269,507 downwards.
TGAAAGGCAAGGACGGCAAAGCCGTGGTCGGAGCGAAAGCGAACACCACTTGGTATGTAGCCATCCTGAAATCCTCGAAGAACAAGGAAGCCGCCATGGAGTTCCTGAACGCGAAGATGGAGCCGGAGACCTTCAAAGGCATCGCGCTGGGTAAAGAAGGCGTCCACTATGAAGTGAAAGACGAAAAATACTATCCGATTCTGCCGATTTTCAATGATGAATTGAGTAATGCAAGCAGCTTCCTGACAGGGGTAGACGAAGAGAAATACCCGATCTACTGGCAGGCACGCGTACGTAAAGATCCGATTCTGCAAGCGCATTTCGAAGCCTTCCAGAAGAATGCCGAAGGCATCATCGTTGTGGATCCGATGTCAACGGCACCGCCGATTGAAGCCGTATCCAAAAACCTGCTGAAATTGACGACCATGCTCGATGACAACGTGCTGCAATTCATTTCCGGAGCGAAGCCGATTGATGCTTACGATCAATTCCTGGCTCAATGGAGAGCCGAAGGTGGAGCCGATATGGTGACCGCAGCAAATGAATGGTTTCAATCCACGAAGTAAATGACCTAAACGAAAAAGCAGTCTGCGCAAGCAGCTGCTTTTTCAAAATTCGTAAAGGGGGTGACTGTTGAATTTATATTCACGTGATCGTTCATTCTGAATAAAAGAAGGGTGGTATTCCTTGATGTATCGTTTATTTCGCAGGCGGATCGCGCTGCTCCTCAGTTTGTCGCTGATCGTATCGCTCATCGTGCCGATTGGTTCTTCCGCGTTCGCGGATAACGAAATTGCCCCGGCTCAAAGCGCGGTTCCCGAACCGGTTACGCTGGTCTCCCAAGGCGGAAACAGTCTGGAATTCACGGATATCAACGTGGCAGGCGACGCGCTGGAGAGCAAAAATGACTACTTGGCGCTGTACACGAGCGGCGCTTCGGTTACGGGCTCCGTGTACACCGATGAGGTATGGGTACCCACGCTTCATGTCGCGGTCTCGGTGGATGCCGGCGGTCAAGTGCTGGACATTCTCGGACCGAAAGACGATCCTCCGACTGCCTGGGATCCGGGCACGCTGCTGCCGATTCCGGCCGGCGGTTATGTTGTCGTGGCCGGCGGGACGCTTCCGTGGGAGCAATCCGCTTTTCAAAAGCCTCTCTTTAATCAAAACAAAACAGGAGATTCGGTGAAGCTGATGCGCGCGGGCGTCGAAGTGAAAGCAGCCGATTTCCTGCCGGATCAGCCAGGGCCAGGGCCGGATCCGCTGCCGCCGGAGCTGCATCTGCTTACGCCAAACGATGCGACCGTGGATATCCCGGTCATTGAGATTGCGGGTTTTGTGGCGAACTATGCCGCGGACCTGGATTTAAGCGTGACCGTCAATGGCGATGAAACGGCGCTTACGGCGGATGGCGTGTTCCGCACGAATGTGTATTTGGAACCGGGCCCGAACGCGGCTGAGGTAAAGCTGTTTAAGGGAGATGGCGAATTGGCCGTCCAAACGCTGAACATCGTGTACGAACCGATCGAGAACCAGGATTATATTGAAGTCGAGGCGGCCCCGAAGGATATTACGATCGACATCGAAGGTCCGCGCAAAAAGCTGGATTACGTCGATAAGGATGTCACGGGCGTGCCGAACATCGTGGCGGTTTTTACGAGAGATTACGGCAGCTCCATCACGATTCCCCAGACTAATGTGGCCGTGCAGGTGGATGCCAACAACCGCGTATTGCTGGTGGTCAATCCTTCGATCAACGGCAAGCCTCCGGTATGGACCGGACCGACCGATCTTGAAATACCCGAAGGCGGTTATGTGCTGATGGCACAGGACAACAGCTATGCAGGCAACAACATCAAGCGGTATTTGGCCGAGAACTTTAAGGTCGGCGACATGATCAAGCTGCGCAAGAACGGGGAAGTGGTTCAGGTACGCGACATCATGAGCGGCAACGGCCTCATTGCACGGCTCACGCTGGATAACCAGACGATGTACACCGTAACGGAAGGCAGCACCGCCATTACGGGGCGTATCGACAACATGGACGATGTCGCGGCGATCAAGCTGCTGGTGAACGGGAACGAGATTCCGTTTGAAGCGGATGGCACCTTCAATCACAATTTTACGTTAACGAACGGCACCAACTATATCGAAGTGAAAGTGATGAAGAATGACATCGAGCAGGATGTGCGTCATTTGGCCGTGTTTGCCAGACCTGGTTTTTCTCCGGAAAAAGAAGTCATTCTCTGGGTGGACCAGGCATCCAATGCGAGAAAGTTCAAAACCAGCGAGGATGTTTTGGCATTTCTGCAAAAAGCCAAGGAAACGGGCGTGACTTCGGTCGCGTTTGACGTGAAGGGCGTTGAAGGCTATGTTTCGTACAAAAAGAACGATTTGACGGGCAGACCTTACGTCAGCGAGATCAAAGCACCCGAAAAGGCGGGGGCAAGTCCGGATCTGGACCTGCTGCAGGAGTTCATAGACCATGGTCATGCCCTGGGATTAGAGATTCATGCGGCAATCAACGTGTTTGCCGAAGGATCGATCGCACATAACGAGTATGCGGTTCTGAACGACCACCTCGACTGGGAAGAACGCGTGTATTTCCCTGAAAATAACGGCGAGATCAAGCGTCTGCGCGAAAGCAAAAAGCAGGGCCTGGTTGCCTTTGTCAATCCGTCCAATGACGAGGTCCGCGATTATCAGCTTAGAACGTTCGAGGAAATCATCAAGAACTACGACGTGGACGGGGTTGTCCATGACCGAAGCCGGTATGACAACGAAGGGGCCGATTTCAGCGACGAAACCCGCGTGAAGTTCGAGCAGTTTTTGCAGGCCCGGGGCAAGCAACTTGACAATTGGCCAAACGATATCTTCTCCTATGAAAACAATGTAAGGGTATACGGTCCGCTGATTCAGGACTGGTGGGAATTCCGCTCGGGCACGATTCAGAGCTTCTTCGGCGAAGTGAAGGCGCTGGTGGATTCCTATGAAGTCTCAGAAGGCAGAAAGATCGAGGTATCCTCTTATGTAGGATCCTGGTATGAGACGTATTATCTAAACGGCGTCAACTGGGGCAGCAAGAACTTCCGGTTCAATCCCGCACTCGGCATGCCGGACGAATCGGTGTATACGGAGGAATATTACCAAACCGGATACATCGAGTATTTGGATTTTCTGATGATCGGAGCTTATCAGACCACCAGTCAGGAAATCCAGAAATACATTACGCTCGGCAATATCGTAACGAACGGGGAAATTCCGCTGTATGCAGGCATTGCCATGAACAACGTGCAGGCGCCGGCCGTCCAGCGCGAAGTATTCCAGGCGGGGCTGAAGTCCACGAACGGCCTGATGCTGTTTGACGCATCCCAGGTCAACTGGCCGATCGCGGCTGCCGCTCTCCAAGATAAGGAGTGGGTGAAGGACTACCAGCTCGGCATGAGCTTGCCGGGAAGCCCGGATTCGTTCCTTGAAGGCAATTTCTATAATATCAACCGGATCGAGGGCAACGTCAACGTGATGACGGAAGCCTTCGGATACTCCACGGGCACGAACCGCTTCGGGGTTGAAGTGGTTGTGGATAACACGGGTCACGTGACGCGAGTAGTCAACCGGAACCAAGCGATCAACTGGAGCTGGGGAGCCCCGGAAGAGAATAACAGCGTCATACCTGCGGGAGGTTTTGTTATTTCCGCTCTGGATCCGTCAGGCACAAGAACGCTTCGTCAGCTCGTGGCCAATGCTTACAATACGGGCGACCAGGTTCGTTCGGCCGTATTAAGCGGGCTGATGGACGACGAAGGCAAGGAAACGCGCGCCAGCCAGCTTGCGTTGACAGGGCTGGTCGAAGTTCTCGGACCCGGCCAAGCGGCCGTGAAAGTGAACGGTGCCGATGCGACCCTGTCGGCGAAAGGTGAATTTACAGCGAACGTGCCGCTGCAAACGGGCGCCAATTCGATCACCGTAGACGTATTCGTTGACGACTTCAAAACAAACAGCAAGACGTTTGAGGTCATCCGGACTTCTACGGGAGACGGCGGATCCGATCCGGGAAATCCGGGCGGAGGATCCGGTTCACCTGGTGGAGGAACGCCGCCGCCCCCTCCAAAACCGACCGAACCCGAGCGCTTGAACATCAAGAAAGAGACGGCACCGGACGGCAGGACGGTCATCATAGCGGATGCAAACGAGAAGTCTTTGCTCGATGATGTGGCACGGCTTAGCAAGCTGCCGGCGGCTTCACGCTTGCTTACGTATTCGGTGACCGACGCTTCGGATTCCGTCATTCTTCACTTGCCGGTTCAAGGGCTGAGCGCCGCCGTGAAAGACCTGCCGGGGGGCTCCATCGTGTTGGAATCCTCCCAAGGGCGATTGGAAATACCGCTCCAGTCGCTGACGGAAGCTCTGCAGCAGCGAGGGACGGCGGAAAGCTTGCAGATCCGCGTCGGGTTTGCTTCGAAAGAAGAAGAGGACCGGATGAAGGCAGCACTGGAGGAGGGAGCCTCCATGCTGGATGCATCGCTTGCCATAACCTTGGCTTGGAAACAAGGTGACAAGTTGTCGACACTTCCGGCACTGAAAGGGCCTTACGCTAAGTTTACGAAGGTTCTATCCCGTGTCGCCAGTCCATCCCAAACGACGGTGCTGCGGATGGATCCGGCTTCCGGGAAGCTGGTCTTCGTACCGGCGCTCATTCGCACATCGAACGGTATCTCCCAAGCGGAGTTCAAATGGAGGGAGAGCGGTGTTTATTCCGTTGTCTCCCATGCGAAGACATTTGAGGATTTAAGCAGTCATTGGGCCCGCGAGGACGTATCGCTGCTGGCCTCGAAAAAATTGATTGAAGGACTGAGCGATACGCGTTTTGGTCCGAACGAGCCGATCACGAGAGCGCAGTTCACGGCCATGCTCGTCCGTGCGCTCGGGTTGAAGGATCAGGGAGCCGACACGGGCTTCCAGGACGTAAAGGCAAACGATTGGTTTGCGTCCGCTGTCGCTACGGCTGTGGAGAGTGGGCTGATCGAAGGCTTCAGCAATGGCACATTCCGTCCGGACGAGGAGATTACCCGTGAGCAGATGAGTGTCTTGCTGCTCCGGGCGCTGAAGCTTGCCGGCAAGGATCTGGAGACAGGAGACTCCGGCTCCATATTGGAAGGGTTCAAAGATCGTGACCGCATCGCATCCTGGTCCGAAGAGGCCGTGTCGGCCATCGTCCATTCAGGTCTGATGGAGGGACGTTCTTCTGACAAGTTCGTTCCAAAGGCACATTCTACCCGTGCTGAAGGAGCGGTCGTATTAACCAGAATGCTGCAAATGGCTGAATTTATTAACCGTTAAAGCCAAAGACCCGTTCGATTCTATCGAACGGGTTTTTGTTATGTACCAGGGCGTTGCGCATAAGCAACGATCTATTGAATACGGATAGATCATTATCGATCCGTATCGTCAGTGTTATTTTTTATTCTTAAGTAAACCCATCTAACAATCAACAGTATCAGTAAGGAGGTTGTTACGTACCAAGGAGTTGCGTTACCGACGAATCTGCCGAGCAAGAAAACACCGATAAATAGAAGGATGAATATAACAACGGCCAGAGACTTAACCATTATGATCGTTAATTTATCCATAAGAAACTCTCCTAGAAGAACCAATTCAATCTAATTCCAACAGCCATAAATAAAATGATCCAACCCCACAGAACCAATAAACGAAAAGGACGCGGGATAATTAAATATTCCGAATACAGTTTGAGTATCATCTTCATCCGATTACCCCCTGTTTGATCGTGAGAAAGGAATAGCCTTTCTAAATAAAAATATTAGTGCATCGCTGCGGCTACTGACCCAGCCATCAGTTGAATAGCTTCATCATCAGTCGCGGGATATATAACACGGTATCAGTGATGAGGGTAAGGATGTTTGCCCAGTTTTCGATACGGGATCTTCCAAACCTGAACTTTTTCATATTAAGCACCTCGCTTCAGAATGAGATTAGCTCCTTAAAGTCAATATTACGCAGGAATCTATACAAAGTTCCAATAAATAGGAGGTAAGCGGATGTACCGAACCCTGCTTCGTGCGTGCAGAAGGCATGGCATGGAAATTAGACTCATGCACATTCTGATCATCATTGCCGAAATGCCCTGTCTAAGGGCATCCGTTTACATAAACTGTACCATACCATCACACAAGGAGGTTTATATCGATGAGCTACGATAAATGCTGCTACGGCGGCGGATACGGAACTTCGGTAGGCATTGTTCTGGTATTGTTTATTCTGTTGGTTATTGTATTAAGCACCTTTTGGATTTAAGTCATGATGAGCATCCTCGTCAATCATAAAGCCTTTCGGATTCGCTCCAGCATGTCGCCGGCAAACGCGATGAGTCCTTCCGATGTGGATTCCGCGGGTTTCCCGGCTCCACCGGTATATTGATGCAGGGCATGCTCGATCATCGGATGATACTGCGAGGGAAGTGCGCGAAGCCCCCATTCGCCTCCTTCTTTTTTGGAGGACACCACGCCTTCCCTCAGATAGTACAGCACCCGGCAAAGGTTCAGCGTGTAATACACAGGAGAGGCGGTAATATCCTGTACCGCACTCTCTACATCCTCGAGGACGGCTTGAACGTAATAGGATCGGTCCACGGGCGGGAAGACCTCGCGAACGGGTTTGCCGTACAGTGCAATGCCCCGATGATAGATCACGGTATAATGGGCGGCCAGGTCCGCATCTTGGAATCCGCCGCATAGGTAATCGTCATCGGCCAGATACCTCTCGCGATGGAAGGCGGAGTAGTGGAATTCGAATGATGGCGGATAGACGAGCTCCCGAAGACTGGACTCCAGGACCAGGCTCAGTTCCAATCCCTGCTGATTGGCCATTCCATCGTGGAGGGCTATGAGTTTGTTGGCAAGCCGCCTCAATTGATCCCGGGACGGCTGCCTTGCTGCCACGACCAGCAGATCCACGTCGCTTGCTTCCGGGTTGAAACAGCCCATAGCCAAGGAACCATGCAAGTAAACGCCGACCAAATGGCTGCCCAACTCCTCCGTAAACAAGTCCACCGCTTGATCCAAAACCGATTGCGTGTCCAATCGAACCCCCACCTTCATTTAAACGATAATTTTCTCCATTATGGTAGGGTGGTCTTTCCGTTGTCAATGATCATTCCTTCCCCCGTATATGAAGATAAGGCAGCAGGAGGGCGGAAAGAAGCAGGGGAACGGTACGTACATATCGAAGTGAACACGGGACTATGTTTAGAGAAAGGGCGGAGTTATGGACACTTTTAATGAGAATCAGCCTAGCGCTGTGGAGGTCTACGCGATCCGGAATTCGGATCATATCCGCGACGAAACGTTTCGGGCCTTGTTCCAGACGCTGTCCCCTGATCGACAGGAGTATGTGTCCAAGTTCAGAAGGGCGAGCGATTACCAGCGTTCGGTGCTTGGCGATGCCTTGGCCCATCGCATGCTTCGGGATAAGCTGGGACGAGAACGGACGAATATGGAAATCATCAGAAACGCTTACGGCAAACCATTCTTGAAGGATCATGATAACCTGCATTTTAACGTCTCCCATTCCGGGCAGTGGGTCGTGTGCGCCGTCGGCTATGAGCCGGTCGGGATCGACGTCGAGAAAATGGAGAACATCGATATGGATATCGCCAAACGTTATTTCCATAAAACCGAGTTTAACGCGCTGCTTAACTGCCCTCCATCCGAACGGCTTTCCCGCTTCTTTGATTTATGGACGCTAAAAGAAAGCTACATCAAGGCCGTTGGCAAAGGCTTGCATTTGCCGCTGGATTCTTTTGTAATGAAGCGGCAAGGCGTTGAATGGGAGTGGGCACCCGTGGTTGGCGAGAACGGAGGAACCTACTATTTTAAGCAATACGCGCTGGAAGAAGGGTACAAGCTGTCGGTGTGCAGCATGGATCGCCATTTCCCCGAGCAGATTCAATACGTAACGGCTGATGAGTTATAAAAGGGAAGGAAACAACAAAACCAGCTCAGGGCGTTGTCCTTGAGCTGGTTTTGGCAGCGGTTCTATAGCGGCAGCGGATCAGACGGGCCGGAGTGCCGGCCATGCCAGCTCGATGCCTTCGCTTACGAGCTTTTGCTGGAAGCTGGCCAGTCTTTCTTCGTCGTTCCGAACATCCGTCGGCAAAATGTCATGATCCAGGCAATGGCTGATGCAGTATCCGGCGGCCTCGCCGATGTTCCATTCTACGGGATGCAGCCGGTAGCAGCCGTTCGTAATGTGGGTGACCCCGATGTTTTTGCTGGCCGCCAGCACATTCTTCACCCGCTTCGGTATTAAGCTGCCCAGCGGAATTTGGAATGGCAGGGAAGAGATATCAATGTAAGGACGCTCACCCGTGCTCGGGTGCAAATCGATCCGGTAACAGCCGATACCGACGGAATCGTGGAACGTTTCGGCAACGCCGTCAGGGCGCGATTCGGTTGCCACATGCTGTTCCAGGACCGTGAACTCGGCCTGAATTCTTCTCGACTCACGGATGTAAGGATACATGGCCATTCCGTCTTCCGTTCCAACCACATCGGGACGCAGACGCAGTCCGGGATAACCCTGTCCGCCATCCGGCCGGGGCACCTCGGTTTGAAGCCAGTACAGCAGGGACAAGCTGAGCTGTTTGGCTTGATCAATATGATGGTCGGCCTCTTCCTTCGGCACATCGATAATGGAACCCAGCCAGTAGTCGTTCTGCGGCCAGTTCACTAGCGACACCGAACTGTCGAACGTACCTTCGGCAAAATGCTTCGGGTCCAGGATTTGACGGTATTGATAAAGCGGGAACTTGCCGTGTCCCGGGAAAATCTCATACTCGACCGGCTCATTCGTCGACGGCTTGACGGCGGTCAGGCTTAACAGCTTATCCGGCCAGAAATCGGGTTTATACTCCCGCCAAAAATCATAAAGCGCGGGCTTCTCAATCGTATGGTCTTCACCCTCCAGATAGTCGACGGCAAAACAATACGTAAAGCCCTGCATGTCCTGCGGCAGCGGATCGCCGTCGACGGCGTGCGGCTCCCCTGTCTGGGATTTGGACTCCGCACCGGTGACATATTCGATGCCTGCCAGCGGAAGCAGATCCCCTAGCTCGGTGGCATCCACGAAGAACGGGGCGCGGAGGACGATTTGATCCTCGGTTTCAAGATGACGCACGGTTACGCTGTCCACGCGATCCCCTGAAACGTCGGCAGACTCCGCCGCATATTGATACAGGATCGTCAGCCGCCCGCTGTGAATGTACGGGGCCAGCATTTGGTGCAGCACGGCGAGCGCCGTGCGGGGCTCATGGCACAGCCGGCTGACGATGCCGCTGCCAGGATTCAACTGCACGTAGGATCTGGCCTCGGGCGTCATGGGAAAATAATCGCGATAGTACTGGCGGACGCCTTCGCGGAACTGCCGGTAGCTGCGCGTGCAGCCAAAGGATTCAATCCACGGATGCTCGTCGGGCGGAACCGCCTGGCTGGTCAGCTGTCCCCCGATCCAAGTCGTTTCCTCGGTCATGATGACGGTTTTTCCTGATTTGGCGGCGGCAAGCGCAGCGGCTGTTCCTCCTGTCCCGCCGCCGAGAATGACGATATCGGCCTGCATTTCTCGTATCATGGCACAGATTCTCCTTTTGGGATGGTTTCGTAAATGATCAACAATCGGCACAAAAAGTGACTATTCTAATTGTAGATGCTCATCCTTAGGAAAAGTACGGGACACAGGTGACCTTTTTTGGTAATCTGATGCCGTTTTACAAGGCTTATGATCCGGTTTTGTATTTGCTGCGATATTGCCCGGGCGTCATCCCCTCCAGCTTGCGGAAGGACCGGATAAAGTTCTGCGAATTGTTGTAACTCAGCTTCTCCGCAATATCCTTAATGGGCATATCGGTTTCGACAAGCCATTTCTTGGACATCTTGAAGCGGTATTGGGACAGGTATTCGCTGAAGGACATGTTGGTTTCTTTCTTGAACACGCTGCTTAGATAAAAATTGTTGTAATGGAGGCGCGAAGCACATTCCTCAAGCGTAATGTTGCGGTCGAATTCCTTGCGAATCATCTCGATCATCTGCTCGGAGAGGTTCTGGTATTGAGAGTCCTGGCGATCCCTGAACACACTCACCATCGGCCGGATGATCCGGGATTTGAACCAGCTCTCGATATCGGGATTGGTGTAGAGCCGAAGAAGCTCCTCCACGAGGGAGCTGTCCCGGATGTCAAGCTGCTCCAGCATGATCCCGTTCTCCTGCATCACGATCATCAGGTCATTCAACAGCCGGATGAGCGAGATTTGATACTCATGCGGCGTCCGGTCCTTGCGAAACACCTCGTCCAGCCACTGCCTCAGAAGCTCCACGGCCCGTTCCTCGTCAGCCAGCTTGATGGCATCGATCAGCTCGTTCTCCACCTGCATCGGGTAGAAGTAGACCCGGGTATGCTTGCCGGAGTTCAGGCTGAAATAAGGGACGATGACGCCGGTTCCCAGCTTGATGCGGTGTTTCAGGGCTTCAAGCCCTTCCTGGTAAGCGCGCGACGTTTTGGACAGGTTGTCGTAAGGCAGGCTGATGCCGATGCTGACCTCCAGGTCCAGGAAACTTCGCATCGTCTTCTGGATCTCCTCCGATAGGGTATACACATAATCGTTGAATGCCTCAGGCGTGATGCCGCCTCGTCCGATGAGCGTAACCTGCGTAAGGTCGATAATGACGGAGGGGAGCCGGTGGGAGGAGGGGATCATCTCCTCGATGATATTGTTGACGGCAAACAGCAGCAAATCCCGGTCTTTGCGTTCATAGCGGGTTTCGTCCAGCATGTCGATCTGGAGGGTGAAGACCGCCAGCTGTTCCCATGCGGATACTTGCTCCTTGAAGCCGAACATCTCGATCTGTTCCATCGCTTCGGGCGGATTGATCTTGCCCAGGAACAGTTTATGGAGGAAAAAGGTGCGCACCTGCTGGCTCGTCTGCCGAAGCTCGCTGCGGAGCTTGGTATTCGAATTGAACATATCCCGGATATGTTCGTCGATGACTTGCAGCTCGTTCTTTTTGTTCGCTTGGATTTCTGGGAGACGCTCCACGATATTTTCGAAAATGTGACGGATCGGCGTATACATCTTCCGCGTTCCAAGCCATACAATCAGGACGCTGAAACCGATCATCAGCAGGCAGATATACAGCGTGAACCAGCCGATGGAACGGGACTCCTTCGTGATGGCGGACATTTCGGTGAAGGAGGCATACAGCCAGCCGTTAAAATCGGAACGCACGTACGTAACCGACACTTGCCTGTTGTCGATCTTCGTCTCGAACTGCCCCGATTTGCTGTCAAAATGGTCCAGCTCCGCCTCCGCATACCCGGTATCGGTCAGATATAGTCCCAGTTTCCCTTGCTCCGGATGCACAACGATCCGGTAATTGTGGTCCAGCACCATGACCTCCCGGGATTCGGAAGGGCTGTCCATCATGGCGGCAAGACTGCAGCTGGGAATGGTGGCAAGGGCGACGCCCCGGGCGCTGGAGGAGGAGAGCGGCATTTTCTTCACAAGGGCGATCGTATAGGGGCAGGCATAACTGAGCGTATCGCTGGAGCCGAGGGATTCGGTCTCCAGCATCATCCAATTGGAGTTTCCTTGCAGCTCGAGAAGCTTCAGGAGCGTCTCTTTGGAAGCGTATTCATTAAATTCGTACATGCCCCGGTTATTGATCAGCCAGTTGCTTGTCGCATTCGCAAGAATGACGTCCGTTACTTTGGTTTCGGGAGACTGCAGCAGACTCATCTCTTCTCTCAGCTTGTTATACAGCTGGAAGTCATAATAGGACAGGGGACGATATAAGGCGCTTTGCAGCATGTTGGAATTGATGACGTAATTCAGTGTATAGTCTACGGTCCTCAGCACCTGTTCAAGATTGCTGTTCGTTTGATTCATGATCTGGATGTTGCTGCTGTTGACATGGTTTTGCACGGAGGTGGATGATTTCATGAACGAGAAGAAGCCGAGGGCCACAAGAGGAATGATGCTGATGAAGCAGCCGAACAGGACCATTTTAGAATAAAAGCTACTTTTTGGATGCAATAGGTACACCTTCCTGTTTAACAAAGTGTATAATCATTGTATGGGCAACCCCCGTTACATTCAATAATCATTTCAAAATGAATAATCACTGGATTTGATCATCCTGGTTTGTCATAAAAAAAGATGTACATATGATATGATCGTCTCAGTCAGCTGGGATCCGCAAGAAACATGGGGGAACGGAGGTAGAACGGATTGATGACCCGTCTGTCAAACTATGTTATGCTTACGCTCGCTATCCTATTGGTATCGGCTGCTTGCATCACCATGGCCCGCTCATCGGGGGCGGATGGCGGAAATGCGTCTTTTGAACGCAGTACCCGCATTTCGATGATGGCCAACCTGCACACCACCGAGATTCCATCCGATCGGATCGAGAAAGAGATCGAGGAAAAAACGGGCGTTCAGCTGGACATCCAGTGGGTGCCGGACGGCAGTTATGATGAAAAAGTGTTTGCAGCGCTTGCGACAGGGACCTTGCCGCAAGTCCTCTATCTCAAGAATGCCGCATCCTTGTCCTACTTCAGGGATGAAATACGAAGCGGGCTGTTCTGGGAAATCGGCCCGTACCTTGACGGCTATCCGAATTTAAAGCGATTGAAGCCCGAGGTTTTAAGGAATACCGCTATTGACGGGAAGCTGTACAGCCTGTATCAGGAGCGTGCCTTGGCCCGCTCGGGCATCATTTACCGGAAGGATTGGGCGGATCGGCTGGGGCTTCCGGCGCCGGAAACGCTTGACGATTTATACGAAATGCTGAAAGGGTTTACATTTAACGATCCGGACAACAACGGCATCGATGATACCATCGGGTTAACGGACCGCAACGACTTGATTTACGGGGCTTTCAAGACGATCAGCTCCTACTACGGAACGCCGAATCGTTGGGGATGGTACAACGATTCGTTGCAGCCGGAATTCGTCTTTCCGCAGTATATGGAAACGATGAGATTCTTTAAGAAGCTGCATAGCGAAGGACTGGTGAATGAAGATTTTCCGATTACCAGCAAGACGGACCAGCAGGAGCTGTTCATTACGGGGAAAGCCGGGGTCTATATCGGCGCGATGGGGGACGTCCTGTCTCTGCAGTCAAGGCTGCTGGCGAATGACCCTGAGGCCGTACTCGATGTTCAGAATCGGGTTCGCGGGCCGGAAGGGTTCGGGATATGGGCATCGCAGGGATACGGAACGGTCATCTTGTTTCCGAAGTCCGCGATCGCCACGGAAGAGGAATTGAAGAATGTGCTCTCCTTCTACGATGCGCTAATGAGTCCCGAGCTTGCGAACCTGATGTATTGGGGAATCGAGGGCACCCACTATACCGTACAGGATGGCAAAGCGGTGGCGGTGGATGCTTTTGAGCTGAGGGAGAAGGACGTGAAGCCTTACCAGGCTTTGATGGCCGGAAGCTTCAGCACCATCCCGGGCATGCTGGAGCCGGTTAACACGAATAAGGTCAAGGATAAAGCCGAGCGGCTGATTTATGATAATGAAAGCTTCCTCATCTATGATCCTACCGCACCGCTCGAATCTCCGCTGTATAACGAGATCGGCGTCCGATTGAATGAACGCATGCGGGACGCCACCTATCAATTCATGCTGGGAATGATCGATGAGAAGGGGTTCGAGGCGGAGATCGACCGTTGGCTTGAAGAAGGGGGCAGCCAGATTATCGAGGAATATGATGCTTCGTATCGAAGCACGGTGGGACCGTATCTGCATGAGAAATACCGCTAGGGGATTGATTTCCCCGGCGGTTTTTTTGTTGTCGCGCCATCATCGGCGATCCCATTGCCTATGTAATCATTAGATTTGATTCCCCCGGCTCCCTATGCCGGGTGCGGCCGAACTCCCCATATCCAATCGAAGGATTATATACGCACCGAGCTTCCGTCATCTAAGCTGTTTCTTGTCAGTCCTTAACCCAATTATAACGGAGGTCAGATGATGAAGAAGAAAAAAGCCAGTACCATCCTGGCAATTGTAACCGCTTTATCCGTGTTGGCGGGCTGTGGCGGCGGCTCCGCCCCTGCAGCAACCGGCAGCAGCACAAATGGAGGTCAGGCGCAAGGCGAGAAACCAAGCGAACCGGTTGCCATCTCGATCATGGCCAACCTTCACACCCCTGAAGTTCCTTCCGACATGATTGAGAAGCTGCTGGAAGAGAAAACGGGCACCAAGCTTGACATTCAGTGGGTGCCGGACGGCACTTACGACGAAAAGGTCAATGCATCCTTCGCAACCGGAACGCTGCCGCAGGTGACGTATCTGAAGAATGCCGCTTCGCTAGTCAATATGCGGGACGCGATCCGCAACGGGCAATTCTGGGAAATCGGGCCGCTGCTGGATCAATATCCGAACCTCAGCAAGCTGAAACCCGATGTGTTAAAAAACACGGCGGTGGACGGCAAAATCTATGCGTTATACCGTGAAGTGCCTTTGTCGCGCCAAGGCATCATTTATCGCAAGGATTGGGCCGACAAGCTTGGGCTCAGCGCTCCGACCAATATTGACGAGTTCTATAATATGCTGAAGCAGTTCAAGGAAAAGGATCCTGACGGCAACGGCCAAGACGACACGATTCCGTTGACGGACCGGAACGATCTGATCTATGGGGCATTCAAAACGATAAGCTCATGGCTCGGGACACCGAATAACTGGGGCGAGAAGGACGGCAAGCTGGCTCCCGAGTTCATGTTCCCCGAATATATGGAGACGATGAAATTCTTCAAGAAACTTCATCAGGAAGGGTTGATCAATCAGGATTTCCCGGTTACCAGCAAAACCGATCAGCAAAATTTGTTCATTACCGGCAAATCGGGCGTTTATATCGGAGCGATGGGGGACGTATCCAGCCTGCATCCCAAGGTCGTCGAAGTGAATCCGGATGCGGAGCTCGATGTTCAGAATAAAATCGAGGGGGGACCGAACGGCTTCGGAATCTGGTCGGTTCCCGGCTACGGCTCGGTGATACTCTTTCCGAAAACAGCCATCAAATCGGAGGAAGAACTGAAAGGAGTGCTTGCCTTCATGGATCAGCTGATGAGCCCTGAGCTCGGCAACCTGATCTATTGGGGAGTGGAAGGACAGCACCACCAGCTGGAGGAAGGCAAGGTCGTTCCTTCGGAGGACACCAAGCTGACCGATCGTGAAGTGAAGCCTTATCAAGCGATGCAGGTGGGCGGGCCGCTAACGATCGAAGGATTCTATGAGCCGAAGCATATGCTTCCTGTTAAAGCGAAGGCGGAGGAAATGATCGTGGAGAACAATGATTATCTCATAGAGGATCCTTCGGCTTCCCTGGACTCCAAGACGTTTAACGAAAAGGGCGTGCAGCTGCAGGAGATGATCAAGGACGGCACGTATCGGTTCATGCTCGGAGATCTGGACGAGGCCGGATTCCAAGCCGTCGTGGACAACTGGCTAAAGAGCGGCGGTCAGCAAATCATCGATGAGTTCAACGTTTCCTACGAATCTTCCAAATAACGAACATGCCAGCATCCCGAACGGCCGGAGACTGCAATGCTGCAGTCTCCGGCAGGCTTCGGGGCAGAAAGGAAGTCTGAGATCATGAGCGAAACCGCAGTGAAGACCGGGATGCGCAAGGACGCCCCCACAATACCGGAGTCCGGTCGAATGAGAAGAATCGTTAAAAACCGGGCGATCTATCTCATGATACTTCCGGGATTTTTATACTTCCTGATCTTTAAATACATCCCGATGTCGGGATTGATCATAGCCTTCCAGGATTATCAGGCTTATCTGGGCGTAACGGGCAGCCCCTGGGTGGGGCTCAAGCACTTTGAGCGGCTGTTTACCGAGCCGATGTTCTTCACGATATTAGGCAACACGCTGCTGCTGTTTTTCTTGAACCTGGCATTTTATTTCCCCGTGCCGATCATTCTTGCCTTAATGCTCAACGAGGTCCGGCGCGAAGCGTTTAAACGTTTTATCCAGACGCTGGTGTACATTCCCCATTTCATGTCGTGGGTTATCATCGTATCCATTTCGTTTGTCATGCTCTCGATGGATCGCGGCATCATCAATGAGCTGCTGGTTATGGCCGGATTCGAAAAAATCAATTTCCTGATGAGCAGCGAGTGGTTCAGGCCGATGTATGTCCTGCAGATCATCTGGCGTGAGGCCGGCTGGGGGACCATCATTTATTTGGCCGCCATGGCCGCGATTGATCCGGGTTTATACGAAGCGTCCCGAATTGACGGAGCCAGCCGCTTTCGGCAAATGTGGCATATCACGCTCCCTTCGATTCGAAGCGTGATCGTCGTTTTATTGATTTTGAAAATCGGCGACGTGCTGGAACTTGGGTTCGAACATATCTATCTCCTCTTAAACTCGATGAACCGGGATGTTGCGGAGATTTTCGATACGTATGTGTACACCGCGGGTCTGAAGCAAGGACAGTTCAGCTTCAGCACGGCGGTCGGGTTCTTTAAATCGCTGATCGGTCTCATTCTGGTGATGCTGGCCAATTGGCTGGCCAAAAAGGCCGGAGAAGAAGGCATCTATTAATTATGAGAAAGGTGGACCGCTATGGTACAAGATAAAACGATATCGAGCCGGATCTTCGATATCGTGAACTACACGCTGCTGTCGATCATCGGCCTCGTTACCATTCTGCCTTTCCTTCACGTCATCGCCGGATCGTTCACGACGGTGACGGAGCTGGCGCAGAAGCAGTTTGTCCTGTTTCCGACCGTATGGTCCCTTGACGCTTACAAATACGTGTTTTCGACCAATACGGTTTTTCGTTCGCTAGGCGTTTCCGTTGGCGTAACCTTCCTGGGCACTTTGTTCAGCATGCTGTTAACCTGCCTGATGGCCTACGGGCTGTCGCGCAGGGATCTGGATGGCCGAAATTTCATCATGTTCATGGTCTTGTTCACGATGCTGTTCAGCGGGGGGATGATACCGACGTTCCTCGTAGTGAAGGAGATGGGGCTCATCGATACGTATGCGGCCTTGATTGTCCCGACGGCGATCAATGCCTTCAACCTCATCATCATGCGAAACTTTTTTCAGAACCTGCCCGAGGGGCTGGAGGAATCCGCAAAAATCGACGGGGCCGGCGATTGGGGCATCCTGTTCCGAATCGTGATTCCGCTGTCGATGCCTGCCATTGCAACGATATCGCTCTTTTATGCGGTTACCTACTGGAATACGTATATGTCGGCGATTCTGTACCTGAATGACGCGGCCAAGTGGCCTGTGCAGGTCATCCTGCGGCAGATCGTCATTCTTGCCAGCGGCTTGACTGCCGATACCTCCGGCATGGACGAATTCGTCCGGCCGCCGGAGCAGACGGTGAAAATGGCGGTCATCGTCATTGCCACGCTGCCGATACTATGCGTGTATCCGTTCCTGCAGAAGCATTTTGCGAAGGGCGCGCTGCTGGGATCCATCAAGGGATAGAGAGGAGCGAAGGAGCGTGTTGGAAAAGAAACGGCATGCACCGATCATGGCCGGCAATTATGCGGACCCGTCGATCATCCGGGTCGGCGAGGATTATTACATGACGCATTCATCCTACAAGCTGACGCCCGGGCTCGTCATCTGGCATTCGCGTGATTTGCTGAATTGGAGCCGGGTCGGGGCCGCACTGCCCCATTACGAGGGAGATGTGTGGGCGCCGGATTTCGTCGCGCATAACGGGAGGTATTACATCTATTATCCGGCAGGGCGGACGAATTGGGTCGTTACGGCATCCAGTCCGGCGGGACCGTGGAGCAAGCCGATCAATCTGGGGATCAAGGGAATTGATCCGGGGCATACGGCAGGACCGGACGGAAAGCGTTATTTGCATATGTCGGGCGGTGATTTTGTAGAGCTTACGGCAGACGGGCTCGCGGTCGCGGGCGAAGTGAGGCATGTGTATAACGGCTGGCGGTATCCGGAGGATTGGGTCGTAGAGGCATACAGCCTGGAAGGGCCGAAGATGACCGTTCGCGACGGATATTATTATCTGACGGTAGCTGTCGGGGGGACGGCAGGACCGCCTACAAGCCATATGGCCGTATCGTCAAGATCCCGAACGCCATGGGGGCCGTGGGAGCATTCGCCTTATAACCCGGTCGTTCATACGGAATCCAAGGAGGAGCCCTGGTGGTCCAAGGGACATGCCTCGCTGATCGACAGTCCTGACGGCCAGTGGTGGATGGTCTACCATGCATATGCGGGCGGATTCCATTCGCTCGGTCGGCAGACGTTGCTCGAACCGATCGAATGGACCTCGGACGGGTGGTTTCATGCTGCGGAAGGCCATGAGAGGCTTGACCGGCATGTTGGGTCGCACGACGAAGAAGAAATCGATGCGGTAAATCAAAGCGTTTCATTCAGGGATACCTTTGCCGGATCTGAACTGGGCCTTCATTGGCAGTGCGAAGGCGTGGAGCCTTCCACCCGGTTCCGTCCGGAGAATCATGAGTTGGCAGCCGAAGCAGCACCCGAGGAAGCCAAAGCTTCTCCGCTGCTCTACATGGCGGGCCATAAGCGTTACTCAGCAGAGGTCGAGATTATCGTGGAGGGTCCGGCGGAGGGCCGTCTGCTGCTCTATTACAACGATGCGGCATATCTCGGCATGGGAGTCAACGAGCGCGGAGTCCGGCATTTCCGGTCATTCAAGGGATACGGCACGATGCCGAACCATACTCGCAGGGCATTTCTGCGGTTGGTTAACGATGCGCATATCGTTTCGTTCTATTACAGCTTCGAGGGGACGCAGTGGATCCGGTACGACAAGGTCGCGGATGTTTCAGGGTTCCATCATAACACGTTTGGCGGATTTCAGAGTCTCCGCGTCGGATTGGATGCCATCGGAAAAGGCAGGGTGATTTTCCGGAATTTTTCATATAACGTCATAAGCAGCTGAAAGAAGGGGTAGAAATGGCACAGGGATTAGAGGATATTCTGGCAGGCGGCGACAGGCTGTTTGAAGGCTTCTTCGAATGGCTCGAGGGGCAATACGACGCGGCTTCCGGCGGATTCTATTATGCCCGCAGTTCACGGGATTCCGAGGCGTTCGTTCCGGACATCGAGTCGACCGCGCAGGCATTGGGCATTATCGAGCGATGCGGGCTTCTGCAAAGACTGTCCGATGGCATCAAGGCGGGGCTCGTGCGGTTTTTTCAGTCCAAACAAGACCCCGTGACGGGTTACTTTTATGATGCCGATCCCAATATGAGAACAGACGATGTGATGGTGGGGCGAGCGCTTGGGTACAGCGTGGGAGCACTCCGCAAGTTGGGTGCAGCCCCCTTGCACCCGCTGCCGGGCAATCGGCATATGGCTCCGGCATACTGCCGCTCTCCCGAGGAATATGCGGAGTGGCTGCGCTCGATCAGTCTGGTGAACAGCTGGCGCGGCTGCGATCGCCTGTGTAATTCGGCCCCTTATTTATCCCAAATGCCGCAGGAAGAGAGGGAGCCGTTTTTGCGTGAGGCGCTGTCGTATTTTGCGAGCATACAAGATCCGGCGACGGGGCTGTGGGGCGAAGGCACGCCATATGTCCGAATATCGGGAACCTTCAAGCTGCTGACGTTCTATAATCGGTTTCAAGCTCCCTTGCCGCGGATATCGGAAATATACCATTCGTTGATGCGTGCGCTGCAAAGCGAGGAGGCCGTTGATATGTGTTATATCCGGAACCCGATCAGTCTCCTCACATCGATGAAGCTGCGCATCCCGGAGCAGGATGTTCGGATCATCGCGGAAATCACCTTGCAGAATATGGCTCGTCTCAAACGCGCGGACGGCGGATTTTCACGGGAAATCGATCATTCCCCGCCGGCGCCGAATGTGGCCCAGGTAAAGCCGGGAGAGTATTATCCCGACATGCCGGAGGCGGTTCCGCTGGGCAATGGAGAGGTAGAGGGGGATATGAATGCGGGAACCCAGGCGATTCTGATCCGCTATTCGCTGCGGGAGCTGGGCGGGCTGCAGGAGCGAAAGCTGGATGCCGCCGATTCCGCATTCTCCAATCTTCGGGCAGCTGCAGATACATAGTTGCGGGTTTGAAGGCAAGGACCTTCTCATTAAGAAAGATCCATCTTCGTGCGGACATTTCGATTTTTTTGGTGATGGCCATAGGAAAATGCATGACCTTCGCCGAAGAAGTAGAAAGCTCGTTTACGGAAGAATCGATGGCGCGAAAATAAGGCGCTTGGCACAGGAGAGGAGAAAGAGGATGGCGGAGATCGGGGTTTGGGAGCAAGCGGAGCCCGGTGTGACGAGGAAGGTATTTAAACCTGGGACCGGTCTGATGATGATGGAGGTTC
This sequence comes from Priestia sp. BR_2, assembly GCF_041954005.1. Classification (NCBI taxonomy): domain Bacteria; kingdom Bacillati; phylum Bacillota; class Bacilli; order Caryophanales; family Bacillaceae; genus Priestia; species Priestia sp. BR_2. The sequence goes on along the minus strand of NZ_JAVFHM010000338.1, from coordinate 249,113 downwards.
ACTTTGAAGCAGGAGCGGAAGGGGCACTCCACAGTCATCCCCATGAGCAGATGAGTTATTGCCTGAAGGGAGCCATTGAATTCTATATCAACGGCGAGACGACCCTTGTGCGTCAGGGAGACACCATCGTCATTCCGGGCGGAGCGGAGCATGGCGTGAAAGCACTCGAGCCATCCGCTCTTTTGGATGCGTTTACACCGTTGAGGCTTGATTTGCTTGGACCCGAAGAGAGTTGCGGCTGAAAGAAATCGATTCGAAGGACAACGACAATTATGAAGTCGGAAAGGAATGGATAGAATGAAGCTTTGGGAACAGGATACACCAGGATATGCGTCGGTGGAAGAGTCGTTCACGCCTTATATGACACCTTATCTTCTACAAAAAGAAACACCACACGGAGCCGTGCTCGTTCTGCCGGGCGGCGGATATGGACGGCGGGCAGATCATGAGGGCGATCCGGTGGCCCTGTGGCTGAATTCGATCGGCTTATCGGCATTCGTCGTTCATTATCGGGTTGCCCCGTACCGGCATCCTTATCCGCTGTATGATGCCCAGCGGGCGATTCGGCTCGTAAGGCATCATGCCAAGGAATGGAACATCGATCCGGAACGCATCGGAATTCTCGGATTCTCTGCCGGCGGACATCTCGCGGCCAGTGCAAGCACCTATTTCGATGAAGGAAATCCGGAGGCCGAAGATCGCGTTGAGAGGCAGGGCTCCCGTCCGAACGCATCCATTCTCTGTTACCCGGTCATTTCATTTAAGGACTACTACCATGAGGGCTCCATGATCAATTTGTTGGGGGAGAATCCGGCGGAAGACTTAAGGAATGCGATGTCCCTCGAATGGGCGGTAAAACCGGATACCCCGCCTTCCTTTCTGTGGCATACCGCGGATGACGGCGCGGTCCCGGTCGAGAACAGCCTGATGTATGCCGGATCGCTGAGCAAGCAGCAAATTCCGTTCGAACTGCATGTTTTCCCGGAAGGCCGGCATGGCCTTGGCCTTGCGGAAGAAGATGCCAGTGTTTCCCAATGGACGCGCCTGTGCGAGGGTTGGCTGCAGAAGATTGGGTTCCTGTCGCAAGCCGTCGTGCAAGGAAGGTAGAACAAATCATATAACTTGAGAACGCTTGAACGCTCGATAAAAAAACAAGCTCATCTGAAGAATCCTTCAGATGAGCTTGTTCGTATAGCCTGAAGATCAGGACCGGCCTCGAATCTCCTGGCGGAGGAACAGGACGTAGGAGATGGCAAAGCAGATCAACGTGGCTGCGGCCAGCCCGATAATTTGCGGCCAGACGAGCAGCAGGCTTTGGCCGAACGGCAGCGGACTGGCAATGGCTCCATACACCTGCTCCTGCGTGAGCGGACCGAGATTGCGGATGGATGGCATCAGCAGGGTGGTCGTCGCTTCATTGAACAGGGTATACGGCGACAGCCGGCCTAGCCACAGCATCAGATTCTGATAGCTCATGACATCTTGGACCGTCGCCGAGGCAGTACTGGGAGCCAGTCCCCGCGACAGCAGCTGCAGGATCATGTCAAAGAAGAAGCTGAAGAACAGCCAGACGGCGATGCTCGACAAGGCGGAGGTGGCTGGCTGTCGGAACCTTACGGAGAACGTAATGGACAGATTCAGCCAGAAGCCGACGTAACAGATCGTCACGACCAGAAAACTGATGATCCGTAAAAATTCCTCAAAGGTAGGCGGAATGCCGATAATCAGGGTGCCCAGTGCCATGGTCAACAGCCCGAGCGTGATAAACATGATGCTGATGACGATCAGGGAAGCCCCGAATTTTGCATTGAGCAGATCGTCGCGATGAATCGGCTGGGCCATGATTCGGCTGAGCGTGCCTTTGTTCCGTTCACTGTTGATGGCATCAAAACCCATGCCGATTCCGAGCAACGGACCCAGGAAACCGACAAACCCGATGAAGGTCGGAAGGGTGCCGTCCGAGATGGTGAACAGCTTCAGAATGACAAAATCATGGACCCCGTTCTCCGATCCGAGGGCTTCCCGGATGCTGTTCATGGCGGTATACAGCGAGGCTACGCAGGTTAGGGCAATGATGCCTAGCAGCAGGATGAAGCGCCAGCTGCGGATATGGTCCGCTATTTCTTTGCGGACAAGCACGCCGAATGCCGAGGGCATGGAGGGTTGGGCGGATTTTTCGGCTGCCGTTTCTCCGGGGGCCCGGGCGGGCTTGGCAGATCCCTTTTTCCTGCTTTCGAATAAGGCTTGCAGCCGGCGGCCCATGCCGGTCAGCTTAGCCGGTATGCTTGGCGTCGTTCGTTCTGCCATGCTCCTCACCTCCTGCAAAATAACGGTGGTAGATTTCGTCCAGGCCGTGCTGCTGGCGATTCAGCGAGAACAGCCGAACACCTGCATTTATGACCGTTCGGGCAATCTCCGGGCTGCAATCCCTATCGGCCCGAATCAGAACCTGAATTGGCAGGTCTCTGGTCAGCGTGTCGTTTGATTCAGCCGGACCGCTCTCGGCAGGCGGAACTTCGATCTGGTGAACCCCTGGGATGCTGCCGATGGCATCCCGCAGTTCGGGCACAAGCTCATCCAGCTCCGCCGTGATCATAATGGGATCATCCGCAAACAGAGTTCGGGACAGACTCCCGACATCGCCTTCGGCGAGGAGCCGTCCCCGAACGAACAAGCCGACGCGGTCGCAAATCTGCTGAACCTGGTGGAGCTGATGGGACGATAACAGCACGGTCAATCCTTGCTCGCGGCTGAGCTTCCGAATCAACCGCAGCAGCTCTTCCATACCTGTCGGATCGATGCCCAGGGTCGGTTCGTCAAGAATGATGATTTCGGGGGATTTCATTAAGACGTCGGCAAGTCCGAGCCGCTGCCGCATCCCGCGGGAATAAGCCCCCGTCTTCTTGTGGGCAGCATGCGTGAGACCTACCTGCTCCAGCAGCTCCAATGCCCTTTCGCGGGCTTGGTTATCCGGAATTCGATTCAACCGCGCGGTTAGCATCAGGTTTTCCATGCCGGTACGGTCTTCGTAAAAGCCGACGTCATCCGGAAGGTACCCAACCCGCCGCTTCACCGGAATCGGCTCTCTTGTCGGATTGATGCCAAGCACGCTTATCGATCCCGAATCCGGTTCGCTCAGCCCCAGCAGCATCAGGATCGTGGTGGATTTGCCCGCACCGTTCGGACCGAGCAGGCCGAAGATCTCGCCCCGCCTGATTTGAAGGGATAAACGGTCCACCGCTCTCGTGTCGTGGTAACTCTTCGTCAGTTCCTGAATGTCAATGACCGTATCCATCAGGGTCATCTCCTTCCGTATTTGCGAATGAGGACATAGATGCCTCCCAGAATGGCTAATATGACAAGCACGCCGATCCAGCCCCATAGCATGGAACCTTTGACGGCTACGCGGAATTGGGCGTCGGAGCTTGCTTCGGCCGCAGCGGCTTTCAGGCTCGTGACATAATCGCCGGCGATGGCTTTGTCGCTTGAAGTCAGCTTGGCTTCTACCGTTGTGGATTTGCCTGCAGGCAGATTCTCGATCGTTTTCGGATTAAAGCTGACCTCCCAATCCACCGGCGTATCGGCGCTGAGATTAATGTCCGAGAGTGGTGCGGTGCCCGTATTCTTCACCAGCAGCTCTATGGTTTTGCTTCCGCCCGCATTGACATTCGTGCTGAGCAAGCCGCTTGGCGTTGTAAGCTCCAGCCCGTAAGACCCTGTAATGACGGCTTCCAGCGCAAGCTCGGAGGACGTCGATGAATTGGAGGCGCGGATCGGAATGGAGAAGGAGCCTTCCGTCACCTCCGCAGGCGGCTTGACATCGACGGTAATGGATTGGCTTGCGCCTGCTTCGATTTCGACGGAGGATACCTGCTTGCCGCCTGACGTGAACGTAACGTCCCAACCCGCCTGGGCATCGGCGCTCAGGGCATAGTTTTGCTTATTGGCCGTTCGGTTTTGCAGATTCACCGTGTAGGTGAACGTGGAATCGGCGTGGCCCTCCAGATTGGCCTGATCGGTTGTGAGCTCGGTTTGATAGGTTCCTTTTTCCGTGATATCCACGGTTAACTGCAGACTGGCCATCGAGCCCGCGGTTAATTGAAACCGGTAGGAGCCTTTATCTACCTTAAGCGGCACGGTTACCTCCAGGGTCACCGATTCGGATTCGCCGGGCTTCACCGATACCTCCTTCAGCTGCCAGCCTCCACCGTTTAGCTTGGTGCTCCAGCCGCTCGGGAGGCTGTTGATTTGCAGTGGAACCGTAATGACGCTATTCGTATTGTTTTTGACCTCTAGCGGGTAATTGATGACTTCTCCAGGCGGAACGGAAATCGACGTATATGGTGTGTATAACGTGATTTCTCCGGCCGCTAACGCGGTGTTCCCCCCGCCGTACAAGCAAGCACCCAGGATGAACAAGAGCATCAGGCTCAGCTGCTTGGCTCGTTGTTTACATGATTTCATGACACTACCCCTCCTAATTTTTTTTTGTCACAAAGAGTACGTTGGAACGACCGGGATTGGATTTATCGGAAAGATTAAAATTACCTAAAAAATTCATTAAAGGAACCTGAAAAGCGTCCCGGTTTATTCAAAAGCCAAGGACGGTTTGCTAAAATATTGAATCGAAAATGGCTGTATGCAGGCGAGCCATCCTTAATTATTGGAGAGGAGAACAGGTTAGGGGGGAGTTATGGGGATGAACGATCATTCCGCGTTATGGTTGGAGGAGATTGCCGAGGGTTCCGCCGCAGCATTCAGACGCTTCTATGATGCCTATGCCCGTCTAGTGTACCGGTTGGCTTTACAGATGACGAAGGACCCGGCCGAGGCGGAGGATGTATGCCAGGATATCTTCATGGAGGTGCTGCATAAGGCGGATCAGTACGATCCCGCCCGCGGAAGCGTCGAGGCTTGGCTGGCGGTGAGAACAAGGTGCAGGGCGATGGATCGCCTGCGCAAGCGGCAGCGCATCGCTGCGGCCGAATGGAACGGGGAAGCGCTGCCGGAGACGGTATGGAGCGAAGAGCAGGAGTCGGTTGAGCTGGCCGCCTTGCGACGGGTGGAGCTGGAGCAGGTAAAGGAGGCGCTGCAAGGCATTCCGCCCCTTCAGCGGATGGCGGTTTACGGAAGCTACGTCGAGCAGCGGTCCCACCGGGAAATGGCGGAATTGTTAAACCGGCCGGTCGGCACCGTCAAATCCTTAATCCGGTACGGCATCCTCAATGTCAGGCGGCGGCTGGATGCGATGAACGGGAAGGAAGGGGGAAGCGCACAGCATGAAACTTTCAAAGCATAACCTTGAACACCTTGTCCAAGGTGACATCGGCTGTACGGCCTATCCCGAGGAGAAGCTTGTCGATTACGTCATGAAGCGTTTGCCTTACGCGGAGAGCAGGAATCTTGAGCTCCATCTTAAGGAATGCGAGGCGTGCTCCGGAACGGCGGCGGAATGGGCCGACCTTATGGGAGCAGAAAATCTCGCAATGCCATTCCATGAATCCGATGTCTTCGGGCAGGAGCTGTTTCGAAGCCGTGATATGGACGGCGAACAGCTCGGATCGACTCAGCCGGCAGGTACGGAGCCGGCCATACGGGGGGCCGTGCAGGATCAAGCTCCGGATGATGGACCCATGCCTCCCGATCGGCTGCGCCACAGGCTCATGCGAGCGGCTTATATCCGGTCCTTCCGAAGCAAGGTCCGAATCAGGAAACATGCTGCCTTGCAGGCGATATCCGGAGCGCTGCTCATCCTGTTGATAGCCGGTTTATTCACCTTGAAAGGGAACGACGTCCAGACCCAGGCGGCCTTCGAACATACCGTGAGCCAGCGGATTGCCGATATGCAGAGCGACGATACCGAGCGGTACGTCATACAGCCCGTAGAGCCGTTTTACGGCAGCGGATCGGTATGGCTCAAACGCGGCTCTGGAGAAATGCTGATCGTTGTGAACGGCCTGCATTCCTTGCAGGAAAAAGACTATCAGGTATGGCTGCAGGATGAGGAGCGGCTGTCGAGCGCCGGCTTTATGCTGGTTCAGGGTCCGCAGGGAAAGAGTTATTATTACGGGTTCGGCGCGGAGAACGCGAAGCGGATCGTGGTCAGCATGGAACCCAAAGGGGGGAGCCGGAGTCCGACCGGGCCCGAAGCCGTCCTGGTGAATATGGGGCCTTGATGCCCTGAGGTTGAGGTGCAGGGAAATGAGATGATCCAAGGGAGCACCTGATCTACAATAGTGACTTTATCGAAGGGGGTGAGTTTTCGGATGTGGCGTGCAGATGCATTTCTGGAATCCATGTATAACGAGGCTGAGAAAAAAACGAAAGACAGTCAGGCTGCCATGAGCGCCGAAGAGCGCAATCGGTATTTGAAGCACGCGCTTCGGCGATTGATCGGCGAGTTCGAAACCAACGAAAATCACAAGCCTGTCCTGCTCGAACAGGTATCATGCGACGGTTATATTCGCGAAAGGATAGAATTATCAGCCGTACCGGGCGTATCCTTTGCCGCGTATATCCTAATCCCGGAAGATCAGCGGAAGCCGATGCCCGCAGCCGTCGCCGTTCATGGCCATGGCTATGGAAGCCGGGAGATCGTAGGGCTGAGGCAGGACGGATCCAACGATTCGGATCCGCCAGGCATCCATCGGCATTTCGCGGTTCAGTTGGTGCGGCGGGGCATGGTGGTGATCGCTCCGGATGTGGCCGGTTTCGGAGAGCGTCGCCTAGCCGCCGATCTTGCACGGAACCCGGAAGCCGCGAACTCCTGCCACCGGCTGGCCGCCCAGCTGCTGATGCATGGCAAGACGCTCGCCGGTCTCCGCGTAGCCGAGACGCTAAGGGCAGTGGACTATCTGGCCGAGCGCCCCGAAGTCCAGCCTGGCGGAATCGGCATCATGGGTTTTTCGGGAGGCGGCCTGATCTCGTTCCTGTGCGCGGCGCTGGATGAACGGATCCGGGCTGCGGTGCTTGCCGGTTATCCCAACACCTTCAAGGACAGCATTATGGCGATGCAGCACTGTATATGCAATTACATTCCGGGTATCCTGAACCATGCCGAGCTGCCGGAATGGATAGGGCTGATCGCTCCGAGATCCTTGTATCTGGAGTCGGGAGCCGATGATCGGATATTTCCGGCTGCGGGTTTTAACTCGGCGGTTGAACAGCTCAGGGAAACCTATCGGCGTGCCGGCGCGGAGGATAGGCTTCAAGCCGACCTGTTTCCTGGAGCGCACGAAATTAGCGGCCGTCATTCGTACGATTGGTTGTTCGAACGGTTAAGCAGCCCGGAGAATTGAAGATTTTCCCTGCTGGCCGCTGATCAGCACTGAAATAGAGCCCGATCTCGCATTGATTAAGGTATGAACTTGGAAGAGTGGCGCACGCACAGGAGATAAAAGCCGAAAAAGATGACTCCCGAGTGACCGGGAGCCATCTTTTTTACATGTCATCCAGGGGGGGGCTAAAGCGCCTCCGGTTTACTCCAAGTCATCCTGCCAATCATGGATCAGAAAGTTGGCATCCGTATTCAATACTGCTTTGGCTTGATCGTTGATATTGCGTCCCATAGCCTCTTTATTCAGGTGCTTGGTGAAATTCTGCATATGTTTCACGGCCTGATCGCGTCTTCCCTTATCCAGATGATGCTGGACCTGGTTAAGGGCATTGCTCAGCTGGGGAATGAGTGCACCGCGTACATCGCCTGAATCCGTGAATCGCTCGACTAATTGTTTCATGGAATTCACGCTGGTGATGACCCGGAACCGGAGGTTTTTCCGAAGCTTGTTTCCTGAGCGGTCCTCGGTCGTAATCGTGGCGGTTTTATCGCCCAAGTTGCCGGCCAAATCAATGTCGATAGGATCCATGGTCATCGGATCGAGGGTGTAAGCCTTTCCGTCGATGGTGATTTCGGCAAAACGAATGGAAGAGTCCAGGATATTAAAACGGAGGGGCGTAAAATCCTCCATGGAATCGCCGTCTTGCAAGCTCTTGCCATTCACAGTCAGAGAGAAGGCAGGCGAGTCGGTTACCTCGAGGGTGATCCCCTGCGAAACATTGCCGGATAGATCCTTGGACCGGATGAAAAGCGAATAATCCTTGCCCGCTTCGATTCCTTGTATCACCGCTGTTTGAATTCCGCGATTGACCTCGATGACGTCTCCGACCTGCTGCCCATCGCTCCGCAGCGTAATTTGCACTTTTTGAGCATCGATATCGTAAGGACCGTCCCAATACAGCGTCATACTGCCCTCTCCGCGCTTCACCTGCACGTTCTCTACTTCGCCCGGAGCAACGTCGTCTTCTTCGGGTATGGTAGGAGGGGCAGGCTCCGTGAATACGGCCGGATCGCCAAAGGTGAATTTATCGAAGTTGTATAACCAGTCTCCGCCTTTAAAAGACATGAATACAATGTGTTTTCCCGTTACGGGAGTCGTTACGTCCGCTGAGAAAACCTTGAAATTTTGCCAGCCCCCGGTTCCAGAGACGGTTCCGGTAGCAATAACAGGCCCGTTAAGGCTATCCAATCGGACTTCAATTGTCCCGCCGCTAGTGTCGCTGGCCGCATTGACATGGAACTGGGTTGGGCTTTCGCTGCCGAAATCGATGTAATTGTACATGGCATAAGGATTATTCGGTCCGAACATGCCGGCCAGGTAGGTTTCCCCGCCCCCGGTTTCATTGCCGAAGCCTACTCCGTTCGTATAGTTTTCGGCCTCCAGCTTGCCGTAAGCATCCCTGGCTTTTCCTTTCATGGTGGTAAAGGTGAACCACTCCAGATTAAGGGGATAATCGCTGCCGTTCGCTCCCTTGAAAACCAGGTAAACATCGTGCACCCCTACGGCCAGGGTGTCATCGATATTCGCCATAATATCGACCCAACGATCCCAGCTTCCAAGCGCCGGAATTGGGATTACGCCTGCGGTAGGTCCATCCAGGCCGTCCAACCTGACTTCGATCGTGCCGCCCTGATTGCCGCTCGCCACATGGACGGTCACGCCTGCCGCACCCGATCCAAAGTCGATTCCTTCATAAGCCGCATAAGCATTGTGATGAATACCGTCTAAGTACCCAAGCTCGGCATGTTTGCTGAGACCTTCGCTGCTGTCGTAATTTCCCGCTTTAAGCTTGGCATAGGCATCGGTTTCGGTGGGATCGGTCGTCGTGAATTTAATCCAGTTCAAATTGAACAAATAATCGTCATTCGTTTTGGTGAAGACAAGATACACATCATGGACGCCGGTAATGGAGCTTGGCGATCCCTGGTCGTCCTTAAGGAGGGTGACGGCATCGATATAATTATTCCAGCCGCCCGTTCCCTCAACGTTCAAGGTCCCGACCTTAGGGCCGTCTTTGGAGTCGAGCCGGATTTCGATATGGCCTCCGCCCGTTCCGCTGGACGCCCTTGCGATGAAGCCGATCGCCCCTTCTGATCCGAAATCCACATTTTTATATGCGGCATAAGAGCCGTGCTGAATTCCGCCCAGTTGGAGCGAACCTTCAAACGCACCCTCGAGCACGAATCCGGAACCGATATTATAGCGTTCCGCCTCGATTTTATCGAAGGGATTCTTAACGCCATAATGAAGGTCGGCTTCCATCGGCTTGATGACGTTCAGAGCTTGAACGGCAGCAGCCGAGGACCAGGACTCATAGGTTCCGGACAGCAGCTGTCCTGCCCAGTTTCCATCCACGATCTGATTCGGATTGCGGTGGCTCCAGGCCATTTCGGTATTGAAGGCAAGCCACTCGTCGAATTCAGCGCTGAACTCCGGGTGCTGCCCGGTCTCATCCAGTGTTTTTTGCAGGTGGGCCAAATTGCGCATCAGGATCGTTTTGCCGCCCTTCAGATCCCCGTTGGGACCTTCATAGTTCAACACGCCGTTTGCATCCACCAGACGGCTCTTGGTAAACCTCGCGGCTTTGACCGCGTCGTCGAGGTAAACCGCATTCCCGGTCGCTTTATACAATCCGACGGCCGCTCCGATGTATGTACCCTGGTTGTAGTGAGTGGCGTCCGGAACCGCGCCGCGTTCGAGCTCGATCCGGTCGAATACTTTTCCGTTTCCGTCCGTCAGCATCGTTTTGCCCCATCTGAATATTTGGGTTGCCGCGTTTAGATAATGCTCATCCTTCGTAATATCGTAAAGATACAATGCCGCTTGTGCGGCCGGGAAATTGATGCACGCGTTCTTGGTGTTATGGTCGCTGTTCAGCCACCAAATGCCGCCGCTCGCGAATTCTTCATCCCACTGCGTGTCGTACACGAAATCGAAATGATGCCTCGCTGCCTCCAAGTATCTTGGGTTCCCGGTGATTTGATAGGCTCTGGCGCTGCCCATCGCCCACCACATGATATCGTCATTGAACGGATTATTCGTCCAATCTTCGCCGTACTTGGCTACGGTGCCGTCATAAACATCGTCGATCTGTGTTCTGAGCTCAGCCTTCAAAGCAGGATCTGAGGTGTGCTGATACGCATCCATGACCAATTCCCACAGTTCGGCCTCCACCCAGAAGTCCTGATGCTTGTCGCGTTTGGTGTCCTTCCAGAACATCTTGGCGTTCGGATCCCAGAATGTTTCGTTATAAGCTTTCATCGCCGTATCCCCGTCCGATGCGGTATAGGCATAGGCTTTGGAAGAGCCGATCCCCGGCATGGATCCAAGCAAGAATGCGAGGGTCAAAGGCACCGTCAAAAACCTGAACCATTTGCCTGATCTTCGTGACATGAATATTCCTCCTTCATTTTCAATTGGAAGCCGATCCGGGCAGATTCGCGATCGGCTTCATGAGCGCTTGATGCTTCCGGTTATTTGCCGGTAGTGATCACGTTATTGATTTTTTCAGCCATCACATCCAGTTCGGTGATCGGGGCTTTGCCCATCAGTATGTTTTTCCATGATGCTTCGATGAACGGGTACGCTTTGCCCGCCCACGTCGACAGGAAACGAACCGGCTGCGTATTCGGGGATTTCAGAATATGATCGAGGCCTTCGCCTACTTCGGGATGGCCTGCCGCTTTCAGCGCATCGTAATAAGCTGCGGAAGAAGCCTGGTAGGCTGCAGGAGCGACCGGGGTCGATGGGAGGACCTCTTCATACATTTTGGAATCCAGGTACTTGAGCACTTTCCATACCGCCTCGGGATTTTTGAGCGTTGCCGGGCTGGACCAGCCTACGGCGTCGTAAATCTCGGTCTGGCTGTTCACCACCGGCATCGGCGCGTAGCCCCATTCCAATTCCTTGGGAGCCGTGCGGATCAGATCGTCCGCTACCCACTGTCCTTGCAGGGTCATCGGAACTTTGCCTTGTTTGAACGAGCTCATGGCATTCGTTAAATCAAAGGTAGGGGGATTCATGTAGCCGTTTGCAATCGCGGACTTGTACTTTTCGACGCCTTCCCGGAATTGGTCGCTGATTTCCACCTTCGTCGGGTTGATGATGGCGTCGGCGAAGGGAGCACCGCCCGCGGAAACCGAATAGAGTGAGACGTGGAAGGGATCAAGGGGGGCATAATAACCGAATTGCTGCACGCCGCCTTGATTGCTCGAAAGCTTCTCCATCGCCGCAAAGAATTCGTCATAGGTCCAGCCGATTTTCGGTTCCGGAAGGCCTGCCTCCTGGAAGGACTTTTTATTGTAAAAAATGCCGTACGTGTTCAAGAGACCCGGTAAGCCAACGAGCTTGCCATCATAGTACCAGCTGTCCACCACGCCTTCGTAAAAGCCCTCCATGAACGCTTTGTCCTGGGTGGCAAGCTCCGTCCAGTCGTAGAGTAGTCCCTTGCCGGCATTATCGAGCAGCATGTCGTTGCCGGTCATGAAGATGTCCGGCGCTTTCTTGGCCGTGATCATCCCGTTGATCTTGGCGCCGTAATTATCCAATGGCGTAGGGATGAGTTTTACTTTGATGTCGGGGTTTTCCTCTTCGAATTTTTTCATGGATGCCATGATTTTTTCGTTCATGGCCGCCGACTCCCAAGTAATCATCGTGACTTCGACGGGTTTGCCGGATCCCGCGTTATCTTGTCCGGACGGCGCGTTCCCGGAGTCCGCCGAACCGGAGCCTCCGCCGCCGTTCCCGCCGCAAGCGGCCAGCAGACTTGAGAAGAACAATAAAGCGATGATAGCGCTGGCCCACCCTTTTGCACCCTGTCTCATTGAAAGACCTCCCCAAAGGTAAATTTAATGAACTGAACATCACCTAGTTTTCGCTTCAGCCAACCCGGTCTGCATCACCTCCCATCCGTGAGGACGACTTACTTCAAGCCTGCGGAATTCATGGAGCCGAGCCCCTGCATAAAAAATTTCTGGCCAAAGAAAAAGAGCAGCAGCATCGGCAGGATATAAATCAGATCCGCGGCCATGAACAAATTCCAGGCTGTCGCATAGGTGCCCGTATAGGTAGCCATTGCCAGAGACAGCGTCCATTTGCTTGGGTCGATAATATAGAGCAGGGGTTCCAAATATTGATTCCATGCGCCTTGGAACGCAAAGATCACCATGGTCATGATCACCGGCATCGACATGGGCACCAATACCTTAAGCAGCACATACAGGTCCGAAGCCCCGTCGATTTTGGCCGCCTCGTCAAACGAAACGGATATCGTTCTTAAATACTGGACGAACAGGAAGGAGAACGTGGCGTTTCCAAAAAAAGCGGGCACGATGATGGGCAGCCACGAATCGTACCATCCGATGCTGGTGTACAGATTAAACATGGGAATCATGCCTACGAATCCGGGAAGCATGAGGCTTCCTATAAATAGCGAGAACCACAGCTTCCGGCCCGGGAACTTCAGCCGTGCGAGCCCATACCCGACCAGCACCGAGCTGATAATCTGCCCGATCGTGCAGGTGATGGCAATGAACAGGGAGTTCCCGAATGTTTGCCAAAAGTTGATTTCCTTCGTTCCGGTCACGAAATTGGACCAATGAAATTCCCGCGGAAACCATTCGGGCGGAATTTTGAACACGTCATTGTTGCTCTTCAGCGCAATGGTGACCATCCAGAAGAGAGGGAACAGCATCGCTATGGCGCCGATGGCCAAGACCATAAATCGAAAGGCGTCAATCCAATTGAACCTTGCTCTCCGCTTCACGCGAATGTCCGCTGGATTCAGGTTTCCTCTTAGTTCCGGCCGTACTTCCGCTTGCATCGCTTCTTACCCCCTTATTTGTCGCTTTCGTAATAAACGAACCGGTTGGAGTACCGGTATGAAATAACGGTAAAAATCATGATGATAACGAACAGAACCCATACCTCCGCGATGGCATATCCAAACATTCTTCCGTTGAAGGCATCGGTATAGATCTTGTAATTCAGCAGGGAAGTGGAAAAATTCGGCCCGCCTCCGGTCAGCACCTGAACCTGGTTAAACGCCTGGAATGCGCCGATGATGCCGAGTATAAGCTGCAGAAACAGGATGGGCGTGATCATCGGAAGCGTAATGTTGATCGACATTCGCCATCTGGAGGCGCCGTCGACTTCGGCGGCTTCATACATGTCCTGCGGAACCGACTGCAGCCCGCTCAGAAAGATGATGACGCTGGAACCGACCTGCCATAAACCGATCAACACGATGGATGGAAGCGCTGTCGTTTCGCTCGTCAGCCATGTGCCCGGCGGCAGCCCGAACTCCCTTAGCAGCGAATTCGCCAGCCCGTATTGCGGCTCATATATGAACTGCCACAACGTGAGCGTAGCGATGGAGGGAACGACCACCGGAAGATAAAAGATGGTACGGAACCATTTGATGCCGGTCAGGTTTTTGTTCAGCATCATCGCCAACAACAAACCTAGGATCAGCGATAACGGAACACTCAGGATCACGAAATAAAACGTCGCGCGGATCGATGGCCAGAAAGCCGGATCCTCCGTGAACAGGTATCTAAAGTTCTCGAAGCCGATAAAACGGGGGGTGTCGTACCCGCTCCATTCCGTCAAGGCATAATACATGGACGAAAGCAGGGGATATCCGACAAAAACACTAAAGCCGATAATGGACGGCAAAATGAACAGATAGCCGATGACCCAGCCGCGAAGCTTTCTATTGGTTCCCATGATGATCCCGATGACCTCCTAGGCGTTCATTCGCTTTGACCCGAATGCCGTTATAGTCCATGATCAGCTCGCAGAACATCATATTTGCCCAAGAAAACCATGGGCGGGTATAACGGGCAGGGTCGTCAACCAGAAATCCCTCATGCATCATGCCGGTGCCAGCATCGGTATCCGCCATTAACCGAAGCAGCCGAAGCTTCTCCTCTTGATCGGTGGTCGTCAAGCCCTGAATGGCCAGCCCGATCGGCCATATATAACGAGCCGGCGTATGGGGGCTCCCGATGCCGGAGGCGGCAGTGCCTTGGTAATAATACGGATTGGCCTGGCTCAGCACGAACCGGCGGGTATTTTGATAGACCGGGTCATCGGCGTTTGCATAACCCAAATAGGGGATGGACAGCAGGCTGGGGACGTTGGCGTCATCCATAAGCAGGTGGTTTCCCATTCCGTCCGTCTCATAAGCGTAAATTCTGCCGTATTCGGGATGGTCGAGTACGCCGTACATTTCGATGCCATGCCGGATTTCATCCGCCAGTTTCGCCGCTTCCGCCGCCATCTGGGGATCGCGAAGGACGTCTCGGCAAATTTCCGCCAGATAACCGAGCACGACGACGGCGAACATATTCGACGGAATCAGGTATCCATAGGCGCAGGCGTCGTCGCTCGGACGGAAGCCGGACCAGGTCATTCCCGTATAAGCCACTTCCGTGCCTTTGCCGCCGCGGGGCAGCGTGTCGCTTGGAGGACAATCAAAGCGTTCGAAATAATACGGCGATTTCGATTCATGATGCTGTTCGGTTCGCCAAAGGGCCAGAATCGCCTTGGCAGCTGAATGGAATGTGTGATCGAGGTGAGAGGTTCTGCCTGTTTCTTTCCACAACAGGTAAGCAAGTTGGAGGGGGTAACACAATGAATCGACCTCATATTTGCGCTCCCAAAGCCAGGGGTTCATGGCGGTGCGATCGTTCTGATGGCCTTGACCGGAAGGCGAATCGTTAAACGCGTTGGCGTAAGGATCCAGCAGGATGAATGCCGACTGCCTCCGTACGAGCCCTTCGATCAGATCGGCCAGTCTGGGGTCTTGGCCTGCCGGAACGAGGAACGGCCGGATTTGCGCCGCCGAATCCCTCAGCCACATGGCCGGAATATCGCCGGTAATGACAAAGGTGGTGCCGTCAGGCTGTCTTCGGATGGTCGATCCCAGCGTGTTGTCCAGCATGCTCCTGAACATATGCCCAAGTTTCGGATCATCCGGGGTGCCTTCGGATATCGTGCGGTGCAAATCGTGCAAAACAGCAAAATAGTCCAACGTAAACATGTTAGCTCTTCTCCCTTCCATAGTTCCGGGTGTCGATCGTTGCTGTCATGCCCATATATAAAACGCTTACATTCAATATAATTACATACCAATTTAATGTCAATATATTATATTTAATAAATTTTATGCTGTTATATTATTTTGTTGTTCTGCGCGAGTTGATGGTGGTTCTTTGGATCGTTTACTTTGGTTTGAAGTGAGATCTCTTTGTTTTCAAGATGTGGATTCTGCTGATTATTTGATTTATATCATGTTATATTGATATGGGGCGTACCTCTGGATTTTCGATGTTTCGGATCGTTTATGTTTGGCAGCAGGATCCATTGGATCCGCAGAAACTCCATTGGCCCAAGAGAGCGAATGGCGTCTGGAATTTACGGGAAAGCGATAGCGCATTTAACGATTTTGCGCATCAGTTTCCCCCGTACAGGCACTTCTGGGCCGCTGCCTACATACAATGAGAAGACCGAGAAACCGAGCGCGATAAGGGCCGGTTGCATTGTAACTTCGCAGGAGGTGTCCTAAAGTGCCTGGATTGTTTACCGCAATTGCTTTGTTCATTAAAGAGTTGACCCTGCTCGTTTCGTATGTGAAAAACAACGCGTTTCCCCAGCCTCTGACCGAGGAGGAGGAAGCTAAACATCTGCAGCGAATGGCCGAAGGCGATCCTCAGTCGCGGAATAAACTGATTGAGCATAATCTTCGGCTGGTCGCGCACATCGTCAAAAAGTTCGATAACACCGGCGAGGATCTGGAAGATCTCATATCCATCGGCACCATCGGTCTGATCAAAGCCATTGAAAGCTTTCGGCCCAACAAGGGGACGAAGCTGGCGACGTTTGCTGCCCGTTGTATAGAAAACGAAATATTGATGCACTTGCGTTCGCTTAAGAAAACGCGCAAGGACGTATCCCTGCATGATCCGATCGGAACGGACAAAGAGGGGAATGAGATTACTCTTATCGATATCCTCGGGACGGAAGCGGATGACATTGTGGATGCAGTGCAGCTGAAAATCGAAAAGAGCAAAATTTATCGAAATCTGGACATATTGGACGACCGGGAGAAGGAAGTTGTCATAGGACGGTTTGGATTGGAAGCCGGGGGAGAAGAACGGACGCAGCGGGAAATCGCCAAGGAACTGGGAATTTCGCGCAGCTACGTGTCGCGCATTGAGAAGCGGGCGCTGATGAAGCTGTATCATGAGTTTTATAAGCAGAAACGATAAGAAGCTGCTGTTCTCACATGAAGGACCGAAGCGGGATTATCTATATAAAGCAGGATAAAGCCACTTCACATGAGGAAGTGGCTTTATCTTAGTTGCTTCGGTGAGAAAAACCATATGCTCGGCAAAAGGTTTCCGATATTAGGTGTGGTCAGTCGAAACCGTTATGATGTACGGTGTTTGCATAGATAACGAGCGAAGCGGCAGTTATAAGGCTGCCGCTTTGCTTGTCATGCAGGGTTCGGCGCCCGCTCCTTAAAGAGTGAACGCAGATCCAGGCGCGCATGACGCCCGGATTTGAGCTGCTGCCATTGCAGCACGCGGCGGATCGCCATCGGGGCGATGATGCTGCCGATCATGCCGAGCAGATCGGATTGAAGCGCTCTTTGAGCGATGATGTAACCGCAAGAACCGCCGATAAATTCGATGGACATGTAGCGCTTGACGTTGGATAACGAAACGACATAAATCACGAATTCCTTCTCTTTCTTAATGGGCATGGTATACTCCCCCGCTCCCTCATGTCTTTTAACACTGCAGCCAACGGTGTTTCTTCCTGGGGATCGTGTGTTAGATGCGCGTTTTTTACATGCCATTTTATGTATTTTTATAGGCCATTATGCATTCGGTGTCGGGTGAATACAAGCCCTGTTACGACAAAAACCAACCGTCTTGTCCAAATAACGACGGTTGGTTATAAACTCCTACTCAGGTTCCTCTTGTCCCGGATCTGCTTGCATGCTCTCGTCTTCGCCGGGATACTCCCGCTCGATGCCCATATGCAGCCGGCGATCCTCATAATCGAACCGATTCGGAGGCCGCTGATCCTTGCGCCAAGGCGTGCTCTTGCCGAGGGAATCGCTGCGAAGATCGGAACCGTAGGGTCCCTCGGGAAATTCCTCTGCCACCAGATCGTTCCGTTGGGACTCAACGGTAGACAAATCCGTGGACTCCGCTCGTTTTTCCTTCTCAAATCCGTTCATGCTAAAGACCTCCCGAAAAGGTACTTAACGTACCCTTTCAGTGTGCCCTGTATTAGAGGAATCATTCCGATATGTGCGCGGCACCGACTGTGCAAACTAAATATTACAGACCTGCAGCGCCGAATACGTTGTTGAAGGCTTGGCGCGATTTGGCAGCCAGCTCCTCTGGAGTACCCGCCGGTGTGGAAGGCGTCAATATTTCTTGCGTAACCGGGCCCTTATAGCCGATATCGTTCAGCGCCTGAAGGAAGCCTGGCAAATCAATCACGCCCTCACCCGGGTAAAGGCGGTCATTATCGAGCACGTCCCGAATTGGAATGTCCTTGGCATCGTTGATGTGGACATGAACAATCTGGTCTGCGCGCAGCTGCCGAATATCGTCGGTTGTCATCTCGTTGGTGTACCAGTGATAGGCATCATACAGCAGCCCGACATTCGGCTCCCCGATGGCATCGATCCAGTCCAACGTCTCTTGTACCGTCCAAATGAACGGGTTCTTCCATTGGGTGCGCAGATGGTGCGGACCGACGAACTCCAGGCCCAATCGGATTCCGTATGCTCCCAGAATGCTGGCGCAGGCCCGCAGCCTGGAAGTGGCCAGCGCCATGAAATGGGCTGCAGGCGCGTCCGTGGAAGGAAGAATGTATGTACAGCAGCGGGTGCTGCCAAGCGCCTTGGCGGCGGCCGCGGCGGCCGGCAGCTTCTCGAGTCCGCTTAGGAACTGCTCGTTCGACCCTCTCCATTCCACCGGGAGACCGATAGCCCCGATTTCCAGTTGGCGGGATTGCAGCATTTCGGCAGCCGCTTCCGCGCCAAGCCGGTCCACAAGACCTTTGGCATCGATATCGACGCTTTGGAATTCATATTTGGCCGCAAGCTCGATAAACTGTAAATCGCTTTCAAGTTTTCCGAGCCCTGCGCTTGTTAAACCTTGCAGCATATTCATCGTCTCCATTCGCTATATGATGTCGTATTGCTAGAGGCGGGTGCTTGTTTATATCAACCCGTTTGGCATTTCATAGTTTCTATTATGATATGTTCAACTCTATAAATCTATGATCGCTTTTTAATTTTTTGAAGAAAGATAACGATGGTGGCTGCGGCCGATTCGTTATTTTGAGAGGATTTTGTAATAAACCGGCATGAATTCCAATCGTTTCGAAGGGGATAAAGGACGTTATGCCGAAATAACCATGTCATATGAACTTTCACTTAACACGCGAAAAGGAGATTTAACACAGAATGAATACCATTGAGCAGCGTAAGAAAGAGCTTGGCAACTTGCGTCCGGAACCAACGATCGACGAGCAGGTTTTGAATGTTTTTTGGGAGGGAGTGCTGAAGTCGCATGGGGACAGACCGCTTCGCATGGTTAGTAGACCGGAACCTACGCCTTATCCCCATATGGAGGTATCTCGGGTAACCTATCATGGATATGATGATACTCCTATCAATGCTTGGCATATAGCGCCGGCTAATCATTCATCGAAAGCAGAGGCCAGGCCGTGTATCGTAACCTTCCCGGGTTATACCGGAGACCGCGGATTTCCTGAACGGTATGCTCATTGGCTGATGCTGGGGTATACGGTGTTTGCCGTCGACGTCAGAGGTCAGGGCGGGGAGACGGGGAATTTGCTGCCGCTGGACAGCGGCGTGGTTAAAGGCTGGGTGTCGCAGGGGATTACGGATATCCATCGCTCCTATTACATGGCCATTGCCATGGACGCCGTGAGAGCCGTGGATGCGGCATCACGGCAACCGGGAGTAGACCCTGCAAAAATCGCCGTGGTGGGCGGGAGCCAGGGCGGCGGCCTGTCGATGCTGGCAGGGGCGCTGAACCCCAAGGTTGCGGCCATCGTAGCCGACATTCCCAACATGTGCAGGATGGATTACGGCATTTTGTACTCGGTCAGCTCGTTGAACGAAATCGCCCAATACATAAAGCGGTACCCGGAGCAGCTGGATCAGATTTTGGCGCATCTCGCGCATTTTGACATGCTGAATCTCGCGCCGCGAATCCAGGCGCCGATCATGGTGTCCGTCGGATGGAAGGATACGGTTTGCATGCCCGAGACCATCTATGCGGCTTACAACCGGATCGAGGCGGCAAAAGAAATCAGGGATTATCCGTTCTCCGGCCATGAAGTCAGTGAGTATCAGAGACGGGAAGGCGTTTTGTTCCTGGAACGGGTATTTAATCAGAGATAGACAAATGAACGGAACGGGAAAATAGGGCTTTGTCCCGTTCTAAGGATGTGTAAAAATGTGAAAAGAGATCACGCACGAACGGTATATCGCAAGTCGATTTGTTATATATATGTCATATAAATTAACATAAAACTAAATGTTGTTAACTTTTTTGACGTTAATGTATTGACAATCCCCTGTGTTTGCCTATAATTAAACCCAAGGACACAACGAACTCGATAAACACCCTATACCTACCCCGGTCAATGTAATAATAATTTACACAAAGGGATGTTGAACCATGATGACAGCAGGCGAACTCAAACAGGATCTTTTGAGGGTTTACAACGCGATAAATAAGAAAATATTTAACGTGGGTGTAAAGCAGCAAAAAGTCGATTTCGTTGGCAACAAAATCATCATTGTGTCGAGGAATAGTAGAGTCCCCGTCCTAAAACTGCTGGATGAGAATTACCCCCTCTCTACCCGGCAGTTGGACCACCTTTTATTCCAGGTGTTCAAGCAGGAGATTAAAACCAGCCTGGAAGAGAAGTTTCCGTTTAAAATCATCTCCATTCTTAAAGACTATGATGCAGAGACCGAGTTTTCCGGTACCATCGTATTCTTGGAGAAGGAGATAGAAACATATCTGAACGACATGCCGGAACTCGGGTAGAGAGCGGGCCGATCGTCAGTTTGGTACCAAGGTACACGTTGGTGTGCGGCTTGGGGCTGGACTGGCGATTTTTTGTTACATCCGCTTTTGAAAATAAATGTGTGTTGTTACTGAAAAAACATGAAAAACAAAGTAGAGGAGGAAGGGCCATGACTCACAAAATCGAAATTTCGGGCGTCAGCAAATGGTTTCGCAGAAACGGGGAAGAGATTCCGGCCATGCGGGAGACGAGTCTGGCGATCGAGGAGGGGCGTTTTGTCAGCATAATCGGTCCCAGCGGTTGCGGCAAATCCACCCTGTTCAACATTATCGCCGGCCTGATGCCTCCTTCCACGGGCAAAGTGATGGCCGACGGAAAGGATATCGTCGGTACGACCGGTTATGTGGGTTATATGCTGCAAAAGGACATGCTTCTGCCATGGCGCACCATTCTCGATAACATCATTCTGGGCATGGAGGTTCGGGGCGTTCCCTACAAGGAAGCCGTGGAGAGGGCGCTGCCCTTGATGGAAAAATACGGTCTGAAGGGCTTTGACAAGCATTATCCGAAGGAACTCTCTGGGGGGATGAAACAGCGTGCCGCGCTGCTGCGGACGCTGCTCTACGACAGGGACATCATTTTACTGGACGAGCCGTTCGGTGCGCTTGATGCACAGACCCGGTTGACCATGCAGAACTGGCTGCTGCAGATCTGGGAGGACTTTGGCAAAACGGTGCTGTTTGTCACCCACGACATCGATGAAGCGATTTACCTGTCGGATGACATCTACGTATTCTCGTCCAGGCCCGGGCGGATCAAGTCCAAAATCACCGTGACGATGGAGCGTCCACGCAAAACGGAAGACATGACGTCGCCGGCATTCATGGAGCTGAAGCATCATCTCATGGACCTGCTGTCGGCTGGGCATGAGGAAGAGCAAATATCGTAAAGCGAGAAGAACGAAAGGAGAGGGAGCCTGATGGAAACTGCACGCAAAGAGGCTTTTATCGTACATGCCGTGACACCCGCGGAGTCTGCCGCGGGTTCGTCCAAGCGGCCGGAGGTCGTGCCGTACATATTGGATGAAGAGGGACTGGAGCGCCGCAGGAGCCGGCGGATCGTTTGGGGAAGGGCCGCTGTAGCCGTGCTTGTTTTTCTGGTATGGGAAGTGTTCACCCGAATCGGCCTGCTGGACTCCTATTATTGGAGCAGCCCCAGCGCGATCCTTCGCACAACCTGGACCCAGATCACCGAGGGGACCCTGTTAAGGGATATTACGTACACGTCCGGTTCAACCATACTCGGGTTTGTGTTCGGCACCTTCCTCGGTGCACTGCTCGGGCTATCATTCTGGTGGTCGAAATCGTATGCAGGGATCAGCGAGCCGTACCTAATCATACTGAATGCGATGCCAAAACTCGCCTTAGCGCCCGTACTCGTCATTCTGCTCGGAATCGGATTCTTCTCGAAGGTGGCTCTGGCTTTCTCCATGACGGTTGTCGTGTCGGCCCTGTCGGCATACAGCGGCGTGAAGAGCGTGGACCCGGATATGGAAAAGCTGATGTACTCCCTGGGCGCCAAGCGGCATCAGGTCTTTACCAAGGTCGTTGTACCGTGGTCCATGCCCTGGATCATCAGCAGTTTACGGATCAATATTGCCCTTGCGCTGGCAGGTGCCATCGTGGGCGAGTTCATTGCCTCAAGCCAGGGCGTCGGCCGGATGATTATGTATGCAGGAACGATACTGGATATCAACCTCGTGTGGGTGGGCGTCGTCGTCCTGTCGCTGCTGTCCATGGTGATGTACTGGGGCGTGGTCGTACTGGAGAAGTGGTTATCCAAGGGCTTGACCAAGCAATAGCACTGGACACATCCACCAAAAACGAACTATTTCTATTAAAAAGGGGAATTCATATGAACAAAAAAACGAGGAAACGTTCACTGCTGTTCGCACTGGTCATGGTCACCGCCCTGCTTGGCGCCTGCGGCAACGAGAAAAGCGACGGCAGCACCGTCTCCGCTTCCGGCGACGGGAAGCTCAAGAAAATCGTGATCGCCGAGCCGCTCCACTCCACGGGCTATCTTCCCCTGTACGTCGCACAGCGCGAAGGCTACTTCGAGAAAAGAGGGCTGGACGTCGAGGTTATCCAAGCGGCAGGGGGAGCGCACGTAACCGCCGTGGTCAGCGGTGATGCCTGGGGCGTTATCGGCGGGACGGAGTCCAATGCCTTGGCCAACAACAACAATTCCGACCCGATCATCTCGGTCGTCAACGTCGTCAATCGGGCGAACGTGTATTTAATGGCTAAGAAGGGCACCGCGCCTGCGAGCGATTCCCCCGAGGACCTGAAGGCATTTTTGCAAGGAAAAAAGATTAACGCCGGCCGCCATGGAGGGACACCGAATCTCTTAACCCGCTATCTGCTGATTCAGCTGGGGCTCGATCCGGAGAAGGATGTGCAGCTGCTGGAGCCGGCCGACGGCTCCACGGTGGTGACGATGGTTCAACAGGGCGCAGCCGATATCGCCAATGGAGCCGAACCGCAAATCAGCGACGGAATTTCGAAGAACGTGTGGGAGGAGCCGTTTTACAAATTTCATGATCTCGGGGATTTCTCGTATTCGGTGCTCAGTGTGAAGAAGTCTACCATCGAGAAGGATCCGGAAGCCGTTCAAAGCTTTACCGATGCCATCATCGAAGCGCTTGAAGTCGTCCAGTCGGATAAGGAACTGGCCAAGAAGAATCTGAAAGCCGAATTCCCCACATTATCCGAGGATGCGATACAAGCTGCGCTGGACCGTGCCTATGCGGACAATCTGTGGAGCTTGGACGGGATGATTTCGGAAGAAGCGTTGAAGCATGATATGGATGTCATGATAGAGACCGGAATTTTTAAAGGGGATTATACCTATGATGCCCTGGTGGATATGCAGTTTGTGAACCAATCCAAGAAGTAAAATTTCAAATATACGGGCCTGAAGGGGAGAGTGTCACGATGAAATCTTTGAATCAACTGATGCTGGGAAGCAAAGCGGCGGTGATCGTGGTGGATGTGCAAAACGATTATTGCCATCCGGAGGGGGCATTGCCTAGAGCGGGCTGCGATGTTAGCGGGGTGGCAGAGATGATGCCGCAGCTCCATAAGCTGCTTCATTCCGCCAGGGAGCTGAATGTGCCGATTATCTTCATCCAAACGCTGCATGAAAGAGCGACGGATTCCGAGGCCTGGACGACCAGGTCCTCCGGACGCTCGGCTCAAGTGTGCCGGAGGGGAAGTTGGGGAGCGGAATTTTACGAGATCACGCCCGAGGCGGACGATATCATTGTCAATAAACACCGGTACAGCGCATTTGTGAATACTAGGCTGGATTCGGTATTAAAGACGCTGAAGATCGAGACCTTGATCATGACGGGGGTCAGCACCAATGTGTGCGTGGAATCGACGGCCCGGGACGGCTTCATGCTGGATTATCATATCGTGCTTGCGTCGGATGCCTGCGCGTCGTATTCGCAAACGGCCCATGATATGACGCTGGAGAATATCGAGGGTTATTTCGGGAAAGTTAGTGAGGTGGCGCGGCTTATCGATATTTGGATGGATAAAAAAGCCGAGGAACCGGTGCGGCCGAAATCCGCAGCGCATCCGGCCATCGGTTAGCTTGCACGGTACGCAGGTTCAAGCAGAGTGGAGCTCTCCGCATGGGGGGCTTTTTCTCTGAGCGGCACCGAAATTCATGAATAAAGCGGGTGAGTCCTGCATGAACAGCACATCAAGGATGATCGTTCAATACACCATATGTTTAGGGGCATTTCTGTCCAATCTGTCGGCCGGCATGTTCAACATCGCGCTTGTAGATATCGCAAGAACATTCGATTCCGGTATCCCCGCGGCACAGTGGATCGTGACAGCATATTTGCTCGTCATCTCCATCCTGCTCCCGGTCATGGGTAAGCTGGGGGACATGCTGGGCAGGCGGAAGATCCACAATATCGGCTATTTCGTGTTTATGGCCGGTGCGCTATGCTGCGCATTGTCTCCTTCCTTAAACGGTCTGATATCTTCCCGGATTCTTCAAGGCATCGGAGCGGCCATGTATCAAGCCACGAATATGGCGCTCATCATCTCCGTGTTTCCGAAGGAACAGCGCGGCAAAGCGCTGGGATTAATCAGCACGTTCGTGGCTGCGGGCTCCATGATCGGTCCGAGCCTTGGCGGAATCTTGATTCAATGGTTTTCGTGGCGGAGCAATTTTTGGCTGCTTACGGCGATCTCGCTGGTTGCATGGATATTCGCGCAGCGTTTCATTCCGAAGGACGAGCCGGATCAAGGCGTGAGCCGGCTGGACGTGCCGGGGGCTGCCTTTTTTGCGATATCCTTGACCGGACTGGTCACGGCCGTGAATTTGGGGGCTCAGTGGGGATGGGGTTCCTGGCAGGTTACGCTGCTGTTCATGATGTTCGGGGCAGGAGCCGCCGCATTCATCGGGTGGTGCCTGTCTTCCCGCTGGGAGCGAAAAGGGAAGGGCCATCTTCCGTTTATGAAGCTGGATCTGTTTCGGGATGCAGGCGTTAGCGTCGGAATCCTCATTACCATCATCACCTATATGGCCGCTTTCTCCGCGCAGCTTGTGCTGCCGGTGTTTTTGCTCAGCGAGCTGGGCATCGAACCTGCGACGGCAGGGCTGATCATGATGGGGTACCCGTTGTCGTTGATCATATTCTCCCCCTTAAGCGGAAGCTTGTCGGACAAGCTGGGGACATTTCCGTTATTGTCTGCCGGCTTGCTGGCCATGACGGCGGCGCTAATCGTGCTGGGCTTTGTATCGCCTGCGTATCCGATCTTCTTCCTGATTCTGCTTATCGTCCTGCTCGGCGGTTCCATGGGCTTGATCACGCCGCCGAACAATTCCCTGGTGATGGGCAGGACGTCCAAAACGGACCTCGGACTGATCAGCAGCATTTTGGCGCTGTCGCGAAATCTTGGGATGATGTTTGGCACGGCGGCGGGAGGCGCCATGCTGGCGCTTCCGGGTCAGGCGGCAGGGGGGCTTATCGGATTTCGGATGATATTTGTGCTGAATACGGCGCTGGTTGCCATCGTTTATGTCACGATGCTCATATCGTTTCGCTTCGCCAGGCATAAGGAGACGTTATCTTCGTAAAGGCAGAAAGAAAAAAAGGGTATCCCGCAGTCTGTTCAAGACCTGCAGGATACCCTTTTCCATTTTCGTTTGGCTTACGCGCGGTCCAGGATCGTCTGGAGCGTCGTGCGGTCCAAGCCCTTGA
Organism: Priestia sp. BR_2; assembly: GCF_041954005.1. Classification (NCBI taxonomy): domain Bacteria; kingdom Bacillati; phylum Bacillota; class Bacilli; order Caryophanales; family Bacillaceae; genus Priestia; species Priestia sp. BR_2. The sequence continues at coordinate 223,394 of NZ_JAVFHM010000338.1, read as the reverse complement.
CGAGCTTGATCAGAAGCTCTTTGGCTGCCTCGTAGTCGTCCGTGTGGATGATGGACGAAGAGGTGTGGATATACCGGGAGCAAATGCCGATGATGGTGGACGGAACGCCGATGCCGCTTAAATGCACTTGGCCAGCGTCCGTGCCGCCCGGCGACACAAAGTATTGGTATTTGATTTTGTTTGTCTCCGCCGTATCCTGAACGTACTCGACCATGCCGCGATGGGTCAGCATCGTCGGATCGAAGATGCGAAGCAGCGCGCCTTGACCCAATTGGCCGAACTGGCTCTTGTCGCCCATCATGTCGTTCGCTGCGCTGGCGTCCAGACCGAAGAAAATATCCGGCTGAATCAGGTTTGCCGAAGTGCGGGCTCCGCGAAGGCCCAGCTCTTCCTGCACGGTCGCACCGGCGTATACCGTATTGGGAAGCTTCTCGCCATGGAGCGCCTGGACCAGCTCGATGGCAAGGCCTACGCCGTAGCGGTTATCCCATGCCTTGGCCATGATTTTTTTCGGATTGGCCAGCGGCGTGAATTCGCAGATCGGAACGACTTGCAGGCCGGGACGAATGCCGAACGACTCCGCTTCGGCCTTGTTGTCGGCGCCGATATCGATATACATCGTTTTGATGTCGACCGGTTTGCTGCGCTGCGCTTCATCCAGCAGATGCGTAGGAATGGAGCCGACAACCCCGACGACCGGGCCGTTGTCCGTGATGATCTGCAGGCGCTGGGCAAGCACGGCTTGGCTCCACCAGCCGCCGAGCGGCTGGAAACGAACCATGCCCGCTTCGGTAATGCCGGTTACCATGAAGCCGACTTCATCCATGTGTCCGGCCACCATGACTTTCGGACCTTCATCGTTACCGCGAAGGACCGCGAGCAAACTGCCCAGCCGATCCTGCACGAACTCATCTGTATATGGAGAGAGGGCATCCTTCACCCAAGAACGGAGTTCCCTCTCAAAGCCCGGTGCAGCAGGGAATTCCGTTAATGTACGGAATAATTCCAGTGTTGATTCATTCATGACGAAATCGCTCCTTTAGAAAAGGTATGTAAGAGTTTTTCCTTTTCTAGTATGCCCCTATACATCCGAAAAGTCTACAAAGCCGGCTTCGTCAGGCTGCGTTATATAAATGTAACTGGAACAAGCACCCCCTATCCTGGACGGGAATACGATATAGAAAAACATGTGGATGTTTGTTGTCAGCGGGAAGGGGCAGAATATGAACCGCCATGGGATTGATGGATACGACTATCATGCCGAAGTCCGAGAACTTCTGCTCATTATGGTCTTGTTCATCCTACTCGTCATTTTATTGAAATACATTCTTATATAACGGCCGGCTCCAAACGAATCAAGTCAGCGAGTTTGAATTTCAGCTTTCAGGATGCTCCTGGAAGCTGATTTTCGCGTTGGCGTCACTATGGCCGGACAAGCCATGATGCGTCGGCGAGAAGGATGATTTTCCAAACATAAAGGGAGATCATTCAAAGCATAATGATATGTGAGTGATATCCATAGCGGCTTTTCAGCGTTTGTTCAAAAGGATTCCATACTTAACCAATTGCGGAGGTGTATTGAAATGTCAGGCTCCAACCAAAAGCCTAAGTCTGATATCACCACGATGAGCTCGGCGGAATATCAGACGATTGCCAAAAAGCATGAGCCTCCCCGCGCCGTGCTTAAAAATTGCTTGCGCGCTTTTTTGGTGGGAGGCCTCATCTGTCTGATCGGCCAATGCATTCAGCGTTTTTTTATGTCCGTATTCGATATGAGCACCACCGAAGCGAGCAATCCCACGGTCGCCGTATTGATCATCCTCTCCGTCATTCTGACGAGCTTCGGCGTATATGACAAAATCGCGCAATGGGCCGGAGCGGGCAGCGCCGTGCCGGTCACGGGGTTTGCGAACTCCATGTGTTCCGCTGCGCTTGAACATCGTGCAGAGGGATTGGTTCTCGGGGTCGGAGCCAGCATGTTCAAGCTGGCGGGCTCCGTGATCGTATTTGGTACCGTGGCTGCGTTCATTATCGGTATCATTTACGCTATTTTCGGCATCGAGGGGAGGTAACGCGATCATGAAGGTGATCGGTCAAACATGGCAGTTCGAGAACAAACCCGTCATTATCAGCACGGGGACGATCGTTGGCCCTGAAGAAGGGGAAGGTCCGCTGGCCAACGATTTCGACTTTGTCTACGACAATATTGAGATCAACGAAAAAACATGGGAAAAGGCGGAACGGAAGCTGCTGGAGGACGCGTCGAGAAAAGCCGTCGAAAAGGCGGGCATCAAGGAAGACCAGCTGCAGTTTTTCGTGGGCGGGGACTTGATGAACCAGATCATCAGCAGTTCGTTTGCCGCCAGACAGATGGGCGTGCCGTATATCGGCGTGTTCGGTGCTTGCTCCACATCGATGGAGAGCCTTGCGGTCGCCTCCATGCTTGTCGATTCGGGCGGAGCCCAGTATGTCATGGCTGGTACGGCCAGCCATAACTGTACCGTCGAGAAGCAGTTCCGGTATCCGACGGAATACGGATCGCAGAAACCGCCTTATGCGCAATATACGATCACGGGAGCAGGCTGCTCCGTCGTTTCGGACAAGGGAGACGGACCTGCCGTGACGTATGCCACCATCGGCAAGGTGGTCGATCTGGGCATCAAAGATCCGTTCAACATGGGGGCGGCGATGGCTCCGGCGGCGGCCGACACGATCACGAAGCACTTTAAGGACACGGGCCGGCAGGCGAAGGATTATGATCTGATCGTGACGGGCGATCTGGCCTCGGTCGGACTTCCCATTGCGAAAGACCTCCTGCAGCAGAACGATGTCATCATGGACGGCACGGTATTTGCCGATTGCGGCTTAATGATCTACGACATGGAAAAACAGAAATACGTCAACGCAGGGGGCAGCGGCTGCGGCTGCTCGGCGGTTGTCACCTACGGCCATATTTTGAAACGGATGCGCAAAGGCGAATTGAAAAAGGTGCTGGTCGTTGCTACCGGTGCCTTGCTGTCGCCCCTTTCTTACCAGCAGGGTGAGAGCATTCCGTGTATCGCTCACGCCGTAGCCTTAGAGATGGGAGGATAACAAGATGCAGTTTTTATGGGCGTTTATTATTGGCGGATTGATTTGCGTCATTGGGCAAATTATGATGGACGTTATTAAACTGACGCCGGCGCATACGATGAGTACGCTGGTGGTTGCAGGGGCCATCGCGGACGGCTTCGGATTGTACGAGCCGCTGGTGAAATTCGCGGGAGCGGGAGCCTCCGTGCCGATCACGAGTTTTGGCAACTCGCTTGTGCACGGCGCGTTGACGGAGCTGGGGAGGGACGGCTGGATCGGGGTCGTGACGGGGATATTCGAAGTAACCAGCGCGGGGATATCCTCGGCGATCATTTTCTCCTTCCTGGCAGCGCTGTTCGTTCGTCCGAAGGGATAACACCCTTGAACATCCAGAAGCAAAAGATCTCGGCTTTATGCCGGGGTCTTTTTTTTCTGCCTAATGGGCCTGTAAGAAGGAGAACAACCAAAATATCTCTACGAATGTACTCCGGGACTTCGATCATGTACAATAGTACTAAATTAAGTATTTATTCCCTTACAGGAGGTTAGTCATACATGCCCGTAAGCCAAGAATCCATGAAAATCATTACCTCGGTACGAACCAATCTGGAGTCGTGCCTGCTAGGCAAAGAATTTGAGATCCAATTGCTCCTTACGGCGCTGCTCGCTGGCGGACATGTACTGATCGAAGATGTGCCCGGCACGGGAAAGACCCAACTGATCAAAGCACTAGCGAAATCCATGCAGGGGGATTACCGCCGCATTCAATGCAACCCGGATATCCTCCCGAGTGATATAACAGGCGTTTCCGTTTTCCACCCTCGAGACGAGATGTTTTACTTCCGACCAGGTCCGGTCATGACCAATATTTTGCTGGCGGACGAAATCAACCGGGCCACAACCAAAACGCAGTCGGCCCTGCTGGAAGTGATGGAGGAGCGCAGCGTAACGGTGGACGGGGCTACCCACGAACTCCCGCATCCTTTCATGCTGTGCGCGACCCAGAACCCGATTGATTTTGAAGGCACCTATATGCTTCCGGAAGCGCAGCTGGACCGGTTCATGCTGAAGCTGAGCCTGGGTTACCCTGATGCCGCTACGGAGAAGCAGCTGATGTACCGTTCGCGCGACGGGCAGCTGTCGGACAAGCTTCAGCCTGTGACGCATATGGATAAGATTTCATCCATTCAGCGCGAGATTCGCGAGGTATTCATCGGCGAGCCCGTTGCCGATTACCTGCTGAATATCACCCGTTCGACCCGTGAGCACCCTTCCGTTATGCTCGGCGCAAGTCCACGGGCCACCCTGTCCTTCATGAATGCGGTTAAAGCCTATGCCTTCCTGCAAGAGCGGGATTACGTTCTGCCAGATGACGTGAAGACGCTTGCTCCCTACGTACTTTCGCACCGGATCATGCTGCGTCCGGAAGCCAGGCTCGACAATGCGAGTCCGGAGTCGGTGCTTGAGTTTATACTCCGTCAGGTTAAAGTGCCTGTTCAGATGGGGAGATAGGCATGCGCCGCGCGGTTTCGTTATTTTTGAATGGCATGCAGCCGTCCAGACTGGCAGCGGTATTGGCGGTATGGTGCCTATGTCTTTTGTATGTTTTATTCCAGGGAGGGAAAACCTCGCTCATGCTCTTCTCCATGGTCAGCCTCCTGACGGTCTATCTGATCGGCGCGGGTTTTGGCGGGGTCAATCGCGTCAAAGCGCACCGGGTCGTCCTTGGGGGAACGGAGCGCGGTGGAGAACAGCTTCATGCCGGCGAGCAGGTGCGCGTTAAGCTCGAGGTCCATGTCCCGGGGCTGCTGCCGATGCCCTATATGATCGTGCGCGAAGTGCTGCAGAGGCATAACGGAGACTCCTGGTCCTTTGAAGACAGCGTCATTCCGAACCTCCGGGGGGCAGGCAAACTTGTATTCCAGACGCCTCCGCTCGAACGCGGGCGATATGTTTTTTCCAAGACGGAATGCATAAGCGAAGATATCTTCGGATTGATGGAGCATAAGGGACGCATCGAGGTTCAAACGGATTTCCGCGTTCTGCCGAGAACCATTTATATTCCAAAGTGGCAGCGGAACATTAGGAACTCCAGATTGGGCGGGACGCAAACCACGGTGTCGGCTTCAAGACGGGAAACCACGCAAATTAACGGCGTCCGCGATTATGTATATGGCGACCGGATCTCCCGGATTCACTGGAATGCAACGGCGAAGACCGGCTCGTGGAAATCGAAGGAATTCGAGCATGAGTCCTTCCCCAGAACGATGATCGTTCTGGATTGCGCCGCCGACGGATACGACAATGCCCAGCAATTCGAGCTTGCCGTATCGGCAGCCGCTTCGCTGATCGAATACGGGGCCAAGGAGCATGCGGGGACGGGGCTGTTCACGGCTGCCCAGGAAACCCAAATGTTCGCTCCGGCCGATCACGCCGGGGAACGGATGCGCATGATTCAGCATTTGGTTGACGTGGATTATAACCGGAAGAGCAAGCTGATTGCGTCCCTTGAGAAATCCTATCGCCATTTTCCCAAAGGAGCCTTGTTCCTGCTGATCAGCCCGATGAGCGGCAAAGAGGCTTCTGAGATCATGCGCTGGGTGGAGACCAGAGGGATGAACCCTTGCTTCTTGCAAATCGCTCCTTCCAAAGAAACAGCAAAACGCGATGAATCGATTTCGCTCCTGCAATCCCGGGGGATCTCAAGTTATTCGGTTGCTTCCCTCGATGAGCTTCCGGCTGCGCTTGGAGGTGGTGCATGATGAAGTTATGGCTGGACAAACTATCGACGACCTTCTTCAGCACGTTAACGATGCTGTGGATCTGGATCATGGGGATGCAGTGGGTATCCTTCACGGAAACGATATGGCTGTCGGAAACGACCGCCATCGTTATCGCGGCTCTAACGATTACGGCGGTTACCGAAGCGCTGCTGCCGATCAAGCAGGGTTACCGAGTGGTTCTCCAGTTTCTATTGATCCTGTATTGCGTATACAGTTTGCTGAAAACTTCCGGCAATCCGGTTCCTGTCTTCGGAGCGGAAAGTTTCCTGACCGAAGAACTCCTGTATCTCTTTCCTTATTTATGGTTTGCTATCGCTGCTTGGGCCATGTTCCTCTTTCTTGCCCGCTGGGCCAAAACCAAGGGACGCGTCCTTCTTGTAGTCGGGATCCACGTCATTAGTTTTGCCATTTTGGATTCCTTCACGAAAATCGTGCTGTGGGACGAGATTGCTTGGGTCGTCGGGGCCGGAATGGGCTGGCTCGTATCCAGCCACTTCAACCGGTTCCGCAGACGCTTTCCTCAAGGATGGGTCAATCTGTCGAAGTATCCGTTTAAGATTATCGCCAATATTCTGGTCATTTTCTCATTGATTATCGTGGCCGGCGTGAACATGCCCCACGTGAAGCCGACACTGACCGATCCTTATACGGCATGGAGAGAGTGGAACGGGGTACCGTTATCCGGCGTCGGCACATCGGGGACCGGAACCCTTATCGAGTCGGCGTCCGAAAGCATGTCCGGTTACGGAAGAGAGGATAACGATCTTGGCGGCGGTTTTAATTTTGATTATTCGCCGGTGATGTCGATCACCTCGGAAGAACGCAGCTATTGGCGCGGCGAAACCAGAGCCGTGTACTCGGGCACGGGCTGGGCTGACGGAGCCAGCAGCGGTCGATCCGGGACGGGAGTCGACATCGGCGACTCCTTGCCGGGAGAAGCCGGCACATCCGTACCTACCAAAAAGCTGGAACAATCGGTAACGATGCTGAGCGACACGGTGTATCCGGTCTTGTTCGGGGCCTACAGCGTTCGTCAGCTGGAAAGCCTGGATGAGGACATCGATCCGGACCGGCTCAGCTGGGTGACCGAAGGCGCGGAGATGCATTTGGACGACGTTCGCGATGCGGACTATCCGAAGAGTTATACCTTAACGTCGGAAGTTCCCGTCATCCCGATCGATGAGCTGAGCGCCAGAACTTATGATGAGCTGTATTCCGGCTCGTTCGACGAAGCCTACGTCCAGATGCCGAGAAATTTCCCGGACCGCGTATCGGATCTGGCCGAAGAAATTACGGCGGACGGAGACACGCCGTATGAGAAGGTTATGCTTTTGCAACAATATTTAACGAGCAACTATACCTATACCAACACCCCCGACCTTTCGCTCAAAAAAAGCGACGATTTCGTAGATGCCTTTTTGTTCGAAATCATGGAAGGGTATTGCGATTACTTCTCCACGTCCATGGTGATGATGACTCGGTCGCTGGATATCCCTGCTCGCTGGGTCAAGGGCTACGCCCCCGGCAGGATGACGGCTACGGAATACGTTCCGGTCGACGGTCAAACCTCGATCGAGCCTGATAACTATACCGTTACGAACGCTGACGCCCATTCCTGGGTTGAAGTATACTTCGGCGAGTACGGCTGGGTTCCGATCGAAGCGACTCCGGGATTCAGCATGCCGATTCTGACGGCAGACACCGAGGCTGAGCCCGTCATCGAGGAGGAAGTCGAAGAGGAAGAGAAGGCCGAGGACGAGGCAGCTCCTGCCCCGACTTCTGATAATCCATCATCCGGATGGGTTAAAGTCATAGTAACGGCTGCGGTGGTTGTCATCGTGCTGTGGATTCTGTATATCATGTGGAGAATGCGCATCAGCCTGCGCTTCGCCGGGGCACGGATTCGGGCAGGCAAGCCGCTGACGGCAGCGGATAAGGTGATTGCCGAGACGGAACGCTGGATCCGTTCCGTGCAGCGCAAGGGGTTGGTAAGGCAAGAACATGAAACGCTCCGTGAATCGGTTCGCCGCTGGGCATTTGCGCATCCTGAACTGGAAGCAGAGCTGAGACCGCTGCTGCAGCAGTTCGAGGCTGCCCGTTACAGCCCTGCGGAAGTGAAGGAAGAGCAGTGGCGCTCGGTCCAACAGGATGCCGAGAAGCTGAAGAAGTCCATCAAGAAGGTCCGCATTGTGCCGGACAAACGTCTATCAACGTAATCCAAGAAGACAGACCGCGTCACAAGTGGTTGTTCTTGCGATATCAGGATAGCTTGATATGAATACGTTCTGATATCGGTCATTTCAAGACCGCCCGGTCCGCTTCGACGGCTGCCGGGTGGTCTTTTGCTGGTAAAGATTGCAATCCGGAAAAAAGGAAGGCGCCGGCCGTGATTATTTTTACTAAGGAACCGGAATATGGTATAGTTTTTCGTATGAAATTGAGGTGACGAATTTGTTTGAAATGTTAATCCCAAAGCTCCGTGTCAACACGGTTTTTGATATTAACCTGGAGGAATTATATGAGCAGGGGTATCGTGGAATCATTACCGATTTGGACAATACCCTTGTTGGGGCCAAGGCGCCGCTTGCCACGCCGGAATTGGTCGTTTGGTTCAAAAGAGTGAAGGAGATCGGTTTCCAGCTCATCATCGTCTCGAATAATCAGCTCGAGCGCGTATCTAAATTCGCGACGCCGCTGGACATCCAGTATGTGCATGAAGCCCGCAAGCCAAGCAATACTCCGTTTCGCAAAGCGATGAACATGATGGAGCTCACTCCGGAGAAAACGGTTGTTGTCGGCGACCAGATGCTGACCGACGTATACGGCGGGAATCGGCTCGGCTTGTATACGGTTCTGGTTATGCCCATCGCCATCAACGATGAAGGATGGTTTACCCGCCTCGTCAATCGTCGGGTGGAACGCATCGCCTTGACCCGTTTGCGCAAAAAAGGATTATGGATGGAGGAGGAACCGAAATCATGACGTTGCCTACAGGCGGAGATGACATCAAGAAGTGCAGCGGCTGCGGCATACAGCTTCAGAGCGCTGCGCAGGACAAGCCGGGCTATTTGCCGGAGAAGGCTTGGGACCGCGACCCGGTGATTTGCCAGCGCTGTTTCCGTATCAAGAATTACAACGAGGCTTCTTCGGTCGCCGTAGACCAGGATGAATTTTTACGGCTGCTCGGACAGATCGGCGGCAAGAATGCGCTGGTCATTCACATCGTGGATCTTTTCGATTTTGAAGGAAGCCTGATTTCAGGTCTGCAGCGGTTTGTCGGCAACAATCCGGTGATTCTGGCGGTTAACAAAACCGATCTTCTGCCGAAGGTGACCAATTGGAACAAGGTTCTGAATTGGGTGCAGAAGCAGTGCAAGGAGCATGGTCTGAGAACGGAAGACATCGTGCTCTGCAGCGCGAAGAAGAACCAAGGCTTTGAGCGGCTGCTGGAGACGGTTGCGCATTACAGGGGCGACCGGGATGTCTATGTAGTCGGCGCCACGAACGTGGGGAAATCCAGCTTGATCAATCGCCTGATCCGCGACTACAGCGATCTGGACCAGGAGCTGACTGTTTCCCGTTATCCCGGAACGACGCTCGATATGGTCAATATTCCGCTGGATGACGGCCGGTATATTATTGATACGCCCGGCATTGTGTACCCATGGCGCTACAGCGAGCTCGTGAGCCGTGAGGATTTGGGGACGGTCATGCCGGAGAATCCGCTGAAGCCGATGGTATATCAGCTGAACGAAGGGCAGACCCTCTTCTTCGGAGGTTTCGGCCGCTTTGATTTTCTGCAAGGGGAACATCAATCCTTTACTTGCTTCATCAGCGGCCGGCTCGGCATTCATCGGACCAAGCTGGAACGGGCGGATTCGCTATTTGCGGAGCATGCCGGGGAGCTGCTGTCCCCGCCGACCAAGGAACGGCTTGAAGAGCTTCCGGAATGGACGAGACACGAAATTCGTATTCCTAAGGGTGCGCGCCAAGACGTGTTTATCTCGGGACTCGGCTGGATCAAGATCAACGGTGAGCAGGGAGCGCTTGTAGCGGTTCATGTACCTAAAGGTATCAAAGTCTTGTCGCGTCCATCCCTGATATAAGTGATATATCCCAATGGTAACCGTCCGGCTATCATGGGAGAGGCAGAGGAGAAATGAAAGTGAATCCAATGAACGAGCGTGATTATTTGCTCCTTGGCGTAATGGGGGATCCGATCGGCCACTCGAAATCGCCGGCCATGCATGATGCGGCGATCAACGCCCTAGGTTTGTCAGGAGCGTACGTCCCCCTTCATATTCGTCCGCATGGCCTGGGCGACGCCATCCAGGCCGTCAAAGCACTGGGATTTCGAGGGGTGAACGTAACGATCCCGCACAAGGTGGAAGTCATGAAGTATTTGGACGTCGTCGATGAAGGGGCGCAGCGCATCGGTGCCGTGAACACCATCGTCAATGACAACGGCAAATTGACGGGTTACAATACGGACGGCATCGGATATGTTCGTTCATTAAAGGATGAAGCCTGTCCCGACCTGAAGGGAAAGCGCATCGTTGTCATTGGTGCGGGCGGAGCCGCAAGAGGCATCATCTATGCCCTCATCGGCGAAGGGCCCGAGAAGATATCCATTGTAAATCGGACGTCCGCCAAAGCATTGGCGCTTGCCGAGGAGTGGGGCTCGCTTGCGGACTTGAGAGGGTACGGAGAGGAACAGGCCGGAGAGGCGTTGTCGGATGCCGATGTAATCATTAACACGACCTCGGTGGGCATGTTTCCCCGGGTTTCGGAGCTTCCCATTCCGTCGGAGTCCATACGTGAAGGGACCGTTGTCAGCGATTTGATCTACAATCCGTTGAAGACCGAGCTGCTGCGGCAAGGGGAGCTTCGGCGATGCACCATACACGGCGGGCTTGGAATGTTCATTAATCAAGGTGCCTATGCATTCGAATATTGGACGGGTCTGACGGCACCCGTGCAGGCCATGAAGGAAGCCGTTCTGACCAGCTTCCACTCGGAGTCTTAATATCTTTGTTTATTGATTAATGCTTATGCAAAAGCTACAATATAGCTTTCGACAAGCGCCAGGTTTTAATAATTGAATGTTTAAGGAGTAATGACCAAGCATGTTAACAGGAAAGCAAAAACGACATTTACGCTCGCTCGCCCATCATCTGGATCCGCTGTTCCAGGTAGGCAAGGGAGGCAGCAACGAGCATCTGATCCGTCACATTTCCGAGGCGATCGAGAAGCGGGAACTCATGAAGGTATCCGTGCTCAACAACTGTCTTGAAGACCCGCGCGAAATCGCCCAGGAGCTTGCTGAAGGAGCCGGAGCCGAGCTGGTGCAGGTCATCGGCAAAACGATCGTGCTTTATAAAGAATCGAAAGACCACAAAACCATCGAACTGCCGTAGGGGGACCGGACGGCTCCAGCTTAGCGGATATTAATAACTCTCTAATTAGGGGAGGTGAACCCGGATGAAGGTGGGGATAATGGGAGGAACCTTCGATCCCATTCATATCGGGCATATGCTCGCAGCCGAATGCGCGCGGGACGCTTACGATCTGGAAGAGGTGTGGTTTATGCCAAGCCACATCCCGCCGCATAAGGAAGATGCCGGCGTAACGGGCCTGATGAGGCTGGAGATGACCGCTGAAGCCATAGCCGGTCATTCGTCTTTTCGCACGTTGGATTGGGAAGTGAAACGCGGCGGCGTCTCCTACACGGTAGATACGGTCAGAGAGCTGCGCGATGCGTACCCCGAGCATGACTTCTACTTCATTATCGGTGCGGATATGGTTGCGTATCTTCCCAAGTGGAACCGGATCGGCGAACTGGCGGAAATGCTGACTTTTATCGGGCTTAACCGTCCCGGAACCGAACTATCGGTGGATGATCTGCCTGATTTTCTGCAAAAGGCGGTTGTCACGGCCGAGATGCCGCTGATCGAAATCTCCTCCACCATCATTCGGAGCCGGGCGGCATCAGGTTCGTCCATCCGTTATATGGTGCCGGACCGAGTATACGATTATATTGTTAGGAGCGGTATTTATGGACTACAGCCGTGATGAGCTCATAGAAGCCGTATCCTCCCAGATGCCGGCCAAGCGCTGGGAGCATACCAAAGGCGTCATGGAAACCGCGGTCATCCTTGCCGGCAGGTTCGGAGCCGACCCGGTTAAGGCGGACTTGGCCGCCATCCTGCATGACGTGGCTAAATACTGGCCCGTGCAGAAGCTTCATCAGATGATGGTGGAGCATAAGCTCTCCGACGAGCTGCTCCATTATGACAAACAGCTTTGGCATGCTGAAGTCGGGGCATTCGTAGCGGAACACGAATATGGCGTAACGGATGCCGAAGTGCTTGACGCCATTCGGTACCATACGTCGGGGCGCATCGGCATGACGCTCCTTGACAAGGTGGTCTGCCTGGCGGATTATATGGAACCGGGGCGGGATTTCCCCGGCGTGAATAATATTCGCGAACTGGCCAACCATAGCCTTGAAGAGGCGCTTGCAGCCGGTTTTGATTCGACGATTGGATATCTGCTCTCGCGCAGACAAATCATTTTTCCGTTGACGGTGCTTGCCCGCAACGATCTAATTAAGCAATTGGAGGCGAATTCATGACGTTGAAACCGAATGAATTGTTAAATGTGGCAGTAGCTGCCGCTGAAGATAAAAAAGCGATGGATATCGTGGTCCTGGATCTCAGAGGGATTTCCCTGATCGCCGACTATTTTGTCATTTGCCACGGTAACTCGGATACCCAGGTTCAAGCGATCGCAACCGAGGTCCGCAAACGGGCTCATGACGAGGGCGTGGCATTGCGCGGACTGGAAGGAATGGATGCTGCCCGTTGGGTGCTGATGGACCTTGGCGACGTGATCGTTCATATTTTTCACCGCGATGAGCGGGAATACTACAACATCGAGCGTCTGTGGTCGGATGCCAAAGTGGTGGAGAACGTATGAGTCTGATTGCCGGCACATTAACGAAACTCGTTGTATCCAGGGAAGTGTCCCCTTACGGTTATTTTCTGGATGGCGGAGATCGGGATGTGCTTCTTCACTATTCGGAGCTTACGGGTAAAATCGAGCCGGGGGATACGATAGAAGTCTTTATATTCTTCGATACGGAAGACCGCCTGGCTGCAACGATGAAGAAGCCGTACCTAACGCTGGGCGAAACGGCGAAGCTTGAAGTGGCCGACGTCCATCCGCGCCTCGGCTGTTTCCTTGAGATGGGACTTGGCAGGCAGCTGCTGCTTCCGATCCGGGAATTGCCGGAGCTGCGGGAGCTTCACCCGCAAGTGGGAGACCACGTGTTTGTGATCATGGAGCATGATAAGCAAGGCCGGCTGCGAGCGAAACTCGCCGGGGAACAAGAGCTAGCTCCGCTTGCGTTCCATGCGCCGGATTCGTGGAAAGGCCAATGGTTTACTGCCCTGGTGTATAAACCGCTCCAGATGGGCACGTTTGTCATCATCGACGGCGGCGTGGTCGGCTTCGGCGCGATCGGCATGATCCATTCCTCGGAACGGACGCGGATGCTGCGTCTTGGCGAAGAGGTAAAGGTTCGGGTCAGCCATATCCGGGAGGATGGCAGGGTCAATCTGTCCATGGTTCCGCAAAAAGAGATCGGACGGACCGATGATGCAGACCGGCTGCTGGCTTTTCTGAAGGAGCGTCCCGGCCATGCGATGCCGTATTCGGATGAAACGCCGCCCGACATCATCAAGCAGCGTTTCGGCATCAGCAAATCCGCCTTTAAACGCGCCCTTGGCAAGCTGATGAAGGAAGGCCAGGTTACGCAGAAGGACAGCTGGACGTATATGGTCAAAAAAGAGGAGAACTCCGGTTCAAACGAATAACCCGGCAACGCAGGGGAAGCTTCTAAGAAAGTGGTGTCATCATGTTGTCTTACCGCAAGTTTGCTTACGTATATGATCAACTCATGGAAGACATGCCGTACCCGGACTGGATCCGCTTTGCGAGAACCGCCTGGGAGAAGCACGGAATGCCAAAAAGCGTCGTCGAGCTCGGATGCGGGACAGGCAGCATCACCATACCGCTCGTCAACTCCGGTTTTGAAGTAACGGGGATTGACCTGTCAGCGGATATGCTGTCGGTTGCAAGGCGCAAGCTGGAGGGCACGCCTCAGGGACATCGCTTGTTCCGGGAAGGGAGCGTCCGCTGGGTGCAGCAGGACATGCGTTCCTGGGAGCTGCCCGAGCAGGTGGATTCCGTCATTTCATTTTGTGATTGTGTGAACTACCTGCTGGAGGAGAAGGACATCCGCTCCGCTTTTGCAAGGACCTACAACGGTCTCAAGGAAGGCGGCACGTTCCTGTTTGACGTGCATCACCCCAATACGCTGCTGCGATACGACGAAGAGCAGCCATTTGTTCTGGATGAACGGGAAGTGTCCTATATATGGACATGCGACCTGGACGAACGCAGGATGGAGATTGAACACCATCTCTCCATTTTTGCACGGGATGACCAAGACCGAACGATCTACCGCCGCTTTGAAGAAACGCATGTCCAGCGGGGATACGACCCGGAATGGATGAAGGTTGAGCTGATTAAGGCCGGATTCCGGGACGTGAAATGCTATGCCGATTTTGAGTGGACGGAAGCGGGTCAGGATGCATCCAGGCTGTTCTACGTTGCCGTAAAATAAACGAATACCCTATGAGAAGGCACGCTTCTTCGTCTATTCAGGACGGAGGAGGTGCCTTTTTTGGTTATATAAGAGTGCCTAAACTTCGAGTCCGGGCCTCTTCGAAAATCGCTATGGATGCGACGGCTCATCGCGGTCTGTTCTCAAGGGAAACACGTCGATGGACACTGTGCTTGTATCAACGGGAGCTGCATTATATTCAAAGACATTTCTTTTCGGCTTTATTTGACTGTGGTTAAGGTTCATGGGAAGGGATATGGGTTTGCTTTCGGTACTGTGCTACGATGGGGGATAGATAGGATCATCAGATATGAGAACGCTATCTTTCGGGAGGCTTTTAACCATCCGGAACGCACTGAATGACATCATATGAGTTCAACGTTGGTCAAATGATGCATAAGCTAATAAATTTGGTCGAGAGAGGATGAATGATTATGAAACTGTCCGTATTTACGGTCGCCACCCCTGATTTACTGCCGGAGGAATTGGCCCAAGCGGCGGCGGATGCCGGTATCGAAGGGATCGAGTGGCGCTTCAAGGAGATTCCGGAAGAGGCTGCCGGAGAGAAGCCTTCCTTCTGGCGGCATAACCGCTGCTCCATTGATCCAAACGGCACGCAGGAAGATTGGCTCAGATTTAAGCAAGCAGCCGACAAGCATGGCCGGCGCAGTCTTGCGGTCGTTCCTTATCTGACCTGCGGCGACGTGGAAGCGACGGAGAAGGTCATGCAAGCGGCCAAGCTGGTCGGAGCCTCTTTCATTCGCGTTGGGATTCCGGGATATGACCGAACGCGCAATTACAACGAGCTGTACGACCAGGCGGTCCGTTACCTCCATGAGGTGCAGGATCTCGCTGCCGCTTACGGGGTTAAAGCCGTGGTGGAAACCCATCATCTTACGATCACTCCGAGCGCCGGACTGACGCACCGGCTCGTATCCCACTTCAATCCGCAGCATATCGGCGTGCTGTATGATCCGGGCAACATGGTCCATGAAGGTTACGAGAACTACCGGATGGGCTTGGAGCTTCTCGGTCCCTACCTGGCTCATGTCCATGTGAAGAACGGGGGATATCGAAAAACGCCTTCGAAGGATGGAAGCTCGGCATCCTGGTCCGGAGAATGGGTCTCGCTTGACCAAGGGGCCGTCCCATGGAAGCAGGTCATACAGGATTTGCAGTCGGTCGGCTATGAAGGTTACTACGGAATCGAGGATTTTAGCGGGACGTTTGAATCCAGGGAGATGCTGCTTCGTTTTGCCGAGCAGATGAACATGTGGGCAGACCATAAACAAAGCGTATAGGACACTTATGAAGGAGGCGATAGATATGGAACAGGTAAGAGTAGGGGTTATCGGACTGGGGATGGGTTTTTCGCATGCCAAATCGCTTGCCGCTGGGCGGATTGCGGGGGCGCGGCTTATCGCCATATGCGACCTCAACCCGGCCAAGCAGGAAGAAGCGAGGGCTACGCTCCCTTCGGACGTGAAAATTTGGAGTGACACGGACGCTATGATCTCTTCGGGAGAGATCGATGCGGTGATTATCGCAACGCCCCATTATGCCCATCCTCAAGTGGCCATCGCGTGCCTGAACAAAGGACTCCACGTCCTGATTGAGAAGCCGGCGGGCGTGTATACGAAGCAGGTGCGGGAAATGAACCGCGCGGCCGAAGCCAGCGGCAAAGTGTTCTCGATCATGTACAATCAGCGCTGCAATCCGCTGTATAAAAAGCTTAGAGAGCTCATCGCGGCCGGCGAGCTCGGCGAAGTGCGGCGAATGAATTGGATCGTCACGAATTGGTACCGCTCACAGAGTTATTACGATTCAGGCGGATGGCGCGCGACTTGGGCGGGAGAAGGCGGAGGCGTCCTGATTAACCAATCTCCGCACCAGCTGGATCTGTGGCAGTGGACAACCGGCATGATGCCGAAAAGAATCCGCGCATTTTGTTCGTTCGGCAAGTACCGGAACATTGAAGTGGAAGACGATGTGACGGCTTATGCGGAATACGAGAACGGCGCCACGGCCGTCTTCATTACGACAACGGGGGAAGCGCCGGGCACGAATCGGTATGAAGTGACGGGAGACCGCGGTAAAATCGTCATCGAGGACGGCAAGCTTACCTTCTGGCGTCTCCGGGTGCCTGAACCGGAGTTCAATCAGCAGTATACCGGGGGCTTCGGCGAACCGGAATGCTGGAAATGCGAGGTGCCGATTTCGGGGGACAATCCGCAGCATAACGGCATCATCCAGAACTTTGCGGACGCCATTTTGCACGGAACGCCATTGATTGCGCCGGGCGAAGAGGGAATCCACGGATTGACCCTGTCCAATGCCATGCATTTGTCCACCTGGACCGACAATTGGGTCGACCTGCCGTTGGACGAAGATCTGTATTACGAGATGCTGCAAGAACGGATAGCGAATTCGTCCACCCGGAAAACGGTCAAGGAGATCGGGCCGGTGGATATGAGCAAGACGTTTGGCGCTTATTAAATTACAATCGGGGAGGCTCTTGGTATGGACCGCAGCAATGGAATGCTCTATGCGCCGGTGGGCAAGGCCCAGCCGGTGTGCAAGCCCGGAGAATTTATTTTTGCAGCCATGTCGCTGGAGCATGGCCATATATACGGCATGTGCAACGGCTTGATTGAGGCCGGGGCGACGCTGAAGTGGGTGTATGACTCAGACCCCGCCAAGGTTGCTGCTTTTTGCAAGGCATACCCGGAGGTTGCCGTGGCTTCCTCCGAGGCCCAGGTGCTGGAAGATACCGAAGTTCATCTGGTGGCGGCTGCCGCCATTCCTTCGGAGAGATGCGAGCTTGGCCTGAAGGTCATGTCGCACGGTAAGGATTATTTCACGGATAAAACGCCGTTCACCACGCTGGAGCAGGTGAACGCTGCACGCGCGAAAGCCGCGGAGACGGGCAAGAAATACATGGTCTATTACAGTGAACGGCTGCATGTGGAGAGTGCCGTCCATGCCGGGAAGCTGATTCAGGACGGGGCGATCGGGCGAGTGGTGCAAGTGATGGGAACCGGACCGCACCGTTTGAATGCGTCCTCCCGCCCGGACTGGTTTTTCCGTCATCAACAGTACGGGGGCATCCTGTGTGACATCGGCTCCCACCAGATCGAACAATTTTTGTTTTATGCGGGATGCCGCGATGCCAAGGTGCTCAGCAGCAAGGTGGGCAATTATGCGAATCCGGAATACCCCGAGCTGGAGGATTTCGGAGATGCAACGCTGGTGGGAGACAATGGAGCCACCAATTATTTCCGCGTCGATTGGCTGACGCCCGGAGGACTTGGCACTTGGGGAGATGGCAGAACCTTTATTCTGGGAACGGAAGGATACATCGAGCTTCGCAAATACATCGATATCGCAAGGCATCCGCAGGGGGATCATCTGTACTTGGTTAACGGTGAAGGAGAGTTTCATATGGAACTCCAGGGGAAAGTGGGCTATCCGTTTTTCGGGGAGCTTATCCTGGACTGCCTGGAACGCACGGAACATGCCATGTCCCAGGAGCATGCCTTCAAGGCCGGAGAATTGTGCGTGATTGCCCAAAATGAAGCCGTGCGTATTCCCTAAAATCATTTATAATAGAGAAAACCCCGTTACGTTGAGGGTTGGGGGTTAGACGACTCCAAAATCGCTAAAGGGGCGATTCTCTAAATGACCTCATCTGTCGATATGATGCCAGGCTTTGACCGCATGCAGCTTCAAGCGCCGTTCGATCTGACCTACTACAATGAACAGCCGCTGTCGGGAGGGCGGTTTCACTCGCATGCTTTTTATGAAATTTATTATTTCCATGAGGGACGCTGCACGTATTTGATCGGCGATTCCGTGTTCACCCTGAAACCGGGGGATCTGCTCCTGATGAACGGGCTTACGCTGCACTGTCCGAACGTTGAACCCGATTCCAGATATGTCAGGAGCATTTTGCATTTTGATCCGGCCTGGGTCTGCAGGGGGCTTTCGGAGACGGCCAAATCGATATTGCTGGACCCCTTCGAAACGCTGCGGAATCATCGCATGACGCTGACGGGGGAGAACCGGGAAGAATTCGAAGGGATGCTGGCCGATATACACCGCCTGTCGTCCTCCACGGCCGGCTTTCGCCAGGAGCGGATGACCCTTCGAATCCAGGAGATGATGTACGTCATCGCCGATTGGTGCCAGGCCGCCGTGCAGGATCACGACTCGATCTCGGAGAAGGAGCGGCATGTCCAGCATGTCGTCTCGTTTGTCGAGGAAAATTATATGCTGGATTTGACGCTGGAGGGAATCGCCCGCGACATGCATATCACGAAACACTACTTATCCTCCTTATTCAAGGAAGTGACCGGAACGACGGTGTTCAAATATGTGTATCACCGGCGGATCAACCAGGCCAAAATCATGCTTAGGCTCCACCCCCATCTGAGCATAACGGAGATCAGCCAGGCGTCCGGTTTCAAGCATTTGGCCCATTTCAGCCGGATGTTCAAGGCCATGGTCGGGACCACGCCGGAACATTACCGCAGAAGCGGAGAAGAGCTTTCGTTGACTTGACCGCGCTTTTTGGGTATAATAGCCACATTAAAACGGTAATATGAACGCGATGATGAGGATCAATCGTTCCAATTTCGATCATGCAGAGAGCCGGTGTCTGGTGAAAACCGGTTGACGATAGGGATGAACTCGCCTCGGAGCAATGGTGTTAACCCGGCCGTCGGAGGGCTGTATTCCGGCAGAATCGGCCGACGAAGCATCGTCGTCTTATCCGCGATAAGGATGCAAAGGGAGCGAAAGGCAAAGCATGCCTTTGGCTAACTAGGGTGGTACCACGGGAATCAAACCTCTCGTCCCTAGCGATCAACGCTATGGATGATGAGGTTTTTTTGTTTTTTTGGGCAATGGCGCAGGCCTTGCCTCTCGACTGTGAAGGAGGAGCAATGAAGTATGACGGACAATCAACCAACCGGCCACGGCTACCAGCCGCAGGCCATCGAACCGAAGTGGCAGCAATACTGGGATGAGAACAAAACCTTTAAAACGGAAGATTCCTCGTCCAAACCGAAATTTTACGCGCTGGATATGTTTCCGTACCCATCGGGCGCAGGCCTGCACGTAGGTCACCCGGAGGGATACACGGCAACGGACATCGTGTCCCGCTACAAGCGGATGCGCGGATACAACGTGCTTCATCCGATGGGATGGGACGCCTTCGGCCTGCCGGCAGAGCAGTATGCGATGGACACGGGCAAACATCCTCGGGAGTTCACCGTGCAGAATATCGATACGTTCCGCCGCCAGATCAAATCCCTCGGGTTCTCGTATGACTGGGACCGCGAGATCAGCACCACCGATCCGGAATATTACAAATGGACGCAGTGGATCTTTATCCAGCTCTACAAACGCGGCTTGGCCTATGTGGCCGAGGTTCCGGTGAACTGGTGCGAAGCGCTCGGCACCGTGCTGGCGAACGAGGAGGTCATCGACGGCAAGAGCGAACGCGGAGGCCATCCGGTCGTACGCAAGCCGATGCGCCAATGGATCCTGCGCATTACCGAATATGCGGATCGCCTGCTGGAGGATCTGGACGAGCTGGACTGGAGCGAAAGCTTGAAGGATATGCAGCGCAACTGGATCGGCAAATCCACGGGCGCCGAGGTCCGTTTTGACATCGAAGGGTATGATGGTCATCTGGAGGTGTTCACCACTCGTCCGGATACGCTGTTCGGGGCAAGCTACTGCGTCCTGGCACCGGAGCATGACCTCGTGGACAAAATTGCGACAGCCGATCAGCGCGAAGCGGTGAAGGCTTATCAGGATCAGGCAGCACGTAAAAGCGACCTGGAGCGGACGGATCTGGCCAAGGATAAAACCGGCGTATTCACGGGCGCGTATGCCGTCAATCCGGTAAACGGCGCCAAGGTACCGATCTGGATCGCGGATTACGTGCTTGCCGGCTACGGCACCGGTGCCATTATGGCGGTTCCGGGACATGACAGCCGGGACTGGGAGTTTGCGAAGCAATTCGGTCTTCCGATCATTGAAGTCGTTCAAGGCGGAAACGTCGAGGAGGAAGCATATACCGGCACCGGCGCGCACGTGAATTCCGGCTTCCTGAACGGGCTGGATAATGAAGAGGCTATTCAGGCGATGAATGAATGGCTGGAGAAAGAGGGCAAGGGCAAGAAGAAGGTAACCTACCGTCTGCGCGACTGGCTGTTCAGCCGTCAACGCTATTGGGGCGAGCCGATTCCGATTCTGCATCTGGAAGACGGAACGATGAAGACCGTGCCGGAAGATCAGCTTCCATTGCTTCTGCCGGATGTAGACCAGATTAAACCGTCCGGAACCGGCGAATCGCCGCTGGCCAACGTGACGGAGTGGGTGGAGACGGTTGATCCCGAAACGGGCATGAAAGCCCGCCGCGAAACCAATACGATGCCGCAATGGGCCGGCAGCTGCTGGTACTACCTGCGTTACATCGATCCGGATAACCATAACGAACTGTGCTCCAAGGAGAAACAGAAGGAATGGCTGCCGGTTGACCTGTACATCGGCGGCGTGGAGCATGCTGTGCTGCACTTGCTGTATGCGCGCTTCTGGCACAAAGTATTGTATGACCTGGGCGTCGTCGATACGAAGGAGCCTTTCCAGAAGCTGGTCAATCAGGGCATGATCCTGGGGAACAACAATGAGAAAATGAGTAAATCCCGCGGCAACGTCATCAATCCGGACGATATCGTGAACGAGTATGGCGCTGACACGCTGCGCGTATACGAAATGTTCATGGGGCCGCTGGAAGCGACGAAGCCATGGAACACCAACGGCGTTGAAGGAACGCACCGCTTCCTTTCCCGCGTATGGCGTCTGTTCATCGGAGACGACGGTCAATTGAATCCTAAAATCGTGGATGGCGAGGGTACGGACGAATTCAAACGCACGCTGCACAAAACGATTAAGAAAGTGACCGACGACTTTGAGCATCTGCGCTTTAACACAGCGATCAGCCAGTTGATGATATTCATCAACGAGGGGTACAAGAGCGAAGTGCTTCCTCGCAAGGCGATGGAGAACTTCGTCCAACTGCTTTCCCCGCTTGCCCCTCACCTGGCTGAAGAGCTGTGGAGCCGTTTAGGCTACACGGAGAGCGTAACTTACGTGCCATGGCCTGAGTTTGACGAGGCTTGGACCGTAGAGGCAGAAGTCGAGATCGTGGTGCAAGTCAACGGCAAAATCGTGGAACGCGCCAAAATCGCGAAAGACATGGACCAAGAAGCCATGCAACAACATAGCCTCTCCCTTCCAAATGTCAAGCAGGCGCTGGAAGGCAAGAGTATTCGCAAAATCATTGCCGTACCGGGTAAACTGGTCAATATCGTGGCCGGTTAATCGTAAAACCGAAGGCAGCATCCAGTTTGGCCAAATCCTCCTCATACTTGTCGTGTGTGGTTTGGATCAATTGGTAGAACAACCCGTTCAGGTTCGATTCCAGCAGTGCCAGAGCCTGGGCCGTGATGCCTCCGGGAACCGCCACCCGCTTTTGCAGCTCTTCGGGGGAGAAGCCCTCCTCCGTTAGCAGCTTGCCGGTGCCAAGCAGCATTTCGCCGGCTAGTGCATTGAGGGACCTGCGGTCGATTCCGGTCATTTCAACGGCAGCGTCGATCCATTTTTCCATGAATAAACTTAAAAAAGCAGGCCCGCAGCTGGAGAAATCGGAAGTGATTCGCGTGTGCGATTCCAGTATATTGAGCGGCCTGCTGATATAAGACAGGAGGCTTTCTATAAGCTGCCTGTCTTCTTCTTTTATTCGGGAACCATACATGCATAACGATGCTCCGCCTCCGGTGATGTTAGTGATGCTCGGTATGATTTTCGCTACCTTGCAGGGCAGCGATGATTCCAGATGGATCAGTTGGACCGGACTTGTGATGGATATGGCGATTTGCCGGGCTTCGAGCCGATCCTTGATTTCGCCGATGACCGCTTTGAATTCCAACGGCTTGATACATAAAAATAGCAGGTCGCTTTGAGAAGCCGTCTCCGTGTTACAGCTGCATACCGTCAGACCGGGATGACGTTTTGCCAGCTGCAGCGGCTTTTCTGGGCTTCGGTTGCTGACCCGAATCTGCTCAGGCAGGAGTGCGCCCGATTGAATGAAGGCATCGATCAACAGACTACCCATGCTGCCCGTACCGATAAAACCGACCTTCATGTGTATGTTCCCTCCTTTCGCGCTTTACGGCAGAAATGTACCGTCCTTACGTCTAATGTATGCGGGGAAGATGCCGATTCATGACGGTTTTTCATGCGATTCCGGTGGGGAAGCCGAAGATTATTCCAGAGTTTGTACGAATTGAACTTTGAAGTTAAGGAGAGGTCTTGGATGAAACGGATATCTTTAGGTTGGAGTCTTGCCGCAACGCTTGCGGGCTGCGGACTCATCTTGTTTGCCGGCGGTACGGAACAGGGAATCGAGGGCTGGCAGCCGTTAAACGAACAGCTGGAGCAAGTCATGACCATGGAGGAGAGCGCCGGTGCGAAGGCGCTTGCTTCCGATTCCCGGGATAAGGATGCGGGAGGGGCTGCAGCACCTGCTGACGCTCGAAGGGATTCTGCTGATGCTGCAAAGACCGCTCAGGGTGGACAAGGCGAGCCCGCTACGAACGCGAAGGAACCGGTGCCAAGTCTGGACTCGGCTGCTGCGGCCGGGAACGGCCAAGGAGCGGAAGCCTCACCATCTTCAGCTTCTGATCAGGCAGCCGTTTCGCCGGCTTCATCCCCGCCGGAGGCTGTCGGTCAACCGGTCTCTGCCAATGAACCTCCAGCGCTGCCGCCGTCCATTCCGGATCCGTCCGGATTGATCAATGTGAATACGGCGGATGCAGCCACGCTGATGGAGCTGCCCGGCATTGGCGAGGCCAAGGCCAAGGCGATTATCGATTACCGGAATCAGTTCGGCCCGTTTCGAACTCAGGCCGACTTGATGAACGTAAAGGGCATCGGGCCCAAAATGCTGGAGAAGATGAAGCCTTACGTAGGACTTTAGCTATGTGCTACAATAAAGGAGATATTGACAAGGAACAGGTGACAGATGATGAGTGCAGATCAACGTAAAGATTGGGATACTTATTTCATGGATATTGCCTTTATGGTATCTACCCGTTCTCAATGCCCTCGGCGTCATGTGGGAGCGGTGCTGGTGCAGGGCAAGAAGCTGCTCGGGACGGCTTATAACGGCGCGCCGATGGGGGTGCCGGATTGCTCGGAAGCAGGTTGTATGATCGCGGAGGATTATGAATTGGTCGTGCAGGACGGCAAGGAAAGCATGGTGAAGAAGCAGCGCTGCATCCGCACGATTCATGCCGAGCAGAATCTGCTGCTGTTCACGGACCGGATCGACAGGGAGGGCAGTACGGTGTACGTGACAGACGAGCCTTGCTGGACCTGTGCGAACATGCTTGCCAACAGCGGCATTGTCGAGGTTGTGTTCCATCGTCCTTATCCCAAGGACTCCGGCAAGGTGTCCCGCATGATGGAACAGAAGGGGATTTCGTTTCGGCAGCTTGAAGCATACGAGCCGCCGCGCGAAACTTTGATGACGGTAGCGGAATAAATCATGCATTGACGATTGCGAATGATAGGAATAGAAAGTTATGGAGGAAGAACCTTTGACTGCGATTTGCAGGCAAGGGTTCTTTTTTTATTTCGTCAAGAAGGGGATACATTCAATGATGAAACGAAGGCCATTACTTGTGTTTACCGTGTTATGGGTGATCGGCAGCGGTGCTGCATGCCTATATGACGGATGGAAGCTCGCCGTGATTGCGGTCGGGCTAATTCTTCTATTATTAGCTGTATGCCAGTGGGTGGGCGCAGGGCGCCTGTTTACGATCTGCATGCTATTCTCATTGTGCGTATCGGGCTCGTACTGGGAATGGCATGATGCGGCGAATGTAAGTGATTTCGAGTCGGTCCTTGCAGCGGAAGAGTCGACTGAACCCATTCCTGTTACTGCGTTCGGGGTGATTTCTTCTCCTGTCGAGGTGGATGGCGACCGGGCTGATTTCCAGGTAACCTTGCAGCGGGCTGATCTGATTCAATCCAATCACCCGGTTGTGCAAAAACAAGCCGATCCGAATGACAGCATGATGCTGAATACAGACGATATCGTTATGGTCCAAGTAAAACTGCTGAATAAAACGGAGCTGGAGATTGTGAACCAATGGCAGCGCGGGGACCGCATACAGCTGAGCGGGGAAATGCAGAGGCCTGGAGTGGCCCGAAATTTTGGCGGGTTTGATTACCTTCAGTATTTGCGTACTCAGAAGATTCATTGGATCGTCAAAGTGAAGGGCTCGGACCAAGCGGTGATCGAACCGCCAGACAGCTGGAAATTAAGCCATGTTCTCAGATGGAATGATGCCCTTCGCGACAAGCTTGGAAGCAAGCTGGATCAATTGTACGGCGGCATCCATGCGGGGTATATGAAGGGACTCGTCATTGGCAATCAGGATGACTTGGATCCCGATACATTCATGGAGTTCTCGCGTTTGGGATTGACTCATATTCTTGCGATATCGGGCATGCATGTGGCCGTGGTTGTAGGATGCCTGCTATTCGTATGCACAACCCTTCGAATGACGAGGGAGGCCTCGCTGACTGTGGTGATGTGGCTGATTCCCGTATATGTCCTGCTGACCGGGGCGAGTCCTTCCATCGTGCGCGCGGGCATCATGGGAATGATCGGTTTGTATGCAGCGCGGCGGCGGCTTTTGAAGGATGGGCTGCATATCCTCAGCGTGGCCGCGCTTGCTATGTTGGTGTGGAATCCGTATTTTCTCGTGAACGTCAGCTTTCAGCTGTCCTTCATCGTGACGGCGGGTTTGATGATATTCGTGCCCAAGCTGATGCCGCTGCTGGCATTCTTGCCCCGCTGGCTCGGGGGAACCGTCGGCATAACGGTCGTGGCGCAGCTGATTTCCTTTCCGCTCACCATCTATTACTTCAACCAGGTCTCGCTTATTTCCGTTTTCGCCAATCTGATCCTCGTTCCGGTCATTAGCCTGGTCGTTCTGCCTTTAGGCATGGTGTCTCTGTTGATGGGATGGGTATGGATGCGCGGGGCGGGCTGGCTGGCCGCCGTGACCGAATGGTTAAACCATATCACGTTCCGGATCGTTGAATGGATGAATGGTTCCTCGGTTTTTATGACATTGTGGCCGTCCCCGTCGTTAGCCTGGATACTGTGTTATTTCGTTGTCCTGTATGCTTTGCTGTCCATCCTGAACAAGAGATTCAAGAATCCCGAGGGCGGGCAGAACGGTTCGAATGATACGGAGCCATTGGACGGACGCCCGCCATGGGGTGGTAGAGCAGACTTGTCCGGCGTGGACACGCTGCCGATCGTGGGTCGATTGGCCGGTGCTTTGCGATGGAGAGGCTTCCTTCGTGCCAGTCATCATATCGAACGGTATGCCCCGGGAGCTGCGATAGCCCTGCTGACCGGGATTTTGATTGTTCTGCTGTACAGCGGCTATCAGTCGCCGTCTACGCAAGGGGCGGGACTGGTGCAATTCCTGGATGTGGGACAGGGAGATTCGATATTGGTCACAACGCCTTCGGGCAAGCATGTTCTCATTGACGGTGGCGGGACGGTGAATTTTCGCAAGGAGAAGGATGCCTGGAAGGAAAGGAAAGCTCCGTACGAGGTAGGAGCGAAAGTGGTGGTGCCTTTGTTGAAAAAACGGGGCGTGCACCAGCTTGAAGCCGTCATCATGACCCACGGGGATCAGGACCACATAGGGGGACTCCTGGCTGTTTTGCAGGAAATCCCCGTGAAATCCGTCGTGTTTAACGGGACCTTGACCGAATCCGCTTCCTTCCGGAAGCTGATGTTATCCGCGGTTGAACAGCGCATTCCCGTATATCGGGCAGGAGCGGAATCCGAATGGAAACTTGACGGTCACACGGAGATCCGATTTTTATCCCCTCTTTTCCCAGAAAGTGGAGAAGTCATCAAAGCATTACCGTTGATTAAGGAGCAAAATCATGCTTCACTAGTATTTGTCCTTCAGATGAACGGGAGCCACGTCTTATTTACGGGGGATACGGATCAAGCAGCCGAACGGAAAATACTGCAGCACCTGGAGGGGCAATCCCAAGATGACGCAGCCTCACGGCTTGCTGCCGAAGACCGGATCGACGTCATGAAGGTGGCCCATCACGGAAGCAAGACATCCACATCCGCGCCATGGCTGAATGCATGGAAGCCGACGGCTGCGGTAATTTCTGCCGGCGTCAACAATATGTACGGTCACCCTCATCCGGACGTGGTCGGCCGGTTGGAACGTTTTCAATCCATCATCTATCAAACCAATCTTCATGGCGAAATCCAGATGAGGATCAAGAACGGGCATATTGAGACGCGAACGAAGATTCCATGAAGACGCCCGCTGTTCCTGGGACCGGGTTTCGTAGTATGATCTTTATAGGAAAATGCAGCGGATGACTATAATCTTTATATTTGGTATAGTTAGATGAAGTTTCCTGAAAAAATTAATAGGTTACATACTGCAACATTTTTTAATTCTATCCGTCTGTATGTATGCAGGGAGAGGGGGATCCACTGTGGTGGAGCAGGGACTCATAAGAGCCGCTCAATCGGGCGATCGCGACGCTCTAATCACCCTATTGCGAGAAATTGAGCAACATGTTTACCGAACTGCTTATTACATTTTAAACAATGAACAGGATGCCATGGATGCAGCCCAGGAAGCACTGATACGCGTATATACGAAGATCAACTCCTATGAGGAGAAAGCCCAGTTCAAGACTTGGGTCCAGCGGATCGTTACCAACATATGCATCGATAAATTCCGCAGAACGAAGCCGACGGTTTCCATCGATGAGCATGACATGGTGTTTCGGGATCATCTCGACGTGGAAAGGGAAGTGATGTCGGGCTATCTGGCCCAGGATATCCAGGAGGCCATTAACCAACTGCCGGATCATCATCGCACGGTCATTGTCTTAAGGTATTTGCAGGACCTGTCCTACAACGAAATCGCTGATTGTCTGAACCTTCCGCTCAATACGGTGAAATCCTATTTGTTCAGGGCCAGGCAGCAGCTGCAGAATATGCTCCAAGAGCATCAGAAAGGTGGTGTATCAGGATGAATTGCCAAGAGGTGGTGGAACGCATGCACCGCTATTTGGACCGGGACCTTACTTCCGATGAGACGGCCCAAATGTATCAGCATATTGCCTTGTGTCCCGAGTGTGCGGAGACCTTTAACATATTAAAGTCATTAAACAGAGAGCTTGAAGATCTTCCGGCCGTTACCCCGCCTGTCAGTCTGGTAGACGCTATCATGCCTAAACTGGATGCCATCGACCGTGATCGCGAGAGCCTTGTCGCACCTCCGGCCGTGAAAAGCCAGGAGCCTGCCGAAATGATGCCGGACATTCGGCGTCCGCGGCGTGCGGGCAGCTGGTGGAGCACGGTTGGCGGAAGAACGGCGATCGGGGCTGCCGCCGCTGTACTTATTCTCGGCGTCGCTATTTTTAATTATGAACCGAAGATGTTATCCGATGCGGAGATTCCGTATGAAGAGGCGAGCACGACCAGCGCGGGAGCGAATGAGGATTCGGCCGAGACGGAGATTCAGGATATGGTTCAGCCGTTTGCCGCCGATGGCGGCGCGGAGACTGGCGGTACGGCGAACGAGGGGAGCGATCCTTCCGCAGGTTTGCGGAGTTCGCCGCCGGAATCGTCGGAATCCGATCCGAATCCGGGCCCGAACGACGAATCCAAGGAGAAGACAGAGCCATCGGATGGGGCTAAAGACACCAGGGAAGATGCAGCAGTCCCCGATGCTCCGGTTCAGAAGAACAATGATGGGCAGCCTCAAGCGCCAGACCAACCTGCAACAA
The DNA here is from genome assembly GCF_041954005.1 of Priestia sp. BR_2. NCBI lineage: Bacteria > Bacillati > Bacillota > Bacilli > Caryophanales > Bacillaceae > Priestia > Priestia sp. BR_2. The sequence continues at coordinate 194,915 of NZ_JAVFHM010000338.1, read as the reverse complement.
GCAGCAATGAGGTACCCAAAAAAAATGACGCAAGCCCTTCGAACCCTCCGGCCGACGAGCCTGGGCAGAACTCGGAGAGCATGAGCATCCAGACTTCGCCTAATGAAGCAATGGACGTCCAAACCGAGATGGTGCCGCCGATCAGCGACCCTGCCGGCGATGCAGGCGCTGGAAGCACGGAATCTTCCGACCGTTCCACCGGATCGTACCAAGGGCTGGCGATGGTGCCGGAACAATGGCCGTCCCCGGATGGTCTGTACAGAGCCTCCCTGGAGGCCGAATATCTGGTGATCTATCGCCTGCCGTCGGGAGACCAGACTTCAGCTGAAGCGGTCGAAACGGTCGAGAGGATTCCGCTTGGCGGAAGCTGGGTATCCGGTCAATGGTCCGAGGACGGCTTAACGTTCAAGTACAAGGTACAGACGAACAAAGAGCTGGTTGAATCCGTCTACTCCATAGAGAAGGCTCAGCCGCCGGCGTCTGCGGGGCAGAAGCAGCCTAAACCATAGAATTATACAGATATAAATACATTCGGCGCACCAATGCCGGGAGATATGAATACAATATATTAGAGAGAGCATTATACCAACTACCGTCGTATGACCGGCGGCGAGGTGTTTCTAGAGCATGCTTGCCGGCGTTTATATAGATGTGTTGGGACGAAGGGACCTTGCCGCTGCCTACAGCCGAGGTCTCTTTGTTTTCGCGTGGGCGATTTCGTTTTTTATGTTGGACGTCTATCGCATTCGGGCACTGTTTTTTGGTATAGTGTACAGAGTAGAAAGGGGGGACGCCGATGGATGCCAAAGCGGCGGCCAAGGCGGTCAAGCAGGGAGACGTGTCTTCCGTCTATTTGCTGTACGGCAGCGAGAAATTCCAGATGAAGGAGTTCGCCGAATTTCTGGAAGCCCAGCTGATCCCGAAAGAAGACCGGGATTTTGCGCTGGTTCACATGGATTTAGGGGAAGTTCCGATACAAACCGTGGTAGAGGAAGCCGAGACGGTTCCTTTTATGGTTCAGAAAAAACTGATATTCGTCCGGGATACGGCTTTTTTTACGGCTGCAAAAGATAACGGGAAAGTGGATCATCGTCCAGAGGCTTTGCTGGATTATTTGACCAATCCCGCAGACTATAGCGTGATTGTCTTTATGGTGGGGCAGGAAAAGCTGGATGAGCGCAAGAAGGTAGTCAAGGCGGTCAAGAAGTCGGGGGTTGCCCTCTCCTTCATGCCTTTGGGCGGGGACGAACTTCTTCGCTGGGTGGACCAGCAGGTGAAGAAAGGCGGCTGCACGCTGCGCGCAGGCGCGGCGGAAGCGCTTGTTCGGAATGCGGGAACCAGTCTCCAGGCTTTATCGGGTGAAATCGAGAAGCTGTGTTTGTATGCGGGAGCCGACGGAGCCATTGATGTTGCAACCGTGGATATGCTGGTGGCGCGCAGCACGGAACAGAATGTGTTTGCGCTCGTGGAGGATATCGCCAATCTCCGATTGGACAAGGCGCTCGGGATCTATTATGAGCTGCTGAAGCAGCGTGAGGAGCCCATCAAGATTGCGGCCCTGATTACCAGGCAGTTCCGAATCATTCTTCAGGTGAAGACGTTATCCACCCAGAGCTACTCGCAGCAGCAGATTGCTTCCCAAATCGGGGTGCATCCTTATGCGGTGAAGATTGCTGGCGAGCAGGCCCGCAAGTTTCAGACGGCACGTCTTGAAGGCATATTGAACCATCTCGCCAATCTGGATTACCAGATGAAGACCGGGGCCGTGGATAAGGTGCTCGGAATCGAGTTGTTTCTGCTGCGGCTTGGCGCGTAAGCGAACCGAAATAAGTCAAGAGCGTACGGGGACGCGCGAGCGGCCGTACGCTCTTTTTCATCTAGAGATCAGAAAGTATGACCTGCAGAGCTAAACCAAGTTGACCCCGCATGAAAAACATCCGCTATAAGCGGTCAATTCTCGGAAGAGTGTGCATCGATGAACGTTTTTCTAATCACAAAAAGCCCTGAGCAGCGTGAACTGTTCAGGGCTTTTTCCATGTCGTATTCAACAAACGTTTCTTACGCTTGGGACGTAAGAGCGTTTAGTCTTTTCGCCAGACGGGATTTCTTGCGGGCAGCTGCGTTCTTATGGATCAGGCCCTTCGTTACGGCTTTATCAAGCTTCTTGGAAGCAGCTTGGAAAGCTACTTTAGCAGCTTCGATTTCTGTACCGTTCAACGCTACGTCAGCAGTTTTAACAGCTGTGCGAAGCGCGGATTTTTGAGAAATGTTAAGCGCGTGGCGTTTGTCATTTGTCTTTACACGTTTAATCGCGGATTTGATGTTTGGCATTACATTCACCTCCTGTAAGGCATTTCAATAGAGCGAAATGATTCACAACTTAAAATATTTTAGCATGGGGGTGGACAAAAAGCAATACTCATTCGGACTTCTGCATAATCTCTCCCCTACTCTCGCACACTACTAGCAATATGAGGAGGAGTGTGAATTTAGATGGATCTGGATCTGCAAAAATACTCGGTCCGAACGGATCTGGCCGTGGAATCAAGAGAACTGGCTGGAGGCACAGGAAGCGCGCCCATTCCCGGGGTTATGGAGGACGTGGTGCAGGAGGACGGAATCAAGATTACAAGGCTGGATGTGGAGAACGATGCTGCCTCTCAGCAAATCGGAAGGGTGAAGGGGCATTACGTCACGTTGGAGGTTCCCGATCTTCGCAAGGGCGATACGGGGCTTCAGGATCAGGTATCCGTTGTTTTCGCCCGCGAGTTTGAAGCTTTCATGTCCCGGATCGGGATTGGACCCAAGGCAAGCGTGCTCATTGTCGGGCTCGGCAACTGGAACGTGACGCCGGATTCGCTGGGACCGCTCGTGGTGGAGAACGTGATGGTGACCCGCCAGTATTTCGAGCTCATGCCGGATCGGGTGGCCCCGGGCTATCGCCAGGTAAGCGCCGTTGCGCCGGGCGTTCTCGGCCTGACGGGGATTGAGTCGAGCGAAACGGTTCAAGGCATCGTGGAACAGACGCGCCCCGAGTTGATCATCGCCATCGACGCACTGGCTTCGCGTTCGCTGGAGCGGGTGAACACGACCATCCAGATTGCGGATATCGGCATCCATCCCGGCTCCGGCGTCGGCAACAAGCGCAAGGGATTGACCCAAGAAATTCTCGGGGTGCCGTGCATTGCGATCGGCGTTCCGACCGTCTGCTACGCTTCCACCATCGTCAATAATGCGATTGAGCTGATGAAATCCCACTTCGGGGAAGGCGCGCCGGAGACGGGCAAGATTATGGGAATGCTGCACGATATCCCCGAAGGCGAGCGCCTCGCCCTGGTGAAGGAGGTTCTGGAGCCGCTGGGCCATGACCTTATCGTAACGCCTAAGGAGATTGACGAATTTATAGAAGATATCGCCAACATCGTGGCGACCGGCCTGAACGCGGCGCTCCATGAAGCCGTGGATCCCGGCAATGTAGGCGCGTATACCCACTGACCCATAGTAAAAGCTCCGAATCTATCGGAGCTTTTATATTTTTCCAGGATCTAGTTCTATCGAATCTCCCCGGTTCATAGATTTGAAGTATAAGAGATTACAGAGTCGCGGGAACGGCTGGATGAGGTCGGCATCTCCCGGCGAACCGAGGAGGACATCGCTATGAACAATCGCAAGTTCCGCATCTGGAATATTGCCAGAATGAAACGGAAGGTTATGGAAGGTCTGAGCATGGGGCGTACGTTAATTATACTGATGCTAGGCTCTCTTATATTTTTTATTTTGCTAGGGCTCGGGGGAATGGCGGAACAGCGGATGAATTCCTCGCCCGTGTCGTCGATGAAAGGATTGGCCGCTTCGTTATCCAGCCATTTTTTCATCGATATGATCGGCATGGAGATGCCGCATATGACGGCTTCCAAAGAGACCTCGAGCTTCTCCGGCGAAAAAATGTCTACGTTCGTCTTTGAGCTCCTGACGAGCGTAAACCCGAAGGATCCGAAGAGCCTCCTTGCGGGAGAGCTTCCCGGCATGAAGGCTAATCAACCGGTTCAGCTGTCGCACGGCTCCGGTAACGAGGATGGCGAGGCACCGGCCGATTACCGGCCGGATCCGGCGGAAGAGCAGGCGGAGGGAGAGCCCGCCGAGACCAGGGAAGAGCCGACGCAAGGCGAACAAGGGAACAGCGGCAATGAAGGAAAGGGCGAGGATGCTCCGGATCAGGGCGGGAAGGACGATCCCGGCAGCAAGAATGAACCCGGAAGCACCTCCAAGGACGGAAAGACAACGAACGGGAAGAAATCCGTGCTCATCTATCATTCCCACCCGCAGGAAGCGTATAACCCGCTGCTCTCGCATCCATCCGATAATCCGGGGGCGGTATCCCCGACCAAGAACGTCATGCTGGTGGGCAGCTTCCTGAGCAAAAGGCTTGAAGCCAACGGAATCGGCACCCTGCACGACAAGAGCGATTATCAATCTACCGTGGAAGGATATAACTATAACTATTCTTATAAATACTCGCGCCAGATGGCCATGGAGGCCATGTCCCAGAACGACGGCATCAACTATCTGATCGATATCCACCGGGATTCGCAGCGATACAACAAAACGACGGCTACCGTAAACGGCGTCAATTACGCCAAGGTGTACTTCATCATCGGACATGCGAACGAGAACTGGAGACAGAACGAGGCGTTTGCAAGCAAAATCAATGCCAAGCTGGAGAAGTCCTATCCCGGCGTTTCCCGGGGCGTGTGGGGCAAATCGGCGGACCAAGGGAACGGAGAGTACAACCAATCCTTGTCCCCGAACAGCATCCTGATTGAAATCGGCGGCATCGACAATACGAAGGAAGAATTGCAGCGAACGGCCGAAGCGCTGGCCGACATCATCGCCGACGTGTACTGGCAGGAACAAGAAGCCGAGAAGGCCAGTGTGAAAAAAGAGAGTGATCCAGCGAAGAGCAAGTCGGCTTCAGCAGCCAAGGACGGTAGAGATAAAGGTGCCGAGGATAAAGCATCCAAAGCAGGTTGAAGGTAAGGGGTCATTAACGGAGCAGGAATGAAGGGGTAAATCAAGGAGGGGCTTATGATGTCGAGATTGGGAAAACGGTTTGTGGCGCTAATCATATGGACAGGTATCGGCATATTGGTCGGCATGCAGCTTGGAGGGGCCAAAGGGCCAGTGCCGGCCGACGGTACCGGGGGAACGCAGACCGTGGTGCAAGGCCATGTTCAGGATCCGCAAGGCGGTACGGCCCAGGGAAATGGTTGGGGAGGGACGCGGAAGCATCCTCCCGCCCCTGAATCCGTCGACCAGGAACCGGACGCCCGTAAGACGGCAGTGCCCGAATACGAGCCGTCGCCCAGCGACATTCTGCTCCCCGAACGCTCCCAACCGCCTGCCGATGTGCTTGCCGACAAAACGGCCGGACTGCTTCAGCAGCTCTCTGACCAAAGCATCCGCTGGGTCGTGTCGATGTTCGGATCGATTACGGAATAAATTTCGCCTTTATTCTCAGCATTGCTGTGCATCCCCTCAACTGGTATAATAAGTTGATTCAAACATCTGGTGGTTGTTGGGGGTTAGGCATGACAGACGTACAAGTAAGACAACAAAAAATTCGTAATTTCTGTATCATTGCACATATAGACCATGGGAAATCGACGCTTGCCGACCGTATTTTGGAATTTACGGGCGCATTAACTTCGCGTGAAATGCAGGAGCAGGTACTGGATCAGATGGATCTGGAGCGAGAGCGCGGAATTACCATCAAGCTGCAGGCGGTTCGCCTGAACTACAAAGCCGATGACGGCGAGGAGTATATATTGAACCTGATCGATACTCCGGGACACGTCGACTTCACGTATGAGGTATCCCGAAGCCTGGCCGCTTGCGAAGGCGCGCTGCTCGTTGTCGATGCCGCGCAGGGAATCGAAGCGCAGACATTGGCCAACGTATATCTGGCCTTGGACAACAATCTTGAAATTTTGCCTGTCATTAACAAAATCGACCTGCCGAGCGCCGATCCCGAACGGGTGAAGCAGGAGGTCGAGGATGTGATCGGGCTCGATGCCAGCGATGCCGTTTTGGCTTCCGCGAAAGCGGGCATCGGAATCAAGGAAATCCTGGAGCAGGTGGTTCAGAAAGTGCCTGCGCCAACGGGTAGTTCCGAAGAACCGCTGAAAGCGCTGATTTTCGACTCCCATTATGATCCTTACAAAGGCGTCATCGTATATGTTCGCGTCATTGACGGCAGCATCAAGGCCGGCTCCAAGATCAAGATGATGGCCACCGGCAAAACCTTCGAGGTGATCGAGGTGGGTGCCTTTAAGCCGCGCATGTCCATCGTGGACGAGCTTAACGTCGGCGATGTCGGTTTCATCGTTGCGGGCATCAAGAGCGTGGGCGATACGCAGGTCGGGGATACGGTAACGGATGCCAAGCGTCCGACGGCCGAGCCGCTCCCGGGTTACCGTAAAATCAATCCGATGGTGTTCTGCGGATTGTATCCAATCGAAACATCGGACTACAACGATCTGCGCGAGGCGCTCGAGAAGCTGCAGCTGAACGATGCATCGCTCAGCTTTGAGCCGGAGACGTCCAGCGCGCTCGGATTCGGCTTCCGCTGCGGATTCCTGGGCCTCCTTCATATGGACGTCATTCAGGAGCGGATCGAACGCGAGTTTAACATACCGCTGATTACGACCGCGCCGAGCGTGATTTACCGCATTACGCTGACGAACGGAGAGCAGATTCAAATCGATAACCCTTCCCATTATCCTGAGGTCGGCAAGGTCGATTATGTCGAAGAGCCTTATGTTAAAGCAGCCATTATCGTGCCTAATGATTATGTCGGAGCGATCATGGAGCTTTGCCAAAACAAACGCGGCGAATTCGTCAACATGGAATACCTGGACACGACGCGCGTCACCATTACCTATGAAATTCCGTTGTCGGAAATCGTGTACGATTTCTTCGATCAGTTGAAATCGAGCACCAAAGGATATGCTTCATTCGATTATGAGCTGTCCGGATACCGCCGGTCCAATTTGGTCAAAATGGACATTCTGCTTAATGCCGAGCAGGTGGATGCCCTGTCCTTTATCGTGCACAAGGACCGCGCCTACCACCGCGGACGGGCGATTTGCGAGAAGCTGCGCGAGCTGATTCCTCGCCAAATGTTCGAGGTGCCGATTCAGGCATCGGTCGGTACCAAGGTCGTGGCCCGCGAAACGGTTAAAGCGATGCGCAAGAACGTGCTTGCCAAATGTTACGGCGGCGACATCTCCCGTAAGCGGAAACTTCTGGAGAAGCAGAAGGAAGGTAAGAAGCGGATGAAGCAGGTGGGCAGCGTCGAAGTGCCGCAGGAAGCCTTCATGGCCGTTCTGAAAATCGACGACAAGTAATAGGAAGCCAATGGCAGGGGAACGCCTTTGAGTTAAAGAGCTGCTCCTTGCCTGTATAGCCTTCTCGATGTAAATGATGGGAAAGCCGATTCTCGGCTTTCCTTTCTTTCATTCCAAGAGGCATAGCGTTATAGTAGAGAAGGAACTTTCAAGAAGTTACTTAAAGTAAGTCATGCCAGAGCGGTATATGAGGGGGCAAGAAAAGAATGACGGCAAACGATCAACGGACGGAAGCGGTGTACATCCATATTCCGTTCTGTACCAATAAATGTTTTTACTGCGACTTCAATTCCTACGTGTTAAAGGATCAGCCGGTAATGGATTATTTGCGAGCGCTGGATAAGGAAATGGAGCTGACCGTTCAGGCTAATCCGCCGGGACGAATCAAAAGCATCTTTGTAGGCGGCGGGACGCCAACCGTGCTGAAGCCGAACGAAATGGAATACTTCTTGCAGAGCGTGAAGCGCCATTTTCCGGAATGGTCCGATAGCATCGAATTTTCAATGGAGGCGAATCCCGGCACCACGGATCTCGAGAAGCTGTCCGTCATGCGCCAAGGCGGGGTGAACCGGATCAGCTTCGGGGTGCAGGCCTTCCAGAACACATTGCTGACCGGCATCGGCAGAATTCACGATACGGATGACGTATACCGGAGTCTCGATAACGCCAGAAGAGCAGGCTTTGACAACATGTCCATCGATTTGATGTTCGGTCTCCCGAATCAAACCTTGGACATGCTTGCGGAAAGCGTGGATAAGGCATTGGAGCTCGAACTCCCGCATTATTCAATCTACAGCCTGAAGGTCGAAGAGAATACGCTGTTCCATACGATGTACCAGCGAAACCAGCTTCCGCTTCCGGATGAGGAGGACGAGCTGAATATGTACCTTCTTTTAATGGAACGGATGAAGGCTGCCGGATATAAGCAGTACGAAATCAGCAACTTTGCGAAACCCGGCTTCGAGAGCCGGCATAATATGACGTATTGGCGCAACGAAGACTATTACGGCCTAGGCGCGGGGGCGCACGGATATGTCGGCCGTCAGCGCCATGTGAACATCAAAGGGGTCAATCCCTATAATGAAGCAGCCAATAAAGGCCTTCCAAGATTGGAGAGCTTTGAGATATCTAAGGAAGAAGCGATGGAGGATTTCCTGATGGTCGGGCTGCGCGTGCTGGACGGCGTCTCGCGCAGCCGGTTCCGGGAGCAGTTCGGGATCTCCATGGAGGATGTTTTTGCCGGTCCGCTGAATAAAATGGTAGGCGCGGGCCTCCTCGATGCCACCGAAGACGGGTATAAGCTGAGCAGCAAAGGCATTTTGTTTGGCAACGATGTGTTTGGCGAATTCATAGGAAGCCTGACGACAAATTAATCTATTGAACTTATATGCGCTCTGTTGTATATTTATTCATAACATGACGGAGCGTGTAAAGGGGAGACGGACAACATGTCGGCGGTATGCAGAAAAGCAAAGTTAGAGGATGTCGAGCCGCTGTATCAGATGATTCAGGGTTATGCCGAGAAGGGGATTATGCTCCCCCGGTCCAAAAAAGTGCTGGAGAAACAAATCGGAGAATTCGTTGTAGCTGAATCCGAAGGGCACGTCATTGGCTGCGGTTCATTGTGTCAGCTGGGAAGCGATTTGGTCGAGATCCGTTCGCTCGGCATCTCGGAAGGATATAAAGGGCAAGGCATCGGCTCCATGCTGGTGGACACCCTTCTGGAAGAAGCGAAACGCCGCGAACTTCCGAAAGTAATGGCCTTGACGTATGAGGTATCTTTTTTCATCAAAAACGGCTTTGCCGTCGTAGAGAAGGAGATTTTTCCGGAGAAGGTATGGACCGACTGCATCCACTGCAAGAAGCAGCATGCTTGTGACGAAATAGCTGTTCTTAAAGTACTGAACTGACTTGACAATCCTCAGGTCGGTTTGGTATTTTTGTTATATCGGTTAGCACTCGATGGCGATGAGTGCTAACGAAAGCGAAAATGAGCAGTCAGCAAGGAGGGAAGCGACATGTTAACAGATCGTCAGCGCATGATTTTGAATGCCATTGTGGATGACTATATCCGTTCTGCCGAGCCGGTTGGTTCAAGAAGCATTTCCAAGCGAGGGGACGTCGGCTACAGCCCGGCAACCATTCGCAACGAGATGGCTGATCTGGAGGAGCTCGGGTTTCTGGAGCAGCCCCATACTTCAGCTGGACGAATACCGTCGCATAAAGGATATCGATATTATGTTGATCATCTCACGTCGTCGTTTTCCTTGAACCCTGCGGAACTGCATATGATGAAATCATTTTTTGCAGAAAAGCTGAACGTGATGGAGCAGATGATACAGCATACAGCCGGCATTCTGTCTCAAATGACTAATTACACTTCCATCCTGCTGGGACCGGAAGTTTTTCATACGTCTTTGCGCCATTTCCAGCTTCTTCCTCTCCATGAGGATCAAGCGGTGGCCATCATCGTTACCAGCACAGGGCAAGTCGAGAACAAGGTTGTTTCGATTCCGCAGGGCGTGTCCGTATCGGAACTGGAGCAAGTGGTAAATCTTCTGAACAAGAAGCTGGTCAATGTGCCTCTATATAAACTCAAGACTCGTTTGTATTCGGAAATTGCCGAGGAAATGCAGCGGCATATTTCACATTATGAGGATCTGATGAGTATGCTGGATATCGCTCTCAACAACGAACCGGATCACCGGGGGGTCTATCTGAGCGGCACGACCCACATGCTGAACCAGCCGGAGTTCAAGGATGTTGATAAGGTTAGGGAAATATTCGAGCTTCTGGAGCAGACTCCCGCACTGATGAAGCTCATGGCACCTGCTCCCGGGGAGCACGGTGTCCAAGTGAAGATCGGCACGGAGAATACGCATGAGGCCATTTCGAACTGCAGTTTGATCACTGCGACGTATTCGATCGACGGCAAAGCGCTTGGTTCGATCGGCATTCTCGGTCCTACAAGAATGGAATATGCACGGGTGATCGGCATCTTGAATGTGTTATCCCATGACCTGACGAAGCTGCTGTCACACTGGTACAAATAAAGGAGTGAGACAGATGAGCCAAGGACAACATAGCCAAGTGGACGGAGACGAGCGTTATTCCACGCTGCTGAACAACAGCAATGCCGTCCGCGCAGTTACGTCCGCCGTAGAAGGCACGCTTGGCCCCAAGGGGCTCGACGTCATGCTGGTTGGCCCGCGCGGCGAAGTGGTCATCACCAATGACGGAGTGACGATTCTGGACAAAATGGATGTCACCCACCCCGCCGCGCGCCTTCTGATTCAGGTGGCTCGGGCGCAGCAGGAGAAAATCGGCGACGGTACCACAACGGCAACCGTGCTTGCGGGCGCCCTCGTGCAGGAAGGGGTATCCCGCATCACGCGCGGGGTGCCCGCTTCCAAGGTGGTTGAGGGCCTGCGTCAGGGAGTCGAGAAATCGATGCAGCTCTTGTCGAAGCGTGTCCGGCTGATCGGCGGATTGGATGATCCGCTGCTGGAACGGACGGTGCATGTCGCCGGGCGTGAACGGAAGGACATCGTGGAGCTGGTTATGCAAGCCGCGCGCAAAGCCGGAATCGACCGTCTGCAGGATCCTTCCTACTCGCTCGCAGACAGTATAATTGCGCTGGAGAATGCCGAGAATGAAGTGTTCGAGGGGGTTCTGCTCCGGCAGCGGCCGATCTTCGCCAGGGAGTCCAAGTCCTACGACGATGCCAGAGTGCTGGTGCTGTATGATTCCCTGGAGCCCGACGACATCGACGAAGAGGCGCTTACAACCGAAGCCGGATTCGCGCAGTATATGGATCTGCGAAAAGTGTTCGCGTCGGATTTGGACAGATTGTCCGAACTATCCGTAAAACTCATCCTCCTCGAAAAGGGCATTCATCCGGATGCGGAGCAGTTTTGCCTGGATCACGGGATGATGGTGGTGCCGCGCGTATCGCGTGCGGATCTCCGCAAGGTAAGCGACATGACGGGAGCTACACCGATACGCCGCAAGGCGTTACATAAAGACTCGAAAGAGCTTGCGGCCCTTCTGGGTCATACCCCGCGCGTCGCTTATGATGAAGGCATCGAAAAAATCCGCCTGTCCTGCGGCAGCAAGGACCGCATTGTGACGGTGATCGTCGGGGCAAGCACTTCGGAAGTGGTAGGGGAGGCCGCCAGGATTGCGGGCGATGCCGCTTCGGCACTGCAGGCTGCCGTATCCGGCGGGGTGCTTCCAGGCGGCGGGACAAGCGAACTGGCCGTGTCTTATGAACTGGAACGGATCCGGGAAGCCCAGAAAGGCATGGAAGCCTTCGGCATGGAGGCAGTTTCCGCCGCGCTGCGAAAGCCGATGTCGCAGATTCTTCTGAACGCCGGTTATAATCCGCTTGAGAAGATGGAGGAGGTCCGAGCCGCACAAATCCGAGCCGACTCCGACTGCATGGGGATTGACTGCGACAGTGGGCGGGTTGTCGACTATGAAGAGCTGGGCGTGCTGGATCCGGCCCCGGTCAAACTTCACGGCCTGCGGGCAGCCGGCGAGGTTGCGGCTGCCGTGCTGCGGATTCATCATGTGATCAAGATGAAGGAAATAGGCGAATAACGCTAAGATAGATGAGTTATAGACCGTCTGGTTTAGAATATGAAGGAGGTGAAGGCGTCTTGAATAATGAGCACAAGGATGCCGTTCAAGATACAGTTACAGAAGAAACGATCGAAGAAACTTTGGAAAACACGCCAAACACGGGTGAGAGCGGGTCTCCGGAGGAGGCCGTGAATCCCGAGCAGGAGATTCCCGTAACGGAATCGGCTGATGAAGCCGCAGGTTCGGCCGAGCTTGAGAAGCTTCAGGCCGAGCTGCAGGAGCAGCAGCAGCGTACCCTGCGGGTACAAGCGGATTTCGATAATTTCCGCCGCCGCACGCAGAAGGAGAAAGAGGATCTGGGCAAATATGCTTCCTCCAAACTGATTACGGAGCTTCTGCCCGTCATCGACAACTTTGAGCGTGCCCTCCAGGCATCCGAGGAGAACCCGGAATTTGAATCCTTCTCCAAGGGCGTCAACATGATCTTCCGTCAATTGGAATCCGTTCTTGCTACCGAAGGCTTGAGCGCAATGAAGAGTGTGGGCGAGCCGTTCAATCCGGAGTACCACCAAGCGATCATGCAGGTGGAGAGCGATGAGTACGAGGAAGGCATCGTGGTTGAGGAAGTGCAGAAAGGGTACATGTTAAAAGATAAAGTATTGAGACCTGCCATGGTTAAAGTGAGCATGTAAACGACTTTCGATAGTCGTTTATCATATAAAAATGATGAATGTCATGCGGGGATTCGCATGAATGAATAAGGAGGAAAATTTTACATGAGCAAAGTTATTGGTATCGACTTAGGAACAACCAACTCCTGCGTAGCCGTCATGGAGGGTGGGGAAGCGGTAGTTATCCCGAATCCGGAGGGTGCCCGCACAACCCCGTCGGTTGTCGGATTTAAGAAAGACGGCGAGCGCATCGTCGGGGATACAGCCAAACGCCAAGCGATCACCAACCCGGATCGCACCATCATTTCCATTAAGCGCCATATGGGCACGAATCACAAAGAATCCATCGACGGCAAAGACTACACGCCGCAGGAAATCTCCGCCATCATTCTGCAGAAGCTGAAATCCGATGCGGAAGCATACCTGGGCCAGCCTGTAACCCAAGCGGTTATTACGGTTCCCGCATATTTTAATGACAGCCAGCGTCAGGCTACCAAGGATGCCGGCAAAATCGCGGGCCTTGAAGTTCTGCGTATCGTCAACGAGCCGACGGCTGCGGCATTGGCTTACGGCATGGAGAAATCCGAAGACCAAACCATCCTGGTATATGACCTTGGCGGCGGTACATTCGACGTTTCCATTCTGGAACTGGGCGACGGCTTCTTCGAAGTAAAAGCAACCAGCGGGGACAACCAACTGGGCGGCGACGACTTCGACCAAGTGATCATCGACTATCTGGTAGCCGAATTCAAGAAAGAGCAAGGCATCGATCTGAGCAAAGACAAAGCAGCCGTTCAACGTCTGAAAGACGCAGCGGAAAAAGCGAAAAAGGAATTGTCCGGCGTACTGACAACAACGATCTCGCTGCCGTTCATCACGGTTGCAGACGGCGTTCCTCAGCACCTTGAGATCAACCTGACCCGCGCGAAATTCGAAGAATTGTCCGCTTCCCTTGTAGAGCGTACGCTTGGACCGACTCGTCAAGCGCTCAGCGATGCAGGTTTGACAGCGAACGATATTCATAAAATCGTCCTGGTCGGCGGTTCCACTCGTATTCCTGCCGTGCAGGAAGCGATCAAAAAATTGACGGGCAAAGAGCCTCATAAAGGCGTAAACCCGGACGAAGTGGTTGCGCTTGGAGCAGCGGTTCAAGCCGGCGTATTGACCGGTGACGTTAAAGACGTCGTATTGCTCGACGTGACCCCGCTGTCCCTCGGTATCGAAACCGCAGGCGGCGTATTCACCAAAATGATCGACCGCAACACGACGATTCCTACAAGCAAATCCCAAGTGTTCTCCACTTATGCGGATAACCAGCCGAGCGTGGAAATTCACGTGCTGCAAGGCGAGCGCGAAATGGCAGCCGGCAACAAAACGCTGGGACGCTTCATGCTCGGAGACATTCCTCCTGCACCGCGCGGCGTTCCGCAAATCGAGGTTACCTTCGATATCGATGCCAACGGGATCGTAAACGTGTCGGCAACGGATAAAGGTACCGGCAAGAGCCAGAAGATCACCATCACGTCCTCCAGCGGCCTGAGCGACGCTGAAGTTGAACAAATGATGAAAGACGCTGAGCTTCATGCCGAAGAAGACCGTAAACGCAAAGAGCTGGTGGAGGCTCGCAACAATGCCGACCAACTCGTGTACACGACCGAGAAAACACTCAAGGACCTGGGCGACAAAGTCGATGCTTCCGAAGTGGAAAAAGCAAACGAAGCGAAAGACAAAGTGAAGAAGGCGCTTGAATCCGATAACCTGGAAGAGATTAACGCTTCGGTAGAGGAGCTTACTCAAATCGTACAGCAGCTGTCCGTGAAGCTGTATGAGCAAGCGGCACAAGAACAACAAGGTGCTGAAGGTGCCGAGTCCGGCGCTCCTAAGAAAGACAACGTCGTGGATGCAGATTACGAGGTTGTTGACGAAGATAAAAACAAAGGTTAATCTGAATAGATTGTATGGGAAGGTCAAAGCTGCGCATCTTCGCACTTTGGCTTTCCTTATGTAAAGAGTAATAAAGAGATTGGGGTGAAACCGTGGCTGATAAGCGTGATTATTATGAGGTGCTCGGTGTCGGCAAGGATGCATCGGACGATGAGATCAAGAAGGCGTACCGCAAAATGGCCCGCCAGTATCATCCGGACGTGAACAAAGCGGCGGACGCGGAAGCCAAATTCAAGGAAGTGAAAGAGGCTTACGATGTATTGAGCGATGGTCAGAAGCGTGCGCGTTATGACCAATACGGTCATATAGATCCGAACCAAGGCATGGGCGGAGGCGGTTTCTCCGGTGATTTCGGCGGTTTTGGAGATATATTCGATATGTTCTTTGGCGGCAATGGACGCCGTGATCCGAACGCGCCTCAGCGGGGGAACGATCTGCAATACACGATGACGGTTGAATTCAAGGAAGCCGTATTCGGCAAGGAAACGGACATTACCATTCCGAGAACGGAGACTTGCGATACATGTCACGGCTCGGGAGCGAAGCCGGGCACGCAGCCGCATACCTGCTCGGTGTGTAACGGAAGCGGGCAGCAGGAGGTCGTGCAAAATACGCCGTTTGGACGTATGGTGAACCGCCGCGCCTGCTCGAACTGTAACGGAACCGGGAAGATCATCAAAGACCGCTGCTCGACTTGTAACGGCAACGGCAAGGTGAAGAAACAGCGCAAGATTCACGTTCGTGTACCTGCAGGCGTGGATGACGGAGCTCAGCTGCGCATGACGGGCGAAGGCGAAGGCGGATTCCGCGGCGGTCCGGCCGGCGACCTGTATATCGTAATCCGCGTGAAGCCGCATGACTTCTTTGAACGCGAAGGGGACGACATTTATTGCGAAGTGCCGCTTACCTTTGCCCAAGCCGCGCTTGGCGACGAGATCGAGATTCCGACGCTAACCGAGAAAGTGAAGCTGAAGATACCGGCCGGCACGCAGACGGGAACTTTCTTCCGCTTGAAAGGCAAAGGGGTGCCACGGCTGCGCGGTATGGGACAGGGTGACCAGCATGTCAAGGTTGTGGTCATTACGCCTAGCAAGCTCAGCGATGAACAGAAAGAGCTGCTTCGTCAATTCGCTTCGCTTGATGGCGAACAGACCCATGAACAGGAACAGTCCTTTTTTGACCGTGTAAAAAAAGCTTTCCGCGGTGATTAATCCACGATAGGGGTAATTCCCTCATAGCATAGCAAAATAGCAAAAAGCAGCAGGCTCTAAAGGTTTCCCTACCTTTGGCCTGCTGCTTTTTGGTTTGCGGCAGAAGAAGCAGCAGGGATATCCCGTTGCTTTACAGGTTCGTATTTCTCAAGAATAAAAGGTTTGACAATGAAGCAACCTAGGATAGTTCCATCTCGGAAGATGCAATCTTGAATAGGAAATGCAGGTGAATGAAGTGGCAGAGAAAAACATTTTGGCCTATTTCAAAAGTCCGGAAGAAGCCCGGCATGCCGCCCGCAAATTGCAGTCGCTGCGCGTTGCCGATATGTCCATCGACCGGTTTAGCGCCGATCCCGGCGGGGAGCTCAACAATCCGATGAATCCGTTGACAGGCAACATCGCAAGTTTATCAACGATGACCTTAAATGCGGATATTTCGGGGCCGGGAGCCGGAATTCTCGGAGCTGCGGACCCAGCGGCCAGCGGGATGAGCACCGGCGGTGAAGATGGAACCGAAGGCCGGGATATTTTGCTGACGGTTGTACTGGACGAAAGCGTCTTCCCGCAAGCCATGCGGTTAATCGAAGAATCCGGCGGCATGATTTAAGGTTCCAGGCACCGCTCTGAGTGTTGATATCGGAAAGGAGAATGACACCCATGATGAGACGCGTAAAAAAAGGGAAGATCTCGAGCAAAACCGAGAAGATGATTGCGCTGCAGTCCGCCAAGGCGGAGGATGTGGAGTTTTCGGCTATGGAAGCCGATCACGATGATGTGGAAGCGCTGCGCCGAAGCGAGGCAGCGGATGAACGCCAATTGAAGAAAATTTTGGATGAAACCAGCAAAAATGTAGATTAATCGCTACCGATGTGGAATGTGGAAAAGCCCGCTTGCCTTCTTTTAATGGAGGTTGCAGCAGGGCTTTTTTGAATTTGATGAATGACTTTGAAAAGTTATCATGGTATTTTAGTGCAAACTTTGTATCCGGGGTCCTCAATATAGTACAATGATACTTACGTATAAACGAGGAGGAACAATTGCACATGTTATGGCGTGAATTAACGATACATACCACGGAGGAAGCCGTGGAGATGATTACGAATTTCCTGCATGAAGCGGGAGCCGGAGGCGTTTCGATCGAGGAGTCCGGTACTACGAACAAAAAGCGGGACACCTCTCTGGGACAGTGGTTTGACGAGATCGTTCCGTTTAACGATATTCCTGAAGGCCAGGCCGTCATCAAAGGTTACTTCGACGAGACGGTGACGCTGGAAGCGATCCGCGATGAAATAACGCCGCGCGTCAATGAGCTGAAGGAATTCGGTATCGAAACGGGCGAAGTGCGGTATGAGATGAAGACGGTGGACGAGAATGATTGGGCTACGGCCTGGAAGCAGTATTTCAAACCGATCCGCGTCTCCGACAGGCTGACCATCAAACCGACGTGGGAAGAGTACACCCCGGAATCAGAGCACGAGTCCATCATCGAGCTGGACCCGGGCATGGCCTTCGGCACAGGAACGCATCCGACGACTTCGTTATGCTTGCGTACATTGGAGATGGTGATCAAGGGCGGAGAGGAAGTCATCGATGTCGGGACAGGCTCAGGCATCCTCTCCATCGGCGCAGCGCATCTGGGCGCTTCACGAATTCTGGCTCTCGACCTGGATCCGGTCGCGGTATCCAGCGCGACGGAGAACACCCGCCTGAACGGCCTGGAAGACCGGATTACGGTGAAGGAAAGCGATCTGCTCTCCGTACTCACGGATTCGTCCGATGACTCGGATCTGGGCGTGACGCTGCCGGTACAAATCGTGGTGGCAAACATTTTGGCCGAGGTTATTCTGCTGTTCGTGGACGACGTATACCAGGCTCTTCAACCGGGAGGCGCTTATATCGCTTCGGGCATTTACAAGAACAAGGAAGAGATCGTGGAGAAGGCTTTGATTGCTTCCGGTTTCGAAATTGCGGATATTTGCCGCGAGGATGATTGGGTTGCATTCGTGGCGAGGAAGAACTGATTATGGATTTTTTGGACCAACTGCTATTTTACCCGTTGGAGCAGCTTCCTTTTTACCTGATTGCTTTGATCATCGCATTTACCGTGCATGAGTTCTCGCATGCCTATTTTGCCAATAAATTTGGAGACCCGACGGCCAAGCTGCTGGGCAGGGTCACGCTGAATCCGGCGGTGCATTTCGATTTTCTGGGAATTCTTCTCCTGCTGATTGCAGGTTTCGGCTGGGCACGGCCGGTGCCGGTCAATCGGGAGAACTTCAGCAACCCGCGCCGCATGAGCATCATCGTGGCTGCGGTCGGTCCGCTGAGCAACCTTCTCTTGGGAATACTGGGGGCTCTCATTTATGCCGTTTTGTATCAAACAGGGATGATTCCTCCTGTCGGATTAACCAAGACGGATCAAGCGGTGCATTTGTTCTTTAATATCTTTATATTGCTCAATTTCTTTCTATGCCTGTTCAATCTGGTTCCATTGCCTCCGCTGGACGGCTACCGGATTCTGGAGAATGCGCTGCCGCCGCGTCTTAGCGCGAGGATTCAGAAGTTTGAGCAATGGTCGATCCTTTTCTTCCTGTTGATCATACTGTTGCCTGTGTTCCAGGATTATACGATCAAACCCCTGTACGATGCGGCACATGCACTGTCTTCCAAATTTTTGGACATGTTCATTATGATGACCGGCGGTTACCGGCTCTGATTTACTCTGGTCAGTTTGCGCGAAAAGTTGTATGATGGGGTTTGGCGATTTTTGAGTTAGGTGAGGATAGAGATGCAGCGATATTTTGTGACTCCCGCGCAATTCGAGGGAGACCGTGTTGAGATTACGGGCGACGATGCCCGTCATATTGCCAAGGTCATGCGAGGCAGGCTTGGCGATAAATTGATCGTGAGCGACGGGGTATCCCGCGAGGCCTTGATGGAGATTGAGCGCATCGATGCAGGCAGCGTGTTTGCCGTTGTGATTGAACCCATGGAGATGTCGCAGGAACCGCGTCTGCAAGTGAGCATTGCCCAGAGTTTGCCGAAAGGCGACAAGATGGAGACCGTCATCCAAAAGTGCACCGAGATCGGCGCGGTGTCCTTTGTTCCCTTCCTGTCGGAAAGAACGATCGTTCAGTACGATGCCAAAAAGGAAGGGAAGCGGCTGGAGCGCTGGCGCAAAATCGCGAAGGAGGCGGCTGAACAGGCGCATCGCAACCGGATTCCGTCTGTTGAACAGCCTCTGACGTGGAAAAATCTGCTTGCAGCGTTTTCCGGCTATGATGCCGTATATTTTTGTTATGAAAAAGAGCAGGGTTCCCAGCTGAGGGACGTGCTGAAGCCTTTTGCAGAGCAGGCGCTGCGTGAATCGGCCAAGCCTGCCAGCTTGCTGCTGGTCGTTGGACCCGAGGGCGGCTTTACGGAAGAGGAATGCCGAGCGGCCGAAGCTGCGGGAGCCGTAGCCGTTGGACTCGGAAGGCGGATCCTTCGCTGCGAGACCGCCGGCATGACGGCGCTGGCCTGCGCACTATACGAATCTGGAGAAATGGGGGGCGTTTGAACATGCCATCCGTAGCGTTTTATACGTTGGGTTGCAAAGTCAATTTTTACGATACCGAGGCCATCTGGCAATACTTCAAGAATGAAGGCTACGACCAGGTGGACTTCGAACAAACCGCTGATGTTTATTTGATTAACACCTGCCACGTTACCAACACAGGGGATAAGAAGAGCCGCCAGATGATCCGGCGCGCGGTTCGCCGAAATCCCGAGGCGATCGTGGCCGTAACGGGCTGTTATGCCCAAACCTCGCCGGCGGAAATTCTGGATATCCCGGGCGTGGATCTCGTCATCGGGAACCAGGATCGCGAGAAAATCATGGATTTCATCCATGACATCGAAAAGACGCGCCAGCCGATTAACGCCGTGCGCAATATCATGAAGACCCGGGTATTCGAGGAAATGGACGTACCGGATTTCGCGGAACGTACTCGCGCATTTCTGAAAATTCAGGACGGATGCAACAACTTCTGCACGTTCTGCATCATCCCTTGGTCCCGCGGTTTGTCGCGAAGCCGTGATCCGAAGAGCATCATCAAGCAGGCGCATCAGCTGGTCGGAGCGGGTTATAAGGAAATCGTGCTGACCGGTATCCACACCGGCGGATATGGGGATGATCTCGAGGATTACAGATTGTCCGATTTGCTGTGGGACCTTGACCGGGTTGACGGTTTGGAACGGATCCGCATCAGCTCCATTGAAGCAAGCCAGATCGATGAGAAGATGCTGGACGTGCTGAACCGCTCCAGTAAAATGTGCCGCCATCTTCACATTCCACTCCAAGCAGGGGATGATACGGTACTGAAACGGATGCGCCGTAAATATACGACGGAAGAATTCTATAACAAGATGGGCCTGATTCGTCAAGCGATGCCGGATGTGGGCATTACGACGGACGTCATCGTCGGCTTCCCTGGCGAAACGGATGAGATGTTCCGGAACGGATATGACCTGATGAAGGCGATTCAATTCTCGGAAATGCATGTATTCCCGTATTCGAAGCGTACCGGCACGCCGGCGGCACGAATGGAGGATCAGGTGGACGAGGAAGTGAAGAATGCGCGGGTGCACGATCTGATCGACTTGTCGGAGCAGCTTCAGCTGGCTTATGCCGAGCGTTTCGTGGGCCAGATTCTGAACGTGATACCGGAGCGCGAATACAAGGGAGCCCCTAATGGCGGAAAGATGCAGGGGTACAGCGATAATTACCTGCAGCTTGTATTCAACGGATCGCCTGATCTCGAAGGCAAGCTGTGCCGCGTAAAAGTAACCAAAGCCGGTGTAAATGAATGCGAGGGCGAACTCCTCAGCGTCATGGATC
This sequence comes from Priestia sp. BR_2, assembly GCF_041954005.1. Taxonomy (NCBI): domain Bacteria; kingdom Bacillati; phylum Bacillota; class Bacilli; order Caryophanales; family Bacillaceae; genus Priestia; species Priestia sp. BR_2. Next base: position 174,220 of record NZ_JAVFHM010000338.1, on the reverse strand, counting down.
ATGGATTAAAGGCAGCTGCCCAGTAATATTCCATAGCGGCCATACCAGACAAGGATTTCATTTCCTGGCTACCGGAAGTGGAGTCCTTGTTGTACATGAAGGAGGAACAGGACATGGCATATACACAAATTTCCGCGGGCGGCGTTGTATACCGTTATCATGAAGGGGCGCTTCAGATCCAGCTCATCTTGGACCGTTATGGAAAAACCTCGCTTCCCAAAGGCAAGATGGAAGCCGGTGAAACCGTCGAGCAGACGGCTCTCCGAGAAATACGCGAGGAGACAGGTATAGTCGGATCCATCACTTCTCCAGTGGACATTATTGCATATAAATACCATCATCCCGAATTCGGCCTGGTCGACAAGGAAGTTCACTACTACCTCGTTAAGGCGGAAGGAGGCATCCTAAAACCCCAAATCGAGGAAATCAACGGGGTGGACTGGTTCGAGCCTCTTGCCGCATGGAGGAAGCAGCGTAGCAACGGGTACAATAACAACGATATCATCCTGCGTAAAGCGCTGATGCTGCTTGAAGTCGCTATTCCGGCGGATGAAGATATGAAATTTTAGGACGGCAACCGCTTGTTCCAGAAGGGCAGATAGCATAGAGGAAGCGCGATCAGCGAGCATGCGATGTTAAACAGGGTTTGCGCATGGGCGATTTGTCCGGCCGGATCTGCGGCTAACCATCCGGATACGGCGGTTAATCCCGCTGTGAACGGAATGAAGAGCAGGACTCCGCCGATATTAAGCCCCAAATGGGACCAAGCCACGAATCGTCCGGCGCGGCTGCTGCCAATCGCCGCGATGAGCGCCGTCACGCAGGTGCCGACATTGGAGCCCAGCACGATCGCGACGCCGATCTCGGGAGGCAGCGCTCCGCTGGCGGCGAGCCCCATAGCCATGGCGATGACGGCGGCGCTGCTGTGCATCAAAGCCGTCAGGATCGCACCGGCTGCAATGCCCCAGAGGACGCTTTGCGAGGCGTAGTCAAGGAACCATTGGAACAAACCGAGGCTTTGAAGGGTCGGCCCAATGGATTGCATGATTTGTATCGCGAGCAGCACCAGCGAAAATCCGGCGACAGCGAGGCATAAAAATTGGCTGCGGATCAATTGGTTTTTTAACTTGTCGTGACTCGCAGGTACGCGCTCGCTGACAAGAACGGCTCCGACCCACAGCATCAGCGAGAGGACAAGCAGAGGCATGGCGGCTTGTCCGATCTGCAGGCTGATGAGTTCGGTGGTTACCGTCGTGCCGATGTTCGTGCCGAGAATAACGCCCAAGGTACCGGACAGGCTTAACAATCCGGCATTGGCAAAGCCTATCGCCAGCACGGTTACGGCGGTGCTGCTCTGCAGCAGGGCCGTAACCGCCGTGCTGGCAACCATGCCTTTCAGGGGCGTGGATGTCGCTTTGTGGAGCCACTTATGCAAGAGCGGTCCGGCCCAGCGCTGGAGGGCGACCTCCATGACCTTCATGCCGAACAGGAACAGGACAAGACCATAGCAGACGGGAAACCAGAGCGTGGATAGCATGATGTTCTCCTTTTTGTAAAATAAGGTGGGAGCGCAGTTTCCAGCAAAGCCGAAAGTCATCGGTCATCGCAAGAAAACGATCTCTTCACGCGGTCGGGTAACTGTGAAAGCACGTCGGTCGACGTTTTTCTTAATTACGTATATGACCCTTGGCGGACATGCATGCCTAATTGCAATAAACCAGGGGATAACTTTAAGGAGTGAAATACAGTGCCATCGGTTATTTTGGAGCGCAGTCGAAAAAAGAGACTGGAGCAGGGGCACCCCTGGGTGTATAAAAGCGAGATTGCTTCTGTCGAGGGCGAGCCCGAGCCGGGCGATATCGTATCGGTGTTCAATCACCAAGGCCGTTTTCTCGCCTCCGGGTATTACAATCCGTTATCACAAATCACCGTGCGCACCGTTTCGTATGAACCGGTCGAGGCGATGGACAAGGCTTTTTTCGCGGCCAGATTCCAGGAATGCCTGAAACACCGGGAGCGGTTTATCGGAGGCGAGAATGCTTACCGGCTGGTATACGGCGAGGCTGATTTCCTGCCGGGGCTGATCGTGGACCGTTTTGCCGACGTGCTGGTCGTGCAGCTACTGACGCTGGGCATGGACCGATGCCGTGCGGACATCGTGGAGGCGCTTGTCGAAGTGGTACAGCCGAAAGGAATTTACGAGCGCAGCGACGTTTCCATCCGGGAACTGGAAGGGCTGGAACAGCGCAAGGGAACTCTTTACGGGGAGTGTCCCCGCCACGTCGTCGTGACGGAGAACGGCTTGAAGATCAAAGTGGATATCGAAGAGGGCCAGAAGACCGGATATTTCTTTGATCAGCGGGAGAACCGGGCATCCATCAAACCATTAATGACCGGTTGGGGAAGCCGGAGCGGGATTACGCTACAGGCCGTGGAGCGGGAAGGTGAGACGAAGACCCTGCCGGTGAACAAAAGCGGAAAAGAAGTTACGTTCCCGTATTGGGACGGCGCAACGGTGTTGGAATGCTTTTCGCATACGGGCAGCTTCACGCTGCATGCATGCAAGTACGGCGCCAAGAAAGTCACCTGCCTCGACATATCGGAGCATGCCATCGAAAGTGCCAAAGAGAACGCGGAATTGAACGGATTCCAGGATCGCGTGGAATTTGTGGTGGATGACGCCTTCCAATATTTGCGCAGCCAGGTAAAGGGTTTGGAAGAGCGCGAGCTGCGTGCCCAAGGGGATCAGAAAGTGGATACCTCGAAACCGTTGACCGCGGGCGGGGGGCGATCCTGGGACGTGGTCATTCTGGACCCGCCGGCGTTTGCCAAAACCAGGTCGGCCGTCAAGGGGGCTTGCCGCGGGTACAAGGACATCAACCTCCACGGCATGAAGCTGGTCAACGAGGGCGGATATCTGGTTACGGCAAGCTGCTCGTACCATATGCGGCCGGATTTGTTCCTGGAGACGATCCAGGATGCGGCGAAGGATGCCGGCAAAATTCTGAGATTGGTGGAATGGCGTGCGGCCGGCAAGGACCATCCGCAAATTCTTGGGGTCGACGAGGGACATTATTTGAAATTCGCCGTCTTTGAAGTGCGCAGCAAATCAAAACTGTAGACACCCCAGTTTGGCGGTTCATGTAAAGGATCTTGCTATGGTGGATAACCACGATGGCAGGGTCCTTTTTCATATGTCCGAAATCGTTGGGAATGGGAATGAAATCCAAACGTATGTTCCACCAATCAGGACTTATGTTATACTAGTAATCAGCATCTTTTTTGATAGAGTCGAACCATCACGCAAGATTTGACATACATTTTTGATCTTGAACTACTAGATTCAAAGGGCATGATTTCACCGGATCAGCAGCTGGTTTTGAAGGTGAATGAGTCTCTTTCGGCAAGATGTAAAGGAGGCATAGCATGGGCGTTCAATTTGTTATCGGCAGGTCGGGCAGCGGCAAGAGCACGTCGATCCGCCAAGAGATGATCGAACGGTTGGAGCATAATCCCAAGGGGGATCCGATGATCCTGATCGTTCCGGAGCAAGGGTCCTATGAAGCGGAGCACGCGCTCGTCAATGCGGGAGGCATTCGCGGCATGATGCGCGCGCAGGTGCTAAGCTTCCGCCGTCTGGCTTACCGCGTCATGCAGGAAACCGGCGGAGCCGCTAAAGTGGCGATCAGCGAGGAAGGCAAGCGGATGCTGCTGTATAAAATTCTGCGGAGGCGCAAGGAAGAGCTCCACATGTTCGGCGCCTCGGGAGAGCAGCATGGCTTTGTCGGCAAGCTGAGCGAGCTGTACACGGAAATGAAGCGCTATTGCATTGACGCCTCATGCGTGGAGGAGCAGCTGGGACAGATGGTATCGGGCTCCGGGAATTCACCGATGCTGCGGCGGAAGCTGGAGGACATCGTAACGGTCTTTCGCGATTTCGAGCTTGAAATTTCACGGTTTTACATGGATGAGGAAGACACGCTGGCCTCATTGGCTGAGGGTGTGGCCGAATCGGAATATATCAAGCGTGCCGACATCTGGATCGACGGCTTCCACGGCTTTACGCCGCAGGAGTACCGGGTGCTGCGAGAGATCATCGCACACGCCAAGCGAGTGACGATCGCGCTGACGCTGGACAAGCCTTACAGGAACGGGACGGTTCCGCATGAGCTGGATCTCTTTCATCCTACTGCGGTGACGTACATAAAGCTCAAAGGGATTATCGATGAGATCGGGCTGGAGGCGGAGCACCGCATTCTTCATCCCGATGTTCTGCCGCGGTTTCAGGAATCTCCCATGCTTGCCCATCTTGAGCGCGGTTATGATCGGAAGAGACGCTGGGCGGAGCCGGATGAAGGCCCGGACACAGCGAGCAGTCCAAACCGCGGGAGGAAAGGTCTGCTTTTACACGCTGCCAGCCATCGCCGGGCCGAAATCGAAGGAGCTCTGCGCGAAATGCTGCGGCTGGCACAGGAGGAAGGGGCAAGATACCGCGAAATGGCTGTTTTTGTCCGGAATATGGGGGACTATGAGCATCTGATGGGTCCTTTGTTCAGGGAATACGGCGTTCCTTATTTTCTCGATCAGAAGCGGAGCGAGCTTCACCATCCGCTGGTCGAGTTCATTCGCTCTGCGCTTGATGTCATCGGTCGCCAGTGGCGTTATGAGGACGTATTCCGCTGCGTGAAGACGGATCTGCTGCTGCCGCTGGACGGTTCGCTTACCCGTGAGGACATGGACCGTCTGGAGAACCATGTGCTGGCCTCCGGAATCCAGGGCACGCGCTGGACGGACGGCCGTCCCTGGAAGGGAGTTCCAAGCCTTTCTTTAGAAGAGGGGGAAAGCGAGATCCGCAATCAGGACGGCATGGCGGCGATCGAGTACGCCAGGAAGGTGATAACGGAACCGCTGCATGCGTTCGAGAAGCGGATGAAAAAGGCTGCGAGCGCGATGGATCAGAGCACCGCGGTCTATCGGCTGCTGGAGGAGTGCGCTGTGCCCGAGAAGCTGGAGCTGTTAAGCCGGGCCGCACTGGATGCCGGGCGTCCTGAGGAAGCCCGGGAACATCGCCAGGTATGGGGTGCCGTGCTCGGCCTGCTCGACCAAATCGTCGAGATGATGGGCGCGGAGAAGCTAAGCACCGAATTGTTTACCGGCGTGCTGGGTACGGGACTTACGGAAATGAAAATGGCTCTTGTGCCTCCGTCTCTGGACCAGGTGCTCATCGGCAGCATGGACCGGACGCGGACGGGCGGGGTGAAATATGCATTCCTTCTCGGCATTAACGACGGCGTGCTCCCGGCCCAGTTCCAGGATGACGGCATCCTGACGGAGCCGGAACGGGCTCATCTTGAAGACCGCGGGCTGGAGCTTGCCCCGAGCATATCCCGAAGACTGCTGGATGAACGGTTTCTGATCTACAATGCGCTGACTTCGGCCAGCAAACAGCTGTGGGTCAGCTACCCTGCGGCGGATGATGAAGGCAAGCCGTTACTTCCATCCGAGGTGGTGCGGCATCTGAAGCTGATGTTCCAGCTGGAAGAGGAGCCTTTGTTTCCAAGGCCGCATGCCGGGCAATCGGCCCTTGAGCAGGAGGGTTATGCGGTCCGTCCAGACAAGACGCTTGCTTATTTAGCGGGCCGGCTTCGCGACTGGAGGAATGGGGAGGAGATCCCGGATTTGTGGTGGCATGTTTACAACTGGTATGCGGAGCAGCCGGGTTTGCGGCCCCGCCTTACGACCATGCTCTCCTCCTTGTCTTACCGGAATGAAGCCCGGCCTCTCAAGCTGGAAACCAGCAGACAGTTGTACGGAACGAAGCTGCGGACAAGCGTATCCCGGATGGAGCGCTTTGTTGCCTGCCCGTTCTCCCATTTTGCCTCCCATGGGTTGAAGTTGAGAGAGCGGCAGCTGTACAGGCTTCAGGCTCCCGACATCGGACAGCTGTTCCATGCTGCCTTGAGCAGCATGGCCGTCAAATTCCAATCGCAGCATCGAAGCTGGGGAGACCTGACCGCCGAGGAATGCCTGCGCGAAGCGGAAGCGACCGTGGATCGGCTCGCGCCCATGCTGCAGGGTGAAATCCTGCTCAGCTCCAAGCGGTACGGCTATATTTCGCGAAAGCTTAAAAACATCGTGGGCAGAGCGTCGGTCATATTGGGAGAGCAGGCGAGGCGCGGCAAATTCGAGCCGATCGGCCTTGAACTTGATTTCGGTCCCGGAAAACCGCTGCCTCCCCTGGCGTTTGAATTGCCGAACGGGACCAAGATGGAGATTGTCGGGCGCATAGACCGGGTCGACATGGCTCGAGGCGAGCATGGCATCATGCTTCGAGTCATCGATTATAAATCGAGCCAGAAGGATCTGCGGCTGCATGAGGTCTATTACGGCCTATCCCTGCAGATGCTGACCTATCTGGACGTGCTGCTGACGTTTGCGGAGGAATGGCTGGGCGAGCAGGCCCTGCCTGCGGGAACCTTGTACTTCCACGTGCATGATCCGGTATTGCAGTCCGCCAACGGCATGACGCCGGAGCAGGCGGCGGAGGAGCTGCTCAAGCGCTACAAAATGAAAGGCCTGCTCCTGGCAGACCGCGAAGCGGTGTCCCTCATGGATTCGTTCCTTGAAAAAGGGCACTCTGCCATCCTGCCCGTCGCCGTCAAAACGGACGGCAGCTTCTACAGCAGCGCGGCCGTGGCAACGCCTGACCAGTGGGAGACCTTGTTGTCCGCCGTGCGGGAGAACATGCTGAACATCGGCTCCCGCATCACAGGCGGCGATGTCGCGATTAAACCGTACCGTATTCAGCAGGAGACCGCCTGCACGTTCTGTTCTTTCCGGCCCGTATGTCAGTTCGACGACGCGATTGAGGGCAGCGAATACCAGCTGCTGGGCAAACCGGGCAAAGATCAGGTGTGGGATATGCTTGGACATCCGAAGGGAGGAGAGAGCCGGTGAGAGAGATGATAGCAAAACCCGAGGGAAGCATGTGGAGCGACGACCAGTGGAAAGCCATTGCGCTGTCGGGCGACGATATGCTGGTTGCAGCTGCGGCAGGTTCGGGGAAAACCGCCGTGCTGGTTGAACGGATCATTCGCAAAATCCTGGACGATGCCGCAGGGTTCAGCGTAGATCGGCTGCTTGTGGCTACCTTTACGAAAGCCGCCGCTGCCGAAATGCGGGGACGGATCCGGGAAGCGCTGGACCGTGAGCTGGACCGGGATCCGGACAATGAGCATATCCGGCGTCAGCTCGCTTTGCTTGGCAGAGCGTCGATTACAACGCTGCACTCCTTCTGCATGGAAGTCATTCGGCGATATTATCAGTTAATACCGCTGGATCCGGGATTCCGCATCCTGAACGAACATGAGGCGGATTTAATGCGGCAGGATATGCTGGAGGAGTTGTTCGAAGAGAAATACGGAGAGGCGGAGGGGGACCGGGAAAGCCGGTTTCTGCGCTTGGCGGACTGGTTCAGCGGCGAGCGAACGGACGATGCGCTGTACCGTCTCGTGCAGCGTCTATACGATTTCTCCCGCAGCCATTCATGGCCGTCACACTGGCTTAGAGAGACAGCCGCCGGCTTTCAGGTGGCCGATACGGAAGCCCTTGGTAACACGCCATGGGTCCAGAGCATCTTGGCGGATGCACGCCTGGCTCTGAACGGAGCGGCAGGGCTGCTGCAGCAAGCCAAGGCCATTGCCATGCAGCCTGGAGGGCCAACACCGTATGCGGACAATCTCGATGAGGACTTGCGGCTGGTGGCTTCCCTGCTGGAGGCCATCGATACTTCGCCGTGGGAATCGTTGTACGGCATTTTCCGCGAGGCGTCTTTCGGCAAGCTCAAATCCGTTCGTAAGGATGAGGTGCTGCCGGAGCTGCAGGAGCAGGTCAAGGAACTGCGCGACAACGTGAAGAAAATCGTAAATGAGCTGAAAAATGCATTGTTCGGCCGTCCGGCATCGGAGTTTTTGCGGGAGCTTCACACGGCAGCGCCGCTGATGATGGAGCTGGCCGAGACGGTGATCGCGTTTGGCGAGCGATACCGGGAGGCCAAGGCGGCCAAAGGCATGGTCGACTTTAACGACCTTGAGCATTACTGCCTCCATATACTTCGCCATCCCGATTCCGTGCCGGGACATATGATGCCTTCCGATGCGGCGATGGAATACCGCGAGCAGTTTGATGAAGTGCTGCTGGACGAATATCAAGATACGAACAGCGTGCAGGAAGACATCGTACGATTGATTTCCCGGGAGATGCCGGGCAACCGGTTTATGGTCGGCGACGTGAAGCAGAGTATTTATCGGTTCCGTCTGGCGGAACCGGGACTGTTTCTCGATAAGTACAAGACGTTTTCTTCCGAGACAGGCACGTCCCAAACGGGCATCCGTATTGATCTGGCCCGTAATTTCCGCAGCCGGATGGAAGTGGTGGACGCCGTCAATTTGCTGTTCCGGCAGATCATGAACGAATCGGTAGCCGAGATTGCCTATGATGAACGGGCCGAGCTTGTATGCGGAGCTTCCTTTCCGGAACAGGAAACGAACGGAGGCGCGAATCCCTACATGCCCGAAATGCTGCTGATCGACCGTGCCGGAAAAGGTCCGGAGGAGCAGTCCGATGAATCGGCTTCCGAAGAGGACGGGATTCAGCTTGAGGCTGAGGCGCTCGAAATGGAAACCGCCCAGCTGGAAGCCCGCGCCATCGCACGCAAAATCCGCGAAATGACAGGCGAAAGCGGAAAGCCGCTCATGGTTTACGATAAAGGGTTGAAAACGATGCGGCCCGCAGGGTATGGGGACATGGTCATTTTGCTGCGCTCCGCCATGGTTTGGGCACCGTTAATTATTGAGGAGTTAAGGCAGGAGGGAATACCGGCATTCGGCGAGCAGAACAAGGGATACTTTCAGGCTACGGAAGTGGAGATCATTTTATCGCTGCTGCAGGTGATCGATAATCCGCGGCAGGACATTCCTTTGGCTTCGGTATTGCGCTCGCCCATTCTTGGATTATCCGAGGAAGAGATGGCACAGGTTCGCCTGTGCGCGAAAGGGTCTTATTACGATGCGCTGAAGGCGGCGGTCTCGTTAAGCGTCGCGCCGCCGGTCATGGATCCGGCACGCCCTATGGGCTTCGTCGACGGAAAATGGACGCCGGGCGCAGGACTGGAAGGCCTGGCCGAAGCCGCCGCCGGTCATGAGCTCGTAGCAGGCAGCCATCTTTGGGATGCCCCGCTAACGGCGGAGGGCCATGCTATCGAAATATCGGCGGAGCTTGGCGCCAAACTTGGATTGTTTATGGATCGGCTGCAGCGCTGGCGGCAGGAAGTGCGTCAGGGAAGCCTGAGCGATCTGATCTGGGGGATTTACAGCGAAACCGGATATTTGGATTGGGTTGGCGGCTTGCCCGGCGGCAAGCAGCGTCAGGGCAATCTGACCGCCCTATATGACCGGGCCGTGAAGTATGAACAGGACACAGCCTCCAGAGGGCTCTTCCGTTTTCTGACCTTTATCTCGCGTCTCCGCGAGCGCGGCGGGGATCTTGGCACGGCCGGAGGCACGGAAAGCCAGGGCAACGCGGTGCGCCTGATGACCATTCACAAGAGCAAGGGCCTGGAGTTTCCGGTCGTGTTCGTGGCGGGATTGTCCAAAAATTTCAACCAGCAGGATTTGAACGCCCCCTTCCTGATGCATAAGGAGCTTGGCTTCGGACCGAAGTTCGTGGATGAAGGCATGCGCGTAAGCTACCCGACGCTGCCAAACCTGGCGATTCGGCGCAGATCGCAGCTGGAGCTGCTGGCCGAGGAGATGCGGGTGCTCTACGTTGCGCTTACAAGGCCGAAAGAGAAGATGATCCTGGTCGGCACGGTGAAGGATTTGCCGAAAAAGGTGTCCGCTTGGGCACAGGCCGATTTTAACCCGGAGCAGCTTCTGCCGGATTACGTCCTTGCCCGGGGACGGAGCTACCTGGATTGGATCGGTCCGGCCGTGATACGGCATCCGTCTGCGGGTCTGCTCCGCGGACAGGCGGGATTGCCCGAAGAGACGAGCTCGCGCGCGTTAGCGGCAGACCGATCGCAATGGATATTCTCGATTGAAACGCCGGAATCCCTGGCGCAGGGCATGACCGGCATGAGCGATGACGTTCAGGCGGACAGCGAAAATCGGATGACGAAGCTGAATGCCCTGCGCAGGCTCGAGCCTGTCCCGGAATCTGCGATTGCCGAAGCGGAAAAAGGGGGGACGGATGTTCAGCGGGCTTCCATCGATCAGCGGTTGTCGTGGAATTATCGTTATGAAGCGGTCAGTCAAATATCGGCCAAAACGTCCGTAACGGAGATGAAAAAGCTGCTTGCCCTACAGGACAGCCCCTCCTTGGATTTGCTGGAGGAACGGGCCGTGAAACGCCAGAGCAGGGAACGTATAGACGCAAGCACTTCCTTCACGCTGAGCCTGCGGCGGCCGAAATTTATGGAGTCCACGAAGCTGACGCCCGCCGAGCGGGGAACCGTCTATCATACCATCATGCAGCATCTGCCGCTTCAACGGCTGGAAGACGCAGCAGAACCGACAGCGGAGATCGAAGAAACCATCCGTTACCTGGTGGAAAAGGAGATCATCACCGGTGAGCAGGCTTCCGCGGTGGAAGCAACGGAGATCAGCAGCCTTTTTGCTTGCGGCCTTGGAAAGCGGGTGCTGTCAGCAGAGGATGTCTGGCGCGAGATGCCGTTTTCCTATGCGCTCCCAGCGGCAGAAGCTTATCAGGGTCTGGCTTTTCTGGACCCGATTTCGGAACACACGGCCCAAGGCTTGCCCGCGATGGAGCTGCTTCGGGACGAAACGGTGCTGATCCAAGGGGTTGTGGACTGCATGTTCAGGCATAACGGCCGCCTTGTGCTGCTTGATTATAAGACCGACCGGGTGCTGGAGCATCGCGGCGGCCTGGCGGCCTTGGTTGACCAGTATCGTTTTCAGCTGGACCTGTATGCAAAGGCTTTGGAGGATATTTTAGGCGAGCCTGTGCATGAGAAATGGCTGTACTTTTTTGATGGGGGACATGCCGTACAGGTATAACCTTTCGGTAAGTTATGTTTTGTTAGACGTTTGAAGCGGGAGAGGAGATTATCGATGCGTATTTTGCATACGGGGGACTGGCATCTGGGGCGCACGCTCGAAGGCCGAAGCCGGCTGGCCGAGCAGGAGCGCTTTCTGGATGAGCTGGTTAAGCTGGCGGACGATCAGCAGGCGGACCTGATCCTCATGGCGGGGGATGTTTATGATTCCGTCAATCCGCCTGCGTCAGCCGAGCAGTTGTTTTACGAAGCGGCCGCCAGACTTACGGAGGGAGGCCGCCCCATGGTGGTCATTGCAGGCAACCATGATCAGCCGGAACGGGTTGCATCGGTTACGCCGCTTGTTGCAGCCAGAGGCATCACGCTGATAGGGACACCTATCGCCGATGCGGTAACGGTTGCCGCAGCCCGTACCGGAGAAACGGCCAAGATCGCAGCTCTGCCCTACCCGTCAGAGGCCAGGCTCAACGAGCTGTTATCGGTCGACGGGGATGAGGATCAGCTTCGCCGCGCCTACAGCGAGAGAGTCGGAAAACTGATGAGGATGATGGCAAGGGAATTTTCTCCGCAGACGGTCAATCTGGCGATGAGCCATATCTATGTCCTTGGCGGCGTCGAGAGCGATTCCGAGCGTCCGATTCAAGTCGGGGGAGCGTACACGGTTGATCCGTCGGCACTCGCTGTCGGCGCTGCCTATACGGCGCTGGGTCACCTGCATCGTTCCCAGGCTGTGAAAGGGGAAGGGATGATCCGCTACAGCGGATCCCCGCTGGCCTACAGCTTCTCGGAAGCGGGACAGGCGAAATCGGTGACCATGGTTGACGTATCGCCGGGAGGGGCTCCCATGATTGAGGAGCTGTTTCTCAGCAGCGGCCGCCCGCTCGTCCGATGGAAGGCCAAAGGCGGCTTGGATGAAGTCTACCGCTGGCTGGATGAGGGGCGCGATCCCCAGGCTTTCATTGATCTGGAGGTATCCTTAACGGAGGCCATGGGGCTTGCCGATATTCAGCGGCTGCGCAAGAGCAGGGACGGCATCGTCCACATTCGTCCGGTATACCCGGAGATGGAAGCGTTGGAGCTGGAGAGCGAGCGCTCAAGGCTGCCGCTGCCGGACCTGTTCCGAAAGTTCTACCAACGGCAAACCGGGGGAGCTGAGCCTGAGGATCACCTGGTCGATTTGTTTCTGGAGCTGGTTGAGGAAGAGGAGTCTGAGTCTGACGGCACGGAGGTGAAGTCTTAGAATGAAGCCGATTTTGTTGAAGTTATCCGGACTGCAGAGCTACCGAAGCACGCAGGAGATTGATTTCGAAACGTTGTGCGAAACCGGGCTCTTCGGTATTTTCGGACCGACGGGCAGCGGGAAATCCACGCTGCTGGATGCGATTACCTTAGCCATGTACGGAAAAGTGGAGCGCGCGGTTAACGGAACCCAGGGCATCATGAACCACTCGGAGGACGGTCTGTCCGTCTCCTTTACGTTTGAGTTGTCTTCCGCGGCCGGGCTGGAGCGATACCGGGTAGAGCGCAGGTTCAAACGGGTAAACGAGCTTTCCATCAGCAATACGGTGAGCCGTTTCATTCGCGTTACCCCCGAAGGGGATCAGGTGGTGGCGGATAAATTGGCCGAGGTCACCCGCTGCGTCGAAGAGAAAATCGGGCTCAAAATGGACGATTTTACCCGGGCGGTCGTGCTTCCACAGGGAAAGTTCGCCGAATTCCTTTCCCTGAAGGGGAGCGAACGCCGGCAGATGCTGCAGCGGCTGTTCCATTTGGAACGGTACGGGGATCAGCTTGCGATCAAGCTCAGCCGCCGTGTTAAGGATACGGAGGGTTCTCTGAAATCGGTCGAAGCGGAACAGCAGGGTCTTGGAAGTGCAGGCAAGGAAGCTTTGGCGGAAGCGACTGCGGTGCTGGAACATGCCAAGAAACACGCGGCGTTATCCCGCAATCAACTCCAAGCCGCCATGGAAGCCCATGAAGCTATGGGAAAAATTCGCGAGCTGGATATGGAAAAGCGGCGGCTGCAGGGGAAGCTGGACGAGCTTGCCCAGCATGAGGAAGAGATGCAGCGGTTGGAACGCCGCCTTGAGCTGACAGGGGCTGCGGCCGCCGTACTCCCCGCGCTCGAGGCATGGCGCGAATCCGGCAAGGCATGGGATCAGCGGCGGCGGATTGCCGAAGGGCTCCTGGCGCAAGCCGCGTCCGCCCAGCAGGCGGCCGAGCAGGCGGTGAAGGCGGATGAAGCCGCCCAGGATGCGCTTCGGGCTGAGGAACCGAAGCTGGTGCTTCGGGAGCAGCAGCTGGAGCAGGCCGTTATATTGCAGCGGGAACGCGATGCATTACGGGAAGAACTGGCCAAGCTGGATGCGCAGCGAACGAAAGCGCGCCAAGAGCGCGAAGGGGTAACGGCACTGCTGCATAAGGAGCAGGAGCTGCTCGAACGAGGCCGCAGGCGGCAGGAGGAGCTGCAGGGCAAGCTGAAAGGGCTGGAGACCCGCTCAGGGGAGCGCCAGGCGCTTCATTTGGCGATGCAGAAGGTTCAAGCGCTTGAGGCTGTCCGAAGGCAGAAGCACAAGTCCGAGCTCGAACTGAAATCGCAGGAGGGCAAGCTGAAGGAGCTCGAGGCCAGATTGGGTACCATGCAGAAGCAGGAGCAGGAGCTGCAGCGCGACTACATACAGCTCTCCATGCAGGCTGACAGCTTGCAGCGTGACGCAGCCGAAGCATCGGCAATTGCCGATCGGATCGCCGCCGCCGCAGTCGAGGTAAGCCAGGCGATGAGCCGATCGCTTCGGGACAGACAGCTTCATGCGCTGTCCCTTTCGCTGGCCGCCGAGCTCCGGGCAGGCGAGCCATGTCCCGTGTGCGGAAGTCAGCATCATCCGCAACCGGCCGTTTCGGCAGGACAGCCTGAAGAGACTTTGGATGAGGGCATGGACCGGCTGACGCGGATCACGCATCAAATCCAGGAAGCCAGACTGACCCTGCGGGGGCAGCATAACGAAGCGGAGTCGCTGGCGAGTCAATCGCGTTCGCAGATCGGCACTTTCGCAGACGGCGAATTGATTGACGCGATTTCCTTCAGGCAGAGCGGATCGATGGAAGCCGCGGTATCAGCCATGCCTGTCGCTGAAGGACCGTACGACGCGGAAAAGCTTGTTTCGGATACAGCCTGGCTCATAGAAGCGGCTGATGCTCAAGCTGCTGCCATCGGACAATGCCGAGCGGAAGTTTCCAAGGTGCAGCAGAGTCTCCTGGCATGTCGGCAGGAGCTGATGAAACAGAGCGCCGCGCTGGAGAATGGACAAGCGGCAGAGCACCAGATGCGGGATCAGTTAGCCGGGTTGGAAACCGAAGCTGCGGACATTTTGGCTTCCTGGCAGGAAAACAAGCCGGAATTTCCTTTGGAAGAGGCAGCTGCCCGTTTTCAGCTCATGCAGGAGAAGGACGCGGAATCCGAATCGATTAAGGAAGGGCTCGAGCGCAGCGTTCCATTCATCGAAGAGAAAAAGGAGGCCGTCCTCCGCTTGGAGCAGCAGCTGCTTGAGCTCGAAAAGCTGCAGATTCAATGGGATGCGCAGCGGGAAGGAAAGGCGGATGGCCTGAAGGATAAAGAAGAGCGGCTTCAGGCTTGGATCGGAGACCGGTCGGCCGAGGAAATGCTGGGCGAGTGCAGGTCCAGGATGAAGCTGCTGAAGGATTCCGCGGAACAAGCCAGGAGCGAATGCAGGAAGGCAGAGGAGGCGGCTCGGCATGCAGCCAAGGAAGCGGCGCTTGCGGAACAGGCTGAAATAGCCGCGCAGGAGCAGCACGTGGCTGCCAAGCTTGCCTGGGAGAACCAGCTGGCCGCCTCTCCGTTCGCTACGGAGCATGCCGTCATGGAAGCCTGCTTGACCCCGGAAGAAAGCGAACGATGTGCCCAGCTCGTGAAAGCGCATCGGGACGGGCAGCGGGAATGGACGCTGAGGCTTCGCGACGTCGAGCTGAAGCTTGGCACCCGCCCGTTCCAAGAAGAGGACTGGGAACGGTGCACAGCCGAGCTTCAGGCGGCCCGTGCAACCGACGAGGAAGCGCTGCAGGCGAGAGCCCGGGCGGAGCGGGATTTGGAAGACCTGAACCAGCGTCACGTCCGGTTCATGGAATTGGAAGAGCGGCGCCTAAACCTCCAGCGAGAGAGCGAACGCTTGTCCAAATTGCAGTCCTGCTTGCGCGGCAACGCGTTTGTTGAATATATTGCGGAAGAACAGCTGATGCAGGTGAGCCAGTCGGCCTCCCAGCGTCTTCGCTATTTGACCAAGCAGCGCTACTCGCTTGAGGTGGATTCCGGCGGAGGCTTTGTCATTCGGGACGATGCCAACGGCGGCGTCCGGCGTCCGGTATCCACTTTATCCGGCGGCGAGACGTTCCTGACCTCATTGGCCTTGGCTTTGGCGCTCTCCGCCCAAATCCAGCTGCGCGGGCAATACCCGCTGCAATTCTTTTTCCTCGACGAAGGGTTCGGCACGCTGGATCCGGAGCTGCTGGAGACGGTCATCACCGCGCTTGAGCGCCTCCATACCGATAAGCTAACCGTCGGCATCATCAGCCATGTGCCCGAGCTTCGGGCACGCCTGCCGCGCAAGCTGGTGGTACAGCCGGCGGAACAGGCGGGAGCGGGATCCCGGATTGCAATCGAATCGATGTAGCCGCAAAACATAAGGCGGTGTGATTTAAATCACGGAAACAGCAACAAGGCGCTGTTATAGTACAGATAAGCCGACATATAGAAGAAGCACCGGGCTGGCGCATGATCATGAGAGATTCCTTTCTTTTCCCTTGCTCTCGTGATGAAGCGCCTCCTTACTGGACAGCTGCGTTCCAGGGGTGCTTCTCTTTTTTTATATGGATCATCTTCCATTGATTGGACGCACTGCCCGTTTTCTTATATGATAAAAGCATGTAAACGTATGAAAGGGGTAACCGCGAATGGATTGTGTTTTTTGTAAAATCGTAGAAGGTGAGCTTCCTTCCACGAAGATACTCGAGAATGATAAGGTGCTCGTATTTCAAAACATCAACCCGGAAGCGCCGGTTCATGTCTTGATCATTCCGAAGAAGCATATCGCTTCCATGAACGATATTGGGGATGAGGACCTGCTGCTGATTGGCGAGATGCACAAAGCGGCTAAAGAGGCCGCGGCCAAGCTGGGCATTGCGGAGAGCGGTTATCGGTTAATCAACAACTGTGGTCGCGATGGGGAACAAACGGTGTTCCACGTGCACTATCACCTGATGGGCGGCCGCCGCTTAGGCGCATTAACAGGCATTTCCCCCGCTCATACATAATTTCTTGCATAGGAAGAAATATATCAGCCTCGCAGCGCATGGCCGCCGCGGGGGTGTTTCCATTGCACGGACTATCGTAAATTAAACGCCCAAGGTTGACACCCTATTTCGGTTTGCCCTATAATGAAGTTTGATGAACCGTGTTAATGCTCTTGGACGGTCTGGTCGGAGGGAGGGAAAACTGGTGTCTGAAACTAAAGTTCGCAAAAACGAGACAATTGATGCTGCACTTCGTCGCTTCAAGCGTTCCATTGCTAAAGATGGCGTATTGGCTGAAGTGAAGAAACGCAAGCATTATGAAAAGCCAAGCGTAAAGCGCAAGAAAAAGTCCGAGGCTGCTCGTAAGAGAAAGTTTTAGGAGGATCTGAACTAGCATGAATCTTAGCGAACGATTGAACGAAGATATGAAGCAAGCGATGAAGAGTAAGGACAAGTTCAAACTCTCAACGATTCGAATGGTTCGTTCGACGATAAAAAATCTTGAAATAGATTTGAAACGAAGTTTGGATGACAACGAAGTGCTTGATATTTTTAGTCGTGAAATCAAACAGCGCAAAGATGCCCTCCAAGAATTTGAAAAAGCGGGACGCGACGATCTTGCCGCCGATGCAAAAGCAGAAATTGAGCTCCTTAGCGCCTACCTCCCGGAACAGCTTACTGAAGAAGAAATTAAAGTCATTGTACAGCAGACCATCCAGGAAACCGGTGCTTCTTCAAAAGCCGAGATGGGTAAAGTAATGAGCGCTCTCATGCCGAAAGTTAAAGGGCGTGCAGACGGAAAGCTTGTCAATCAAGTTGTTCAACAATTTCTGTAACAACATAAGTGAAACACCCCTTGTTTTCTCAAGGGGTGTTTTTTCTTTGTCGTGAAGGAGCAGGGCTTGGAGAAGCCGAGCGCCTTGATCGATGGTTTTTTCCATGGATGGGCATACTTTTTGAAACGAAATCGTTTCTGATTCGTAATAACTACCATATGGGTGCAAGTAGATACATATGCTTATGCAAGAGGCAGGCCGCTGAACCTGTTTTGTCGAAATGAAGGTAGAGGTGGCCGAATTAAGTCGAAAAGGAGGGGAAAAGATGAGTAGAAAGTTGTGGATGCGCAGATTCCTGACATTAACGGCAGCGGTCGTGATGATGCTGATATCGATCGGAATGTATGCAGCACCGATGAAATCCGCGATGGCGGCTAACATCGGGTCGGTGTACGTCATTCCGGTGAAGCAGCCGATCGAACGCGGCTTAACCAGCTTTATGGAACGCGGATTTAAGGAAGCCAAAGAGATGGCGGCAGGACTGATCGTCCTGGAAATCGATACGCCGGGCGGTCTTGTCGACCAAGCGGGTGAAATTGCTACCTTGATGAAGGGCAGCGAGATTCCGATCGTGGCTTACATTACGGGCGATGCGGCATCGGCCGGCAGTTACATCGCACTCAATGCAGACAAGATTGCCATGTCCGAGGGCAGCATGATCGGCGCGGCTTATATGGTGGATGCCAGAGGCAATCGGATCGAAGATGCCAAGCTGGTTTCCTGGTGGAAGAGCAAGATGGCAGGAGCTGCCGAAGCGGGTGGTAGAAACAAAGAAATCGCGATGGGCATGGCAGATATCAATCTGAAGGTCGATATGCCTGAAATCGGATTGACGAAACAACCTGGCGAGGGTCTATCCTTGATGCATGATGAAGCGCTGAAGACAGGTTACGCAGACACGATTGCGAACAGCACCGAAGAGGTCATCACATGGATGGACTACTCCACGCAGGACGTATTCCGGATGGAGCCGACGTTCTCGGAGAAGCTGGCTACATTTCTTACGCATCCCGGGGTCATGACGCTGCTGTTGTTCATCGGTATCGCCGGCGTGATTATCGAAGTCATCGTTCCAGGCTTCGGCGTGCCGGGGATTCTTGGCGTGGTTGCATTCGTGCTCTATTTCTTCGGCAACCAGGTGGCCGGATTTGCCGGTTGGGAGACCTGGCTGCTGTTTGTGATCGGTATCGTGATGCTGGCGATGGAGCTGTTTGTGCCAAGCTTCGGGATACTGGGCATCATAGGCTCAGCCAGCTTGATTGCCGGCGTCGTCATGGCGGCCTATAGCACCTCTCATGTTGCTTTGTCCCTTGGGGTTGCAGCGGCATCGGCCCTGGTGGCCATCATTGTGGTTGCCCTCGTATTCAAGGAACGGGGAGTATGGCGCAAGTTCATACTCAGCGACAGCTTATCGAAGGAACAGGGCTATATTCCGAATGAAGACCGGGATGTACTGATCGGCCTGGTCGGAACTTCGATTACGCCGCTTCGGCCGGCTGGGACGATGGAACTTGAGGGACGGCGCCTTGATGTGGTTACCCTCGGCGGATTCATCGATTCCGGCCGACCGGTCCGCGTCATCAAGACGGACGGTACCCGAATTGTGGTAGAGGAAGAAAAAGGGTGAACCTCTGCGCGGAATTGTGTAGTATTAAAAGAGCCCGTGTTTAAACGTTCTGCGTGATGAAGGCAAATATTCAATATTGGAGGGTAAACGAATATGGAATTGGATGGTTCTTTGGTACCGATTCTTCTAATCGGGGTTGTCGCGATTATCCTGCTTAGCGTGTTTTTCAGTTTCTTCCCGTTAATGCTCTGGATCTCGGCGCTCGCTTCCGGCGTGCGCATCGGGATTATTACATTGGTGGCCATGCGCCTGCGGCGCGTAACGCCAAGCCGGATCGTGAATCCGCTCATCAAGGCCACAAAGGCAGGACTTGGTCTTAATATCAACCAGCTGGAGAGTCACTATCTCGCCGGAGGTAACGTAGACCGGGTGGTCAACGCCTTGATTGCAGCCCAGCGCGCGAACATACCGCTTGAGTTTGAAAGAGCTGCGGCGATCGATCTTGCCGGGCGCGATGTTCTGCAGGCGGTTCAAATGAGCGTTAACCCGCGCGTGATCGAGACGCCGGTCGTGGCAGCCGTGGCGAGAGACGGTATTGAAGTGAAGGTTAAAGCCCGCGTGACCGTGCGCGCCAACATCGACCGTTTGGTCGGGGGCGCAGGGGAAGAAACGATCATCGCCCGTGTCGGCGAAGGTATCGTAACCACGGTCGGTTCAAGTAATTCCCATAAAGACGTGCTGGAGAATCCGGATTCGATCTCAAGAACCGTGCTTTCCAAAGGTTTGGATGCTGGGACTGCGTTTGAAATCCTGTCCATCGATATCGCGGACGTCGACGTAGGCAAAAACATCGGTGCTTACTTGCAGACCGAACAGGCGGAAGCCGACAAGCGCATTGCCCAAGCGAAGGCGGAAGAGCGCCGTGCCATGGCGGTAGCGCAAGAGCAGGAGATGAAGGCCCGAGTCGTGGAAATGAGAGCGCGCGTGGTGGAATCGGAATCCCAAGTTCCGCTGGCGATGGCCGAAGCGCTTCGCAGCGGCCAGCTGGGCGTGATGGATTATATGAACCTGAAGAATATCGAAGCCGATACGCAAATGAGAGGTTCCTTCGGTAAGATGGGTGAGAACAATGACAACTCCGGAGACAACAAAACCAAGTAACCACGATGAGGTGAGCCTATAGTGAGCTGGTTAATCGAAAATTTTTACATTGTAGCTGTTATAGGCTTCTTCATCATCTCCGCCCTCGGAAAGCGCGGCAAGAACGCTGAGGACGGGAAAAACCCCCGTATGCCATCCTTCGGCGGCGAAGGGGACCGTCCTGCAAGACCGGGGCAGCAGCGGCCACAGCGGCCTGAAGCAAGACGGGTACAGACCGCTCCGCAAGTCTCCCGTCCGGCACCTGTTCAGGAAAGCCCCCGGATCGACAGGATCGATGAGGAAGAAGCGGATACCGGAAACGGATATTCTCTTGAGCATCAAGAGATTGACCGAATGAAACGAAGGCTTGAAATGAGTTCGAGCCACGACAGTATGGATCATCGAATCGAGATGATGCAGAGGGATCTGGACCGGATCCACTCCCATCTGAATCGGATGACACTCGATATACCGGAAACCGTTGTCGAAATTCACGACGAGGATCAGGAACAGGGCAAGAATGGCCGATCGGTTCTTGCTGAACAGGCTCGAAACGGCATTGTGTGGGCTGAGATATTGGGTCCCCCGCGCGCCAAACGCTCCATGAATCCTCGTCGGTAAACGGCGGCGCGTCTGAGGTGTTCAGTGCCATAGGTTAGGGTAAGTTTTAAGAAATTAGCTGCGATTCATAGATTCTTAGATTCATAGAAGCGGGAGACCGCCTCGTCAGATTTTTGACGGGGCGGTCTTTTTACTTTTCATCTCATAAAACGGCTACCTGGGGCATAAGGTGTACAGTACAGGAAGGGGGAAAGTCTCCATATGTCCCGCATCAGCCGCAAGCTGCAGAAATGGACCCAAGAAATGCTTGATTTGCCACAGGACCTGTTATTTGATTTACCGCGGTTGACCCTGATTGGCAATAAAGAGCTGCATATCGAAAACCATCGCGGAGTCCGGCATTTTTCCGAGGAACGACTTGTGTTGTCATTAACGCAGGGTTCTTTGGAGATTTCCGGGACCGGGCTTGCGATTCAGGCCATTCAAAGCCATGAAGTGACCATCATTGGCACCATTCATAATATTCAATACATAGGATTGGGGGAGAAACCGTGAAGATTCCGACGATGATCCATCTTCGAGGATATTTGAAGCTCGCCGTTCGCGGTGAGCATGTGGAAGCATTCATCAATTCATTGGCGGAGGCCGGGACCCCGGTTTGGGATGTAACACCGACAGGGGCGCATTCAGCAGAGTTTAAGCTGCTGCTGAAAGATTTCAAAGGGCTCCGTCCGCTGTTAAAACGGACAGGCTGCCGTACGCGCATCAAGGAGCGTTTTGGTTATCCTTTTCAAGCACGACGTTTGTTGAAACGCAAAGCGTTTGTTATCGGCGTCGTTGCGTTTTTTATGATCCTGCTGACGCTTTCGTCCATGGTATGGAACGTGGAGGTCGAGGGGAATGAAACGATTGCGTCGGAAGATGTGCTGGATGCGGCCAAACAGGAGGGCATTTATCCGTTTCAATGGATATTTAAGCTGCAATCGATGGACAAGCTGTCCGGGAATTTGACCGTCCGTCTTCCGGGAACCTCTTGGGTAGGGGTGGAACGCAACGGGACGCGCATACGCATTCAGATCGTCGAGGCAGCCGTGCCGGAGAAACCGCCTCTCCAGAGCCCAAGGCATCTGATCAGTACCCAGGACGCGGTAATTACTCACATGTACGCAGAGAAGGGGGTTCCTAAAGTAGGGATCAACAGCCGGGTGAAGAAGGGCGACATTCTGATCTCTGGGGTTCTTGGGGATGAGGAGAACTCGGAAAGAGTCGTAGCCAAGGGGGAAGTGAGAGGCCTGGTATGGCATGAATACGATATCGAAATTCCGTTGGTAAAAACGCATAAGGTCTATACGGGCGAAGGAAAGAAGCGCTCCTATATCGTGTTCGGGGATCATGCCGTTCAGTTGTGGGGCTACGGGGAAATCCCGTATTCGCAGCAGGAGACCCTGACCTTCTATGATCCGCTGACTTGGAGGACGCGCGTGCTGCCGATCGGCTGGATGACGGAAAAAATCATGGAGGTCACCGAGGTCCAGCGGACCATTACCGAGGATGAAGCCAAAAAAGAGGGAATCGAGGGGGCACGCCGCGATATTTTGGCGAAATATGGGACCGATTCAAGATTCGTAAGCCAAAAAATTTTGCATGATAAGAAAGAGAATGGTAAAGTTTATATGAAAGTGCTTTTTGAGGTGGAAGAGACCATCGCGAAAGAACTTCCCATAGTATACGATCAAGGAGAATGAGGCTATTTGTCACAGCAAACGACCAGCATTCAAATTTTACTTCAAAGCGCGTCAGAAGGTCTGTCCTTATTCGGACCACAAGATACATTTCTAAAATTAATCGAAAAAGAGATTCCTGCAACGATCGATTCACGTGAAGCCGTCATCACGATTCGGGGACAACATCGAAATGTGGAGAGTCTTCAGCAGCTGTTTGAAGTGCTGCTCCAGCTTGTGCGCAACGGCTACATTTTGACCGAGCGTGATATTCTTTATGCTGTAGAACTTGCCAAGGATCTGAGAGCCGATCAGCTGCTGGATCTGTACAAGGGCGAGATTACGACAACTTTCAAAGGTAAGCCTATTCGAGTAAAAACCATCGGTCAGAAGCACTATGTGACCACCATCAAGAAGCGGGACATCGTATTCGGCATCGGTCCTGCCGGAACAGGGAAGACCTATTTGGCCGTCGTTCTGGCCGTAGCCGCGCTGAAGGAAGGATCCGTCAAAAGAATCATTCTGACAAGGCCCGCGGTGGAGGCCGGAGAGAGCCTGGGCTTCTTGCCCGGAGACCTGCAAGAGAAGGTTGACCCTTATCTGAGACCTTTGTACGATGCCTTATACGACGTCATGGGCCCGGATCAAACGGCCAAGGCGCTGGAGCGCGGGTTGATCGAAATCGCGCCGCTCGCGTACATGCGCGGACGGACGCTGGACGACTCGTTTATTATTTTGGATGAAGCACAGAACACCACGCCGGAACAGATGAAGATGTTTCTGACACGGCTCGGATTCGGTTCGAAGATGGTCATTACAGGGGACGTGACCCAGATTGACCTGCCGCGGGGGAAAAAATCAGGACTTATCGAAGCTAAAACGATATTAAGCGGAATTGAGGAAGTCGGATTCGTCTATTTCGCCGAACAGGATGTTGTACGTCATTCCTTAGTACAAAAAATCATCGTCGCTTATGATAAAGCAGCAGAAAACCAAGATTAAAGGGGATTGTCGCAATGGCCTCCAAAGAACCATCGACGGACAAGTCCATATGGAGTAAAAACAGCGGATGGAAATATAGCGTGGCAACACGCTATATTCTGTTTCTGCTGCTTGCTTTGCTCTTTTATATCAGTCTAGCATCCAAGCTTTTGCCGGAACGCTATGACATCCAGGTCAATACGAAAAGCGAAAAGAATATCGTGGCGCCCGTTCAAATCGAGGACAGCAAGGCGACGCTGAAGGCACAGGAGGCGGCGGCGGAGAACGTCCAGCCGATTTACCCTCTCGTCCCGCTGCGGAACGACGTTCTGGTTACGCAGATCCTTGACCGTATTGAACGTTTGAACCAGGACGTGGATATCAGCTCCGCCGAAAAGGTGGAGATTTATCGCAAAGAAATTCCGCGGATGGCCAGAGAATTCGTGCAAAATTTCGTGTCGGCCAACAGCACGAATGAAGCCTACTCCAAAGAGCTGCTTCAGGAAATGCAGCGGGTCATTGAAGAACAAACCTATCGGATTCCCGAGGAAACGTTCATTAAGATACCGCGGTTGAATTCGGAAGATATTATTCAGATGAAGCCCGTAGCCCGCGAGATCGTCTCCAGGCTGATGCTGAACGAGATCGTGGATGCCGACACGGCCCGCACCCGCGTGGCGGAACGAGTGAACACCAGCTCGTTGAATGATCGGACCGCCAGGGAAGTCGTTCAGGAACTGGCGAGTTTAACGATTACGGCCAACAAGTTCTATGACGAGGTCGCCACGAAGAATGCGAAGGTTGAAGCTCGCGAGAATACCCCGCCCGTCTTTATCAAACAAGGGGACATCCTTGTGGCAAAGGGTCAGCTCATCACGCCGGAGCTGTACGAGCTGCTCGGCAAGAACGGGCTGCTGAAGGACGACATCAACTATTGGCCGGAGCTTGGCGTTTTGCTCCTGTCCGTTTTGCTGTCCCTCGGCATACTGATGTTCATCCGGCAGTCGGAGCCGGGCAAATTCAAATACAACAACTCGCAGCTGCTGATGTTGGTCCTGGTGTACGTCATTACGCTGATCACCATGCATTTGACCGCATTTCTGCAGAGCGATTCCCAGATGTACGTGGGGTATTTGGCGCCTGTCGCGATCGGCGCGATTCTGGTTACCCTGCTGCTGGAGACCTCGCTTGCCTATTTCAGCGTCATTATCTTCAGCATCATGGCAAGCGTCATATTGAACGTTCAAGGGGAACTGTTCGACTTCAAGTTCGGGTTATTCGCAGCCGTGACTTCCTGCGTGGCGATCTTCTCGATCCACCGCGCGAGCCAGCGGTCGACGATGCTGAAGGGCGGCATCATGGCTTCTCTCTTCGGCGCCTTGATCGTGTTCATTATGCTGCTGCTCAATAACGACACGTGGACTACGACGGAAACGCTGTATTCGATCGGCTTTGCCATCGCGGGCGGACTGTTAACGGCGATCCTGGTTATCGGGCTCATGCCGTTCTTTGAAGTCACCTTCGGCATCCTCTCGGCGCTGAAGCTGGTTGAATTGTCGAATCCGAACCATCCGCTGCTCCGCAAACTGCTGACAGAGACGCCGGGCACATACCATCACAGCGTCATGGTCGGTAACTTATCCGAGGCAGCTGCGGAAGCGATTGGCGCCAACGGACTGCTGTGCCGCGTCGGTTCTTATTATCACGATATCGGAAAAACCAAGCGCCCCATCTATTTCATCGAGAATCAGAACAATATGGAGAATCCGCATGATTCCATAGAACCGAAGCTGAGCAAATCCATTATCGTAGCGCATGCAAGGGATGGCGTGGAGATGCTCAAGGAGTACAAGCTGCCCAAGCCGATAAAGGATATTGCGGAGCAGCATCATGGCACCACGTTTTTACACTATTTCTATCATAAGGCGGTTCGCCAGGCGGAAGAGCAGGGCGTCGAGCCGGATTTCACGGAGGATGATTTCCGCTATCCGGGGCCGAAGGCCCAATCCAAGGAGTCTGCGATTGTCGGCATCGCCGACAGCGTGGAAGCGGCCGTCCGATCATTGCGTAAGCCAACGGTCGAACAGGTCGAATCGATGATCGAGAAGATTATCAAGGGGCGTCTGGATGACCATCAGTTTAATGATTGCGATTTAACGATGAAGGAACTGGACATCATCGCCAAGACGTTAAAGGAGACGGTGATGGGGATTTTCCATTCCCGGATCGAATATCCGGAGGATGTGAAGCGTCCCAAACTGTCCGCGCCGAACGGCGAAGCCTCGACCGCATCGGAGACGTCCGCAACGAGTGAGGAACAGAGAAGGAGCGTATAAGAATGAGCCTGCAGCTGGCATGGAATAATGAACAAGAGGATTTTCAGATTGGCGAGGAATTGATCGCCCTGCTTGAAGCGATTCTGCAGAAGGCCGGAGAGGCTGAAGGCGTAACCGATGGCGAGGTTGATCTGACCTTTGTCGATGATGAAGGGATCCATGAATTGAACCGGGAGTACCGGGGAATCGATCGTCCGACCGACGTGCTCTCCTTTGCAATGAATGAAATAACGAACGATGAGCTCGAGATCATTTATGAGCTGGAAGAGGGAGAAGAGCTGGAGAGCGTGCCGGATGTACTGGGCGATATCATTATTTCGGTCCCCCGGGCGAAGCTGCAAAGCGAAGAATACGGTCACTCTCTAGAGCGTGAGCTGGGTTTTCTGTTTGTTCACGGATTTCTTCACTTGCTCGGATATGACCATCAGGATGAGGCAAGCGAAGCCGAAATGATGGGCAAACAGGAAGCCGTACTTGCCGAAGTAGGATTGACAAGATAGTGAAGCCGCACAGACAATCGTTATACCGGGCTTTTAGGTGCGCTATACGAGGCATCTTGACGGCTGTACAAACGGAACGCAATATGAAAATCCACATTGCTGCTGCCTTGATCGTGTTCATCGCAGCAGCTTTGCTGCAATTGGATCGAATCCGCTGGTTATTTTTGCTATTGGCGGTTTCCGTTGTATTCATCGCGGAGCTGGTCAATACTGCGGTGGAGGCCATCATCGATTTGATCTCGCCAGACGAACATGAGTTAGCCCGGGTGGCTAAGGATACGGCAGCCGGTGCAGCGTTCGTTGCAGCGGCGTTTGCCGTCGTGATCGGCATTCTGGTCTTCTATGAACCGGTATGGGAATGGATACATTCTTTAACAAACTGAACGATATAGGAGGAACTAGATATGGATGCAGGTTTGTTGATGCAAGAAGCGATTAAAGCGCGAACGCGGGCGTACATACCTTATTCGAAATTCGGCGTGGGAGCGGCCCTGCTGGATTCTCGCGGACAGGTGCATTTGGGCTGCAACGTGGAGAATGCCGCCTACGGACCGACCAACTGCGCGGAGCGCACGGCATTGTTCCGGGCGATTGCCGACGGTCATGAAGCGGGGAGCTTCCAAGCGATTGCCATCGTTGCGGATACGGACGGCCCGTGCACGCCGTGCGGCGTATGCCGGCAAGTGCTGGTGGAGCTGTGCAAGCCGGATATGAAGGTCATTATGGGTAACATGAAGGGCGACATCAAGGAGACGACCGTCAGCGAACTGCTGCCGGGGGCGTTCGGTCCATGGGATTTAAACAAGCAGTAAGACTCCAAATCATATAGTATGGAATCAATGTAGTACACAACACGTAGATACGGAACCGTAACGGAGGCATGGTATGCAAAAAAAACAATTTAAATCCGGTTTTGTGGCAATTATCGGCAGACCGAACGTAGGCAAATCGACGCTAATGAACCAAGTGATCGGCCAGAAAATCGCCATCATGTCGGACAAGCCGCAAACGACAAGAAACAAAATCCATGGCGTTTATACGACCAACGAATCCCAAGTGGTTTTTTTGGATACGCCGGGCATTCATAAGCGTCAGTCCAAGCTCGGAGATTATATGAACCAGACCGCTTTGAGCACGCTGGGTGAGGTTGAAGCGGCATTGTTCCTGGTTGACGCGTCCGAGGGCATCGGCGGGGGAGACCGGTATATCGCCGAGCAGCTGCAGAAGATCAAGACGCCGATCATCCTGGTGATGAACAAAATCGACAAGATTGAGCCGCCCGCTCTGCTGCCTCTGATCGAGCAATATCGGAAGCTGCATGATTTTGCAGAGATCGTCCCGATTTCCGCGAAGCTCGGCAGCAATGTGAACACGCTTCTCGAGCAAATCCAGAAGTATTTGCCGCCTGGCCCGCAGTACTATCCTGAGGACCAAGTGACGGACCATCCGGAGCAATTCGTATGCGCCGAGCTGATTCGCGAGAAAATTTTGCACATGACCAGGGAGGAAGTGCCTCATTCCATCGCAGTCACCATCGAGGACATGCGGGTCGAAGAGAACGGAACCGTCTATATTTCCGCCGTTATTTTCGTAGAGCGCGATTCCCAGAAGGGCATCATTATCGGCAAGCAGGGGGCGCTGCTTAAAGAAGTGGGCAGACAGGCCCGCCAGGATATTCAAAGGCTGCTGGGGTCCAAGATTTTCTTGGAGCTCTGGGTTAAAGTAAAAAAAGATTGGCGCAATCAAGAACGCGTTCTTCGCGATCTCGGATTTCACCGCGGGGAATAATGAAGCCGGCTCAAATTCGAGGGAAATCATACGCTGCTGCCGCCTGCCAACAATTGCATTTCATAAATCTGCTCTAGAGGCACATCCTAATTTTCGTAGATGATGCAGACGTCATTTCCGAAGAGAGGATGAATACGAATGCGAGATTTTTCGTGGAAGTATTTTGCGATGACTGGAGATGTCGATGCGTATTTGCTGTATAAGGAAGCCGAGGGTGAATCGGTCCTTGCAGCTGCATCCGTTGAAGACGAGGCGGCCCCGAATGAAGAAGACGAGTAATCATTGGTTGTTCCAGGAATGGTTGGGGGAAAGCGCATGCTATATCGGGCGGAAGGGATTGTCATCCGCAGCATGGACTACGGTGAAGGGAACAAAATCATTACACTTTGCACCAAAGAATCGGGCAAGGTAGGCGTGCTGGTCAGAGGAGCAAAGAAGGTGAAAAGCCGTCATGCTGCTCTGACGCAGCTGTTTACTTATGGAGAATATGTGTTCTTCCGCAATGGTACCGGGCTTGGCAACTTGAACGCCGGCGAGATTATGGAATCTCACCACGGGCTCAGGGAGGACCTTGTAAAAGCCGCCTATGCTTCTTATGCCTGCGAGCTCTTGGATCGGGTGCTGCAGGATGAGGAGACGGGCGCTTTTTGGTTTCATCAGCTCAAGGCCTGCCTGGAAGCCCTTCAGGAGGATAAGGATCCCCAAATCATCATCAATCTGTATGAGATGAAAATTTTGCAGGCGGCAGGGTACGGGCCGGAGCTGGATGTTTGCATTTCATGCAATCAATCCAGAAAAGACGAAGATATGCTGGTGAGCCCCCGCCTTGGCGGCGTGCTGTGCCGTTACTGCAAACATCTGGATCCGCCGGCGATGGCCATCTCGACCAGAACGCTGAAGCTGCTGCGCCTGTTTGGACGCCTGGACCTGAGGCGGCTGGGCAATGTAGACGTAAAGGACGAAACGAAGGCGGAGCTCAAAAAAGTCATGCGAGCGTTGATGGATATGCAGCTGGGGCTGCGTTTGAAATCGCAAAACTTTTTGGATCAAATGGACAAGTACAACATTTGACGTAAGGTATGGAATGAGGTATTATATTTATCAGTTTATTAGTTTTTTGAATACTGGCATGCATTGAACGGGAAAGTAGTGAATAATCGATCCAATGATAGCGAGCCGGGGGCGGTGGAAGCCTGGCGGGAGATATTCATGAACAGGGCACCCGGGAGCATGGTGAAACGATAAAGTGGGTTTTGCTTATCGCTGGAGATCGTCAGATCACTCGGCGGCAAAAGCAAGGCCAAGTAGGGTGGAACCGCGGGAAGCTACAGCTCTCGTCCCTATGTCTGTACAACAGGCGTAGGACGAGAGCTTTTTGTTGTACAGAGAAATGTAAGCATGATGGATTGGATTCGAAAAAGAAAACAAAGGAGCTAAAATCATGAATTTCCAGCAGATGATTTTGACGCTGCAGCAATTTTGGGCGGAACAGAATTGCATCATCGTGCAGCCGTACGACACGGAAAAAGGCGCCGGTACGATGAACCCGATGACGTATTTGCGTTCGATCGGACCTGAGCCGTGGAACGTGGCTTATGTTGAGCCTTCCCGTCGCCCGGCCGACGGCCGCTATGGGGAGAACCCGAACCGTTTGTATCAGCATCACCAATTCCAGGTCATTCTCAAACCTTCGCCTGACAATATCCAGGAGCTGTATTTGGAGAGCCTGAAGCGTCTTGGCATCAATCCGCTTGATCATGACATCCGTTTTGTCGAGGACAACTGGGAAGCGCCAACGCTCGGTGCATGGGGCTTGGGCTGGGAAGTATGGCTCGATGGTATGGAGATCACGCAGTTTACGTATTTCCAGCAGGTTGGCGGCATTGACGCCAATCCGGTGGCTGTGGAGATTACCTACGGCATGGAGCGCCTTGCATCCTACATCCAGGATAAAGAGAACGTGTTCGATCTGGAGTGGGTAGACGGCATTACCTACGGAGACGTGTTCCATCAGCCGGAATTCGAGCATTCGAAGTATACCTTTGAGGTGTCCGACGTGAAGATGCTGTTTACGCTGTTTAACATGTACGAGGAAGAAGCGAATAAAGCGATGAACCAGCATCTGGTGTTCCCCGCTTATGATTATGTGCTGAAATGCTCGCATACGTTCAACCTTCTGGATGCCAGAGGCGCGATCAGCGTAACGGAGAGAACGGGATACATCATGCGCGTGCGCAACCTGGCTCGTCAGGTAGCTGCCACGTATTTGGAGGAGCGCGAGAAGCTGGGCTTCCCGCTGATTAAGAAAGGGGGCGCAGAGCATGTCTAAGGATTTATTGTTTGAAATCGGCCTGGAAGAAGTGCCGGCGAGATTTCTGCGCGCCGCGATGGAGCAGCTTCAGGACAAGTTGGTCAAATGGCTGGATGCTTCCAGAATCGCGCATGGCGAAGTCACGGCATTTGCCACCCCGCGCCGCTTGGCGGTATGGGTTCAGAACGTTGCGGATAAGCAAGAGGACGTCAGCGAGGAAGTGAAAGGGCCTTCCCGCAAGATCGCTCTCGATGACAGCGGGCAATGGAGTAAGGCGGCTCTTGGTTTTGCCAAAAGCCAGGGCGTTGATCCCGAGAGCTTTACGTTTAAGGAGCTTGGCGGAGTCGAGTATATTTACGTGACGAAGAATAGCGTCGGCGTGGATACGAAGTCCATCCTGTCCGAAGGACTGCTTGGAATACTGACTTCGATGACATTTCCGAAAAACATGCGCTGGGGAGCGCACGAATTCAAATTCGTCCGTCCGATTAAGTGGATGGTCGCGATGCTGGGCAGCGAGACGGTAGATCTGGAAATTACGGGCGTGAAGGCCGGTAACGTAACTCGCGGGCATCGTTTCCTTGGCGGAGAAGCCGTAATTCCGGAAGCATCTGCTTACCGGGACGTGCTTCGCGAACAGCATGTTATCGTCGATGTGAATGAGCGCCAGGAGATGATCGTTTCGCAGATCCAGGCGCTGGCCCAGGAGAAGGACTGGAATATCGCGATCAAGGATGACCTGCTTGAGGAGGTATTGTTCCTGGTTGAGACTCCAACCGTGCTGTACGGATCGTTCGACTCCTCATTCCTTCATATTCCGCAGGAAGTATTGATTACGTCCATGCGTGAGCATCAGCGGTATTTCCCGGTGCTGGATAAGCAGGGACAATTGCTTCCGTATTTCGTAACGGTTCGCAGCGGGGACAGCCGCTCCCTCGACGTGATTGCGAGAGGAAACGAGAAGGTGCTGCGGGCTCGTTTATCGGACGCGAAATTCTTCTATGAGGAAGACCAGAAGCTTCAGATCAAGGATGCCCTGTCGAAGCTGGAGAGCATCGTTTTCCATGAAGAGCTGGGGACGATCGGCGATAAAGTCCGCAGAATACGCCGGATATCGGACCAACTGTCCGCGAAGCTTAACGTTTCTGCTGACGCAGCCGATTCCGTGAGCCGTGCGGCCGATATTTGCAAATTCGATCTGGTGACGCAGATGGTCTATGAGTTCCCTGAATTGCAGGGGGTCATGGGAGAGGATTACGCAAGAAAAGCCGGTGAGAAGGAGCATGTGGCCAAAGCGGTGTTCGAGCATTACCAGCCTCGCTTTGCCGGCGATTCGGTGCCTTCCACGATGGTGGGTTCCATCGTGAGCATCGCCGATAAAATCGACACCATCGTGGGATGCTTCTCCATCGGCATTATTCCGACTGGCTCCCAGGATCCTTACGCACTCCGGCGTCAGGCTGCGGGCATCGTTCAGATCATCTTGGAGCACAAACTTCCGGTGACTTTATCCGACGTGTTCGGCGTAGCGCTCGAGGTTCACGAGAACATTCGCGTATTGAAGCGATCGACGGACGAAATCCGCAAAGACCTTAAGGAGTTCTTCGGGCTTCGCGTGAAGAAGCTGTTGTCCGAAGACCAGCGTTATGATGTGGTGGATGCGGTCATTACGGCCGGATTCGATCATGTGGTGTCCGTCGTATCCCGCGGCCATGCGCTGATGAATGCCGTGGAGAGCGTCCAGGATTTCAAAACGACGGTAGAGTCCTTCAACCGGGTCAGCAATTTGGCTGCCAAGGCGGGCAAGGCCGCCGTCAACGCCGAACTGTTCACGGAATCGGAAGAAAACAAGCTTTATGAAGCTTGGAACGCGATTCGCGCAGATTACCATGCCGCGCTGCAGGCAGCGGACGGCGAACGTTCATTGTCCTTGCTGAGTGGACTGAGGGAGCCGATTACCGGGTTCTTTGATTCGGTCATGGTGATGGCTGAAGACGAAGCGGTTCGGGCCAATCGCCTTGCGCTGCTCTCCGGCATCGACGGTGACTTGAAGCGGTATGCCGATTTCACGAAATTGGTGTGGTAGTAGTGACAGCATGATTTTGCAAATGGTATAATGTATTGTTCAGTGAAAGCGACAGCCCGCGGTTCAGCGCGGGATGGCGCTTTCGCTATGAACGGACGGATTCAAGCAAGGGCAAGGTCATTGTTTATTTGGGCAGCAGGATTTTAATCGGCCAAAGACGTATATAATAATATACAGCATAATAAGGACCCAAGATTAAGATAAGAGCCGGTGATGCGTATGAACGAAAGCTCCATTTCGATCGTGGTTGACGGGGATGCTTGTCCAGTCAAGAAGGAAATCGCAGAGACTGCTCGTACATTCCGTGTGCCGGTGCTGCTTGTTTCTTCCTACGATCATCTGCTGCAAGCCGAAGAAGGGGTTACGACGATCCAGGTGGACCGGAGTGATCAAAGTGCCGACCTCTACATCGCTAACCACATATCCAGGGGGGATATCGTGGTGACGCAGGATTATGGACTGGCTGCGCTTGCGCTTGCCAAATCATGCCACGTGATCTCCTTTCGCGGCCGTATTTTCCATAATACGGATATCGATTTCATGCTGGATTCCCGTCACCATCAGGCGAAGGCGAGGAAACAAGGAAGGTATGGCAAAGGGCCCAAGAAACTGCTTGACGAAGACCGGAGGTTTTTTCAACATAAACTGACAAAACTTTTGCGTGAATTGCAGGAGAATGTCCACCCGTAGCGAATACTATTTACGTGCCAAAAGAGATGAAGGTGGTTTGGATGAGTACCGGACAAGGCAATATTCCGGATGATGTCATTGAGGAAGTACTGGCCAAAAGCGATATTGTGGATACGGTCAGCAAATACGTGCATCTTACCAAACAGGGGAAATACCTGAAGGGCTTGTGCCCGTTTCACTCAGAGAAGACTCCTTCCTTTACGGTTACACCGGAACGCCAAATCTTTTACTGCTATGGCTGCGGTAAGGGCGGAAACGCCATTAAGTTTAGAATGGAAATCGAAGGATTTTCTTTTCCCGAAGCCGTCAAGACAATGGCAGAAGAGAATGATATCTCGTTGCCGGAAGGTCAAGGAGTTCCCGTAATTCCTCGTAATCCGGAAAAAGAACGTTTGATTGAAGCGTATGAGCTTAGCGCCAAGCTGTACCATTTCCTGCTGAAGAATACGGAACATGGTACGGAAGCCATGAAGTATTTAAGAGCCCGCGGAATGAACGACAAGATGATTGATCAGTTTCAAATCGGTTATGCGCCAGATCGTTGGGACACGCTGGTTCAGTTCCTGACCAAACGCTCCTTTGACTTGAAAGAGATGGAAAGAGGCGGTTTATTATCCGCAAGACATGAACAAGAAGGCTATCTCGACCGTTTTCGCGGACGAATCATGTTTCCGATACATGACCGCAGCGGCAAGGTCATCGCGTTTGCTGGCAGAATACTGGGGGACGGTCAACCGAAGTACCTGAATTCCCCGGAGACACTTCTATTTAATAAGAGCCGCACATTGTACAACCTGCACCAGGCCAAAACATCCATACGCAAATTGCGTCAAATTCTGTTATTCGAAGGATACGGCGATGTCATTTCGTCATGGGAAGCAGGACTGCACAACGGTGTGGCAACGATGGGAACCTCTCTAACGGAAAACCAAGTGGCAATCATGAAATCGGTGGCTGAAGAAGTTGTTGTTGTCTATGATGGCGATAAAGCCGGCATGGCCGCCGCGTCAAAAGTCATTCCAATGCTGGAAGGCGTTGGTCTCAAGGTACGAATCGCTTTGGTGAACGAAGGAATGGACCCGGATGATTATATCCGCAAGTTCGGTCCCGAGCGTTTCAGGCATGTGGTAGAAACAGCCGTTTCAACAACAAAATTTAAACTTATATATCTGAAGAAAAACCATATACTGCTAGAAGAAGATGGTAAAATTGCGTACGCCAAAGAGGCACTGCCCATTATCGCCGTACTGGATTCCTCAACCGAACGGGAGGTTTATTTGAGGGAATTATCCTCCGAGCTTCATCTTTCCTACGAAAGTCTTAAGCAGGATTGCAATCTGCTTCGGCAATCGATGCAAAAAAAGATGGGCGATGGGGATAATAAGGAAAAAAGGTGGAATAATGGTAGGCATAAAAAAGGGCGCCAGCCCGCCCCGGCACTTCTGCCTGCTTACCATGCTGCAGAACGGCGGCTGCTGTCGCTGATGCTGCAGGATGCGGAGGCCGCGCGATACGTTGGCGATCGCCTGGGAGAAGCGTTTAATATTGAAGATCATGCGGCAATCGCTGCTTATCTATATGCTTTTTACGCACAGGGCAAATCCCCGGATATCAGCCGTTTCATGTCATCGCTCCAAGACGATCGTTTGGAAATGACGGTCAGCTCGATCATGATGATGGAAGCACCCGCCGAGTGGAACGTTCAAGTGCTCGATGATTGCATACGCGAGGTGCTGAAATTTCCGCAGCAGAGAGAGATCGACCAGAAAAAAGAAGAAATGATAAAAGCGGAGCGCTCAGGTGATTTTTTGCGAGCCGCGCAAATTGCAAGTGAGATTATCGCCCTAGAAAGACAATGAAGCCCCGCGCATTGCTGTTTCTAGGGAGGAGGGAGTCGAATGATGGCGAATGATCAGCATACTGAACTAGAAACGGAATTTACGCTGGATCAAGTCAAGGATCAGTTGATTGAACAGGGTAAAAAGAGATCCGTATTAAGCTATAAAGATATTATGGAGAAATTGTCGCCATTTGATCAGGACACGGAGCAGATGGAAGAGTTCTATGAGCAGCTGGCCGACCTGGGCATTGATGTGGTAAATGAAAATGACGAAGAGGGCCCTCACCGGCAATCGGGAGATTCCGAATCCCATGATAATGAGGATTTTGGATTTGACGACGATCTTTCACTGCCTCCGGGGATCAAGATTAACGACCCGGTTCGGATGTACCTGAAGGAAATTGGACGGGTTCCGCTGTTGTCCGCGGATGATGAGATTGAGCTTGCCAACCGGATTGAACAGGGAGATGAAGAAGCCAAGCGCCGTCTGGCCGAAGCCAACCTGCGTCTCGTCGTAAGTATTGCGAAGCGTTATGTGGGTCGTGGAATGCTGTTCCTGGATTTGATTCAGGAGGGCAACATGGGTTTGATCAAAGCCGTGGAGAAATTCGATTACAAAAAAGGCTTCAAATTCAGTACGTATGCGACTTGGTGGATTCGCCAAGCGATCACGCGCGCGATCGCGGACCAGGCCCGTACCATCCGTATTCCCGTGCATATGGTAGAGACCATCAACAAGCTGATTCGTGTATCCAGACAGCTTCTGCAGGAGCTTGGACGTGAGCCTTCGCCGGAGGAAATTGCTGCAGAGATGGAGCTCAGCGTTGAGAAAGTCCGGGAGATCATGAAGATTGCCCAAGAGCCGGTTTCGCTGGAAACGCCGATCGGCGAAGAGGACGATTCCCATCTTGGGGATTTCATCGAGGATCAGGAAGCACTCGCTCCTGCTGACGCGGCTGCGTACGAGCTTCTGAAGGAACAGCTCGAGGATGTGCTGGATACGCTGACAGAGCGCGAGGAGAATGTCCTTCGCCTTCGTTTCGGACTCGATGACGGCCGCACAAGAACGCTGGAAGAGGTCGGCAAAGTATTCGGCGTTACGCGTGAGCGGATACGGCAGATCGAAGCCAAAGCGCTCCGTAAGCTACGTCACCCGAGCCGCAGCAAACGGTTAAAGGATTTTCTCGAATAGCTTAATCCACGGACCTTCTGCAGTAACGCAGCAGGTCCTTTTTTTCGAATGCAAGCAGGGTGAATGAGGTTTCTTGGTTCTGGAATTTCTTCCTGCATTTGTTGTATTGGTCTTTATTTTAGCTCTTTTCCAGACCCATTGCAAATGACTTGGCACCCGGTTGGTTTGCCGGATTTGCGGGTTTGCAGTTTGGTATCGTGTCTGTTAGGGTAATGAATAGATCGTGGATTGAACGAAAATATGGAATGTAAGGGTGTCAGCATTGAAATTATCAAGAAGATTAACGAAAATTCTGGAGAAGATTCCTCGCGGCAGCAAACTTGCAGATATCGGTTCGGATCATGCCTTGCTGCCCGTGGCTGCCGTGGAGTGCGGAGCTGCGGTTCAAGCTGTCGCCGGTGAGGTAAACCCAGGCCCATACGATGCTGCCGTCAAGCAGGTCATCGAATCAGGGATGACCGATGTCATCAGCGTGCGAAAAGGGGACGGATTGAATGTGCTCTCGGCCGGTGAGGCGGACGTGATTACCATTGCCGGCATGGGCGGCAGCCTGATTGCAGCGATTCTGGATCGCGGGATCGAGAAGCTGGCCGGCGTTCGCAGGCTTGTTTTACAGCCGAACGTGGGAGAGGACATTTTGCGCAGATGGTTGCATTCCCATGGCTGGGTGCTGATCGAGGAATGGATCCTGGAGGAAGACGGAAAAATTTACGAGGTGCTGGTCGCCGAGCCTTCGGATACAACCGACCTGACGAATGAACAGGTATACAAGGAAAGGACGATCGGAGACGGTGTCCGGCTTTCTGCGGACTGGCTGTTCCGTATGGGGCCTTGGTTGACGCAATCCCCGAATCCGGTTTTCCACGATAAATGGACGTCGGAGATGGAGAAGATGGGGTATATACTTCAGTCGCTATCGCGTTCGGATCTGCCCACGGCAGCCGATAAGGCGAGCGAGATTCGATCGGATATCGAGTTTATTCAGGAGGTGCTGGCATGCTTGCCAAAGGACAAACCGTAATTCAATTCATGGAACAACTGGCCCCGAAGCACGTGGCCGAACCCGATGACCGGATCGGGCTCCAGCTCGGAACTTTGCAAAAGGACATCCGCACGGTGCTGATTGCACTGGACGTGAATGACGAAGTGGTGGATGAAGCCATAGAGCTTGGGGCTGACCTGATTATCGCGCATCATGCGATTATCTTCCGTCCGCTGAAGCAGCTGCAGACGGATACGCCGATGGGCAAGGTATACGAGAAGCTGATCAAACACGACATCGCGGTCTATGTAAGCCATACCAATCTGGACGTAACCGAGGGCGGCATGAACGATTGGATGGCGGAGGCGCTGGGCATCGAGGATACGTCGCCCATCCATGACATGCATAACGAGCAGCTGTCCAAGCTGGTGGTGTTTGTTCCGAAGAGCCACCATCAAGAGGTGCTGGATGCCGTGCTCGGAGCCGGCGCGGGCTGGATCGGAAATTACAGCCACTGCAGCTTCAATATCGAGGGCTTCGGCACCTTCGTTCCAAGAGAAGGCAGCACCCCTTTTCAAGGCAAGGAAGGAAAGATGGAACGGGCAGACGAGGTCCGGATCGAAACGATTGTTCCCCACACGATTAAGAACAAGGTCATCCAGGCTATGCTGAAGGCGCATCCTTATGAAGAGGTTGCCTACGATCTGTATAACATGGACCTGAAGGGAAGATCCCTCGGTCTTGGACGGGTCGGGAAGCTGAAGGAGCCCCTGACGCTGGCTGAGTTGGTCGACGTGGTAAAAGAGAAGCTGGAGGTCCCTCATGTTCGCGTAGTAGGAGAACTCGACCGTACCATACGCAAGGCAGCCGTTATAGGCGGCTCCGGAGGACGCTACATGATGAAGGCGCTGTTTCGGGGAGCAGACGTGCTGGTAACGGGGGATGTGGATTATCATACGGCACAGGACGCGCTGGCCGCAGGACTTACAATCATTGATCCGGGCCACAATGCCGAGAAGATCATGAAAGTCAAAGTTGCCGAGTGGATGGAGCAGAAGCTGCAGGAGCATAAGTACGAAACTCGGGTCGTGGCTTCCCGCATCAACACGGAGCCGTTCCAGTTTGTTTGATTTCGGAATGGGAAAATAATCAGCTGTTGTTAATGTTTAATGGTTGTGTACCGCATGGAATCACGATATAATATGTAATGTTGTCCGGAAAGTTTGACAGACAATCGCTGGCGGCCTCAAAGCCGCGAGAGGAAAGTCCGGGCTCCATAGGGCAGGGTGCTGGATAACGTCCAGTCAGCGCGAGTTGAAGGATAGTGCCACAGAAATGGACCGCCGATGGCCGCCTAAGGGCGGCACAGGCAAGGATGGAACCGAGGTGTAAGAGACCCCGAGGAACGCTGGTGACTTCGTTCCTGGTAAACCCCACCTGGAGCAAGACCTAATGGGACGCAGTCTCCTTCGAGGAGACAGCCTTAGCCCGAGGCGCGTCCGGGTTGGTCGCTTGAGCCGATTAGTAATGATCGGCCTAGATAGATGATTGTCGCTTATGGTGGCAGGGTAGTTCCCGCTATGACCACGAAGAGCACAGAACCCGGCTTACGGAAAACTTTCCCAACTGCACAACGATTTTATGAATATGCTATGGTACAAACGCGTATTTTCTTTTCACTCCTTGCGGGGGTGTACAGGAAATGCGCGTTTTTTCAAGTATCAGAAAGTATAAACTTCGAAGCTTGGGTCTTCCTGATATCGCAAGAAACTTCCTCTAACCGTGGTCTGTGTTCTGAGAAAGTACGTCGATAGACGTTTTTCTTCTGGATTTGTGAAAATATTGGGAGATCATGTGCCCTGTACGGATAATCGTCCATACCAAATAGCCCTTGGGATAATAAGCTATAATCATCAACGGAAAGGAGATGCAAACACATGTCTTGTCATAACGATTATCCAT
Source organism: Priestia sp. BR_2 (assembly GCF_041954005.1). NCBI lineage: Bacteria > Bacillati > Bacillota > Bacilli > Caryophanales > Bacillaceae > Priestia > Priestia sp. BR_2. The sequence goes on along the minus strand of NZ_JAVFHM010000338.1, from coordinate 135,349 downwards.
GTCCTCCGGTGTCCCCGATTGTGTGCGATCCGATTGTAGTCGTGAGAGACCACTATGTACCGCAAATCGTACCGGTTATTCATCCTATAAAAGTGGTGGATAAGATTCACTGCGTGCCGGTAGAAAAACATCTGTACACGTACAGCGAAGAAGAAGTCGTAACCGAAAATGGAGGCTATGGCGGCGTTACGGTTTCCGGCAAGCGTTCCAAGAAAGCTACAGTGCGTACCAGCCGTACCCGCCGGAAGAAATAAACGTGACGGCATTGCCTCGGATCATGAATAAAGCAGCCAACGCGAGAGGGCGGAAGCTGCTTTATTCTTTATCTTTTATCGTTTGAGCCGTTTAGTTTGCGGAGCTCTTGCTCCAGATTGCGAAGGGTATGGCCGGGCCACATTTGAAGAGGCACTTCAGGGGCGCCAACCGCCTTCAAGGACTGGAAGATGTCGATCTGACCATGACCGTAATATTTATCCCTTCCCTTGTCGCCAAGATCCACCGCTTGGTTGATCATGACGTCCATGACCTCTTGATTGGTCAGGTCAGGATTAAGGGAACGGATGAGCCCCGCCATGGCGGCTGCATGGGGACTGGCCATGGAGGTCCCGGACAGAGCTGCATATTGATTTCCCGGGAAGGTGCTTGCGATATTGGTCCCTGGAGCGGCCACATCGATGTAATCGCCGTAGTTGGAATATTCCGCCCGCTTCTGATTGGAATCCGTTGCGGCGACAGCCAACACCTCCGGATAGGCGGCAGGATAGCCGGGGCGCTCCGTGTTGTCGTTGCCTGATGCGGCAACAAGCACAACGTCGCGATCATAGGCGTATTTAACGGCATCATGCAGGAACTGGGAGTCGGCATAGTTGCCAAGACTCATATTGATTACCTTGGCTCCGTGATCCGTGGCCCAAATAATGCCTTCCGCGACAGCATAGGTTGTTCCCGATCCGGATCCGTCGAGCGCTTTGACCGGCATGATTTTGTTGTACCAGCTAACGCCCGCAACGCCTTCGCCGTTGTTGACCAGGGCACCGATGATCCCGGCTACGTGCGTCCCGTGCCCCACATCATCCAGCGGCTGTTTGTCTTTCTCGACAATGTTGTATCCTTCCACCAGTTGTCCGTCCAAATCGGAATGCTGAAGATCCACCCCTGTGTCAATTACGGCGATGATGACATCTTCGCTGCCTTTGGACAGATCCCAGCCCCGGTTTGTCTCGATGACGGGCAGATTCCATTGATATTCCGAAAACAGGAGATCATTCGGAATATTGACTTGGGCATTCGCCCCATCCGGGAAATCCGAGTTAACCCGGGATTGAGGGCTGCGATCATTGGTTAAATAAATGTAGTGAGGCTCCGTGTATTTGATTTTCCACTTCTGCTGGAAATAGGAGCGAAGCTTCTGGTAATCCATATCTTTGGAACGGAAAACATAGGCATAACCCAGTTTCCTTGGCGTTTCGCATGATATTTCCTTGGAGATATCCAACAGCTGCTGCTTTGACGGTTCATTTTGAAAGGACACCACGATTTCATTTTCGTAAAAATGACTGGCCTTTTCATTATCATGGCCGGTTTTGACGGTGATGTCGGAGAGGGTATCCGCATGGATGGACTCGACCCGGAATTTTCCTTCCTTCGGATACGGAATTAAGCGGAGATTCCGCTTCTGGTGATTGCTTACCTCTTGGAGCACGGCTTGATTGACCAGGGCGGCAGCGCCATATCTGCCATCCTTGGACGGTTCGGCCACAACAAAATAAGGCTGCCCCGCCGCGTTGAATTTGGGGGAATCATAAGGTTCGCCGCGTTTCAATTTCTGCTGCGCCAGTTGAAAATGATGGGCGATCCGATTTTTGTCGGTTTTGCTCATTTTGGGAAGCTGGCCTTGAATGTCCGCCATCTTGTTTTCCTTGAGGTTATACCAGCGTACTTGCTGAAAATGCTTGTGCATCTTTTGCTCTTTCTGCGTATACGCCTTGACTTGCCCCGCGCTGCGCAAAGAATTGTTGTTCAGCATTTTGCGGAGGTGTCCCCTGGCATCGAGACGGTTTAATTGATCCGTTGCCTGGATATCGCCCAGCATGGTAAAATGCTTGGCCTTGTTCTCCTGCTGGGGTTTTAAGGGCCGTGACGGTTCAGCCGTTGGAGCCGGCTGTTTCGAGCCGGGGATGAACAGCAAGATCAAAAGCGCGCCAATAACTGACGCTGCCCCTATAATGCTCCAAAAGGTACGAGATTTCACATATTTTCCTCCTCGCCGCATTTCAGGATGTAAGTAATCTTAGCGTGGGAAGAGTGCATCCTTTTTATGCGTGCAAGAAATCTTTAGTCAATAAGAGTGAATACGCCAAAAAAATGTACTAAAAATAACCTTGTAAGTGTATTCATGATAGGGATTTCGTTATCCCAAAATTTGTGTTAGGATAGTACATATTAGCATGACCGTCAGGCCGTTTTGGCCTGCAGGTCACGACCATTTAAGGGGGATCTATCGTAATGCCAGCAGACAATCTTCAGAAATTATGCTCAGAATCCAGAGAAAAGTTGAAATCTGCTATTTCGATTATGGAAACGTTTTTGAATGAACATGCTTTATCTCAATTGGTAACGGAACAGGACGAGGAAACCGTTCACTTTTACAAAGGATTCTTGTCGGATGTTCGCCATTTGCTCGTATTTTCTGAAGTTTCCTATGAGAAGCTAGGCGTTGTACAGCGTCGCCCTAATTTTGATATCGATTTTGCCGAGAAGGCTTTGTATAATTTGTATCATCGCTGCGTGAACAGCTTCTTCTATCCCAAAAATGAAAGTTATTCCGAAGATGGCCGTTACGCCTACACCGGACAGGATGCCATCCGTTTCCGGAAGAAGCCGGTACGTCCCGCACGTGACGTCATCATGAACATTACCAAGATTTATGAAGAGCTTCGCGACGATCTTGCTTATTACGAGAGCGATTATTTGACGGAGCGCCGGATGCAATCCGAGAGAAGCCACGCTTAGTATAATTATGGAAGACTCAAGAGATGCCAGCCGTTGGCATCTCTTTTTTGCGTTCCGCGCCTAAGGCACCAACTGACAATCGTTATCGTGCATACCGGCCCTAAACATAGGAAAAAATGTTGACGAGGTGATGCTAAAATGGCCAACGAAGCCAAACCATTAGTGAAGTGCAGTGTCAGCAATTGCCATTACTGGGGAGAACAAAATTTATGTCATGCCGAGATGATTATGATCGAGATTGACCGTCATGCGAATGTGAAACTTAACGAAGAGTATGGGGCAGAGCCTTACGTAGACGATCATCAGGATGTTGCTGACAAGTCTTCCGAGACCTGCTGTCTGACCTTCAAGCCGAAGGGCTGACGGGCACAAGCTCCGGATAAAGTCCGGGTACCGGGCACTTTAGGATGATGGAAATGGAGGAAGCGAGCTATGGATAAAAAACATCGCAAAAATAAAATGAAGGTTGTTCAAGGCAAGCGAAACCGGGTAGACTTCCCGCGGAAGGATCACCGCGAGGAATATGCTGCCGAGGTGGCTCCGCCGATGGAAACCTCGGTACGGCATGCAGACGAGGATAAGACGGATCTCTCCACCGGCCGGGCGGTCGGATACGTAGGCCTGGTATTAGGGATTGCCTCCTTGTTCATGTGGTCGGTCATTCTCGGACCTATCGCGGCTGTCGTGGGTTATTACGCATACAGCAAAGGCAGCAGAACGACAGGTGCTTGGTCCATAGGACTCGGCATTCTGGCGACGCTCAGTTATTTTATCTTGATTCCTTTCAGCAGATAATGATTGATTTATTTATCATCGTTTAATATGGGCGGGTCAACCGGGAAGGGTTGGTCCGCCTATTTTTTTGTCGAATAGGTATAGCAGATTGTTCCAGTTCCGTGATAAAATAAGGACAAGTTTGAAATTTAACGGCAGAAAGTGAGTTAAACGATGCAAATAGATCCGATATCATGGAAGCAAATGACGGATGTATCACAGATGAATACGAATTCCACCGAATCGTCAGCCGGATTTGTCAATGTGCTGAGCAGCCTGCTTAACGAAGAATCCACTTCCAAACCGGTTGAACGTTCCATGACACAGCTGGCGCCCGGCGTCACCTTTAAGGACGGGCTGTTGTGGCAGCAGTTAGGCGTTGTGAATGAATCCGTTTCGTCGAGCACCTCGATAGAAGCAGAGATCAACGACACCGGGGCAACAAAGCCTACGACTTTTGAGGATTTAATCACGGCGGCAGGGGAACGCTATGGCGTGCCGGTATCGTTGATCAAAGCGGTCATCGACGCGGAATCCTCGTTTAATCCGCATGCGGTCTCGTCTGCAGGTGCCAAGGGACTGATGCAGCTCATGGACGGTACGGCGAGAGGACTCGGGGTAAGCAACCCTTTTGATCCGGCTCAGAACATCGAGGGCGGCACCAAATATTTGTCCAATCTGATCCAACGGTTTGGCGGAGAGATAGCCATGGTGCTTGCTGCCTATAATGCAGGACCGACACGCGTCGCGGGTTTGGGTGTATCCAGCGATGAAGAGCTGATGTCCGTGGCTCATGAATTGCCCAAGGAAACCCAGGCATACATTAGCAAAGTCATGAACGCCCAGTCGAAATACGCCTTGTAGTCCGATTGGGGCGAATAGTAATCTGATAGAGGATCAAACGATAAGCGCCGCTTTGCCCAAGGCAAGATGGGGTGCGGCTTTACCGTTTGGTCTTTTTGTGTAAATATAAAGGTCTGGAATCATAAGCTATGCAATCTGCGATGCGTAAGATGGAAAGGGGAAATTACCTTGATATATTGGGATCACGCTGCAACGACCCCTCCTTTTGATGAAGTGGTGGACACGATGGCGGAAGTCATGAAGCTTCATTATGCCAACCCGTCAGCCCTTCACCGTTCAGGCGAAGCGGCCGCCAAATTGCAGAAAAGGGCAAGAGAGGTGTGCGCAGCCGCGCTGGACGTTAAGCCTGATGAGATCGTATTTACGTCCGGGGCAACCGAGGGCAATAACATGGCGATAAAAGGGGCTGCGATGCAGTACAGCAGCCGGGGCAAGCATATCATCACGACGGGAACCGAGCATCCGTCCGTATATGAATGCTGCAGACAGCTGGAAACGCTGGGCTGGGAAGTGACGTACCTTCCCGTGGATGCCGAAGGCATGGTGGATCTGGCTGCCTTGAGCGAAGCGGTCCGTAAAGATACGGTGCTGGTCAGCATCATGCATGTGAATAATGAAACGGGGGCCGTACAGCCGCTGGCGGAAGTGGGGCGTATCGTGAAGGAGCGGAACCCGCGCACGCTGCTGCATGTCGATGGCGTACAGGGATTCGGCAAGCTCCCGGTCTCGCTATCCGGGTGGCAGGCCGATTTGTACAGCTTGTCCGCACATAAGTTCAACGGTCCAAGGGGAATGGGGGTGCTGTACATCAGGCAAGGCGTGCAGCTCTTTCCCCTGATATCCGGCGGATCCCAGGAGAGCGGGCATCGGGCGGGCACGGAGAATGTTGCCGGAGCGGTAGCGATGTCGAAGGCCATGCGATTGTCCAGGGAAAATCAGCCTGAGCTTTATGCCAGGATGACGGAGATCAGGGAGCTGCTGTTTCAGGGCATCCGCAAAATTCCGGGCTTGGTGTTAAACAGCAGCGAGCAGAGCGCACCGCACATCATTCATTTTTCGTATCCGGGATTAAAACCCGAGGTGATGGTCCATGCTCTGGAAGAGATGGGCATGCTCGTATCGACCAAATCGGCTTGTTCGTCCAAATTCAGCGAACCCAGCCGGGTGCTGTTGGCGATGGGAAAAGACAGGGAGGCAGCTTCCTCCGGAATTCGTATCAGTCTTGGCAAGGAGCATCAGCTGGGCGATGCAGCGCGGCTGGTCGAGGTATTGGCGAAAGTTTGCGGGAACCTGCGTCCCGTCATAGAAAGAGAGGGTAATCGGAGATGACTTACGATAAACTGCTGCTTCGCTTTGGCGAGTTTACCCTGAAAGGCAAAAACCGCAACCGGTTCGAGAGATCGGTGCTGAATCATATTCGAAGCGTGCTCAGACCGTATCCGGGCGCGAAAATCATCAAGGAATATGGCCGCCTGTACGTCGAGCTTAACGGAGAGTCTCCCGAGGCGCTGATTCAAGTGCTGAAGAAGGTATTTGGCCTGGTTTCCATCAGTCCGGTTCGCGTTTGTTCTTCGGAACCTGAACGCATTATCGAAACAGCGGTTGAATTTGTGGGGCAGAAGGAACTGGAAGGCACGGTAACCTTCAAGGTCAATGCCAGAAGAGTATGGAAGCAATTCCCTCATTCCTCGCAAGAGATGAATCATTTGGTCGGATCGCCATTGCTGCGGACCTATCCCCAGCTTAAAGTGAAAGTGAAGCAGCCCGATATGGAGCTGCGCGTGGAAATTCGGGAGAACGAGACGTATTTGTACTATGAAGTGATTCCCGGCGCCGGCGGTTACCCCCTTGGTACGAACGGGAAGGCGATGCTGCTCCTCTCCGGAGGAATTGACAGTCCTGTAGCGGGCTGGTCAGCGATGCGCAGGGGACTTGAAATTGAGTGCGTCCACTTCTACAGCTTCCCCTACACCAGCCAGCTTGCGAAGGAAAAGGTCATGGAGTTAACGAGGCTGTTATCGGGCTATACAGGAAAAATCAAGCTTCACCTGGTGCCGTTTACCGATGTGCAGACCTCCTTTGTCGGCATTGGCCAGGATAATCTGATCATTACTTTTATGCGCAGAGCCATGTTACGGATTGCTTCCTCGCTTGCTGAGCGGGAAGGGGCACTGGCGATCGTGACCGGGGATAGCCTGGGACAAGTGGCCAGCCAAACGCTGCCGAGCATGAATGTGATCGGAAGAGCTACCGAGCTGCCGCTGCTCCGGCCGCTCGTCATGATGGATAAGAACGACATCATCAACATTGCGATGGACATCGGCACATTTGACACGTCGATTCTGCCGTATGAGGATTGCTGCACGTTGTTTGTTCCTAAATCGCCGACCACCAATCCGAATCTGAAGATTATCGAGAAGGTGGAGGCTTCGCTTACCGAGCTGCCTGCCTTGATTCAAGCGGCGGTTGAAGGCACGGAGACCGTGATCATCACGCCGGACAGTAAGATCGGCGAGCTTGGCGAGAAGCGTGAGGAGCCCGTAGTCAACGAAGACTGGTTCTAAATCGGGTATGAAGCTGCGGCCGCCATGGCGCCGCCGACAGAGCGTCTTATGCTATTCGATAAGATAAAAACCATAAAAACGCCCCGAGGCTTACGATAAGCCTCGGGGCGTTTTTATGGTATGTTGAGACCGTTAGGACAGGGTGGACGACTGACGGCGAGCGGCTGATTTTTTTTTCAGATGTCCTGCCGTCAGCACGCCGACGATGATGGCGGCAATGAACAGATACTTTATAATCTGGTGCCCTTCAAAGTACCCCATAAAATGCTTCTCCTCGGTAATCATGGAGGATGCCGTATATGCAAGCACCGCTGAACCTACATAGATAATCCATGGGAAGCGGTTGATCAGCTTGATGAACAGGGTGCTGCCCCATACCACGATGGGAACGCTGATGAGCAGGCCCAGGGTTACAAGGATCATGTTATGTTTGGCCGCGCCGGCAACGGCAATGACGTTGTCCAGGCCCATGGCGGCATCGGCTACGATGATGGTGCGGATGGCCGCGCCCAGGTTGCTGCCAGCCTTGATATTGCCGTGATCATTATTGTCGTCGGTCAACAGCTTGTAAGCAATGCCGATCAGGAGCACGCCTCCCACAAGCAGCAGCCAAGGGATGTTGAGCAGCCAGACGACAAGGATGGTGGCTATGATGCGGAGAATTACAGCACCTGCCGTACCGTAGATAATGGCTTTTTTCTGGGTTTCCTTCGGAAGATTGCGTGCCGCCAGGCCGATCACGATGGCGTTGTCCCCGGCCAATATCAAATCCAAAAACACAATGTTGATTAATGCAAGAAAAAATTCAGCGGCTGTGGTTTCCATGAATGTCACTCCTCTTAGAATACGTTCCACCATTAAACAAAGTGGATTTATTATAGGCCTATTTTTCCCGATGTGCAAGCATAGCCTGGACAAAAACCACATATGTGTAGAGTGGGGGTGTTGTACTGGTGGAGACGATTTTTTTGTTGGGACAAATATTAGTGATCAATCTTGTACTCAGCGGCGACAATGCCTTGGTCATTGCTATGGCCAGCAAGGATCTTCCGGAAATACACCGCAAACGGGCCGTTTGGATCGGGACGGCGGGGGCCGTACTTTTGCGCTGCATTCTGACTTTTGTGGCCGTTCTGCTGTTGAAAATTCCGTTTCTGCAGGCTGGCGGCGCATTGCTGCTCATCTGGATCGCGGTCAAACTGATGATGCAAAAGGAACATGATCCTGCGAGCATGGCCAGGGCTTCCACGATATGGGGCGCGGTCAATACGATTCTGATCGCCGATTTTGTCATGAGCCTGGACAATGTCTTGGCAATCGCGGGGCTTGCCAATGGCGATCTCTCCCTGATTGTCATCGGGATTATATTAAGCATTCCAATTGTTGTATGGGGAAGCGGGATGATCTCCAGGCTGCTTCAAAAGTTTCCCGTACTGCTGTATATAGGTGCCGGTATTTTAGCTTTTACAGCAGGCGAAATGCTCATACAGGATTCTCGCGTCGGCCTGCTGCTGGCTTATTGGATGCCCTATGCGCACAGCTTGCTGCCGATTATCGTGGCGGGTTTCGTTGTTCTCATCGGCGGATTGCAGACGGTAAGACGGACCGGCGCGTAAACGGGGACATTACTGCAGGCTGCGGTGTTGGACATACTCATGCGGAAGCCGTAAACCGGATAAATGGACGACTGTCTCTCGCAGTCGTCCATTTCTTGTGATGCTAGGCCGATGCCTCGTGGGCCGGGCGGGGTAATTTTTAAGCGGAACAAGCTCGGGATATGGTTTTTTTTGTCGGTTTGGGCTAAAATTAACGTAACTGCTTCTGTTAGAAACCGCTGTTTATGGTGATACATATATTGAAGAGAGGGTGATCAAATGTCCTCCAGAAAAGATTTGGCATTGGGTATTTTCATCGTTGTCGCTGGAGTCGTTATTTTGCTCGGCAAGCTTGGCGTGTTCGGATTTCTGGGCAGAACGTTATGGCCGCTCGTCCTGCTGCTGCCGGGTATTTTTTTGCATATCCTGTTTTTTGGTCGCCGGGCTTCTGCCGCCGTACTGATACCGGGCGGTATTCTGACGGTATACGGGCTTCTGTTCCTCATATGCAATATCGGCGGCTGGGGACTAATGGCCTCATTATGGCCTGTTCTCATTCTCGGTGTGGCCGTAGGCCTGTTTGAGTATTATCTGTACGAGAGCCCGCGTCCCGGCGCTGCACTGCCGATTGCGCTTGGTCTGACGGCGCTTTCCGTTGTGATATTCATCTTCACCTGGCTTCAGACAGGAGCGTTCTACATTATTGCGCTGATCTTGATCGCGGCGGGCGCTTGGATGATCTTCGGTCGCAATCGTTCGAGACGCAATAATAAATGGAGCCGAGGCTGGTAATCGGGAAGAGGTAAAAGTTGCTGGAAGTTTTCTGAAAAGACTTGATTTTCCCGCTCGTTTACCTATATTATAGGATGTATGTTGAAGCGTCGGCATGTCGTCCGGCGCTTTCTTTGTGGCTCATTCGAATAGAAGGGATTTGAGATATATTTATGCAATCAAGAGATCAGATTCGCAACATTGCCATTATTGCTCACGTTGACCATGGCAAAACAACACTTGTAGACCAACTGCTGCAGCAGTCCGGTATTTTCCGGGAGCATGAGACGCTGCAGGAGCGCGCGATGGACTCCAATGATTTGGAGCGCGAACGCGGTATTACCATCCTAGCCAAAAATACGGCTATTACGTATAAAGATTTCTTGATCAACATCGTGGATACGCCTGGACACGCCGATTTCGGCGGTGAAGTCGAACGTATCATGAAAATGGTCGACGGCGTTCTGCTCGTTGTTGACGCATACGAAGGCTGCATGCCTCAGACCAAGTTCGTTCTGGGCAAAGCGCTTGCCCATAACTTAACGCCGATCGTCGTTGTAAACAAGATCGACCGTCCGGCTGCTCGCCCAGCTGAAGTGATCGATGAAGTGCTTGACCTGTTCATTGAGCTTGGAGCGAACGACGACCAGTTGGATTTCCCCGTAGTATATGCATCTGCCCTAAACGGTACTTCTAGCATGGATCCGGAGAAGCAAGACGATAACATGCTTGCTCTTTACGAAACCATTATCGACCATATCCCTTCCCCTACCGAGAAAGTGGACGAGCCTCTGCAGTTCCTCGTTACCTTGATGGATTACAATGAATATCTGGGCCGTATCGCCGTCGGCCGCGTGAATCGCGGTGTCATTAAGCAAGGCCAACCGGTTGCCGTTATGCTTAGAGACGGTTCCACCAAGAATGCCCGCATCGAGAAGCTGTTCGGTTTCCAGGGACTGAAGCGGATCGAGGTTGCCGAAGCAGGCGCTGGCGACATCGTGGCGATCGCAGGCATCAAAGACATCAACATCGGAGAAACCATTGCGGATCCGCAGCATCCGGAAGCCCTCCCGGTTCTCAAAATTGACGAGCCTACCCTGCAAATGACGTTCCTGGTGAACAACAGTCCTTTTGCCGGACGCGAAGGCAAATGGGTGACATCCCGCAAGCTTCGTGACCGTCTCTTCAAAGAACTGGAAACGGACGTCAGCTTGCGAGTGGATGAGACGGACAGCCCGGATGCCTATATCGTTTCGGGACGCGGCGAGCTTCACCTCAGTATCCTGATTGAGAATATGCGTCGTGAAGGCTATGAGCTTCAAGTATCCAAGCCTGAAGTTATCGTAAGGGAAATCGATGGCGTCAAAATGGAACCGATCGAACGCCTCCTGATTGACGTGCCGGAAGAGAGCATGGGCGCTGTTATGGAAAGCCTTGGAACACGCAAGGCCGAAATGGTGAACATGGTGAACAACGGAAACGGTCAAGTCCGTCTGGAATTCCTGATTCCGGCTCGCGGGCTTATCGGCTACCGCACCCATTTCTTGACGCTGACACGCGGCTACGGCATTATGAACCACGCGTTCGACAGCTATGGCCCGCTGGTTGGCGGCCAAGTGGGCGGACGCCATCAAGGCGTGCTGGTTTCCACGGAAAACGGATCTTCGACGTTCTACGGCATGATGTCGGTTGAAGACCGCGGAACCCTGTTCCTGGAACCGGGAACCGAGATTTATGAAGGCATGATCGTCGGGGAGCATACCCGGGACAACGATATCGTCGTCAATATTTGTAAAGAGAAGCAGTTGACCAACGTTCGTTCGGCAACGAAGGACGATACGGTGAAATTGAAAACACCGGTCATCTTCTCGCTTGAGCAAGCTCTGGAATACTTGAACGACGACGAGTATTGCGAGATTACGCCGAAATCCGTTCGTCTCCGCAAGAAGATTTTGAACAAGAGTGAGCGCGAACGCGCAGAAAAACATCGTAAAATGGCGCAAGCAAATCTATAATAGATAGAGATCTACTTGCCCAAAAGGAGTGAACCTATCATGCAGGAATGGTTTGCCGCGCACCCGCTCGTTTCGTATATCGTCATATTTGTGCTGATCACCTACGTTTACAACAAGGTATTCCGAGTGAAGCAGAAGCTTCCTCTGTTGAAGGAGATTCTCCTGTATATCTTGATGGCCCTGGGTTCGGCGATACTACTTGTGTTTCAGATCGATAAGCTGCCGATTATCCAATGCTTGTTGGTCGCCGTGGCGTTGATGCTGATGGTGCGTATTCGATACTTTGTTGAAGATCGTCAGAAGAAGAAGGCTCAAGCCGAGCCGAAGTCATAAGGTTTGTAGAAATTTAGCAATTCAGGCAGCAACCTACGGCAACTTTTTGTCAGTCCCCATCGTTTATAAGAGAGAGAAGTCAACCATGGTCCGGTAAATGCTTCGCAATTTGAAGCGTTTATCGGACATTCATCTAATTTGAATGAAATCAGGTGTTATGATATGAATCCTACTCATACCAGTCTCCCTCCAAGAGCCAAAAGTGGGGGGAAGGGCAAGAAACAGCCAGTTCCTAAAAAGAAAAAAAGCCCATGGAAATCATTTTTTAAATTTATTCTGATCGTACTGCTAATCGCGATTTTGGCTGCAGCAGGTTATGCCGGGTATCTGTACATCAAAGGGAATCAGGTTATCGAGAAAAGCGGGATCGACAAGCCGGTGGCTCCCGGCCATTCCGCAAAAGAAAAACCGATCACCGTGCTTCTCTTGGGAACGGATCATCGCCCGGAGACGGGGACTTACTTGACGGATGTGGTCATGGTCGCCACCATGCATCCGGAAACCAATACCTCGACGCTGGTATCCCTGCCGCGGGACACGCTCATTGAACTCGATGGATATAGAGCGACGAAACTGAATGCGTATTACCCAAGGTTTAAAACGGCCTACAATGCAGCGGAGAAAAAGGAACCGGGTAGCGGCATTCCAGCTGAAGAAGAAATGAAAGTCATGATGAGCAAATATCTTGGCGTTAATATCGATTATGTAACGGTTATCGACTTCCAGGGATTCCGTGATGTGGTGGACACCTTTGGCGGCGTAGATGTGAATGTTCAATACAATATGTGTTACCGCGATACTGCTGACGGGACCGACATTAACCTCACTGTGGGTCCTCAGAAGCTGGATGGCAAGAAGGCACTGGATTATGTTCGTTACCGTAAATCCAGTAAAAGCTGTTCGCCGAGAACGAAGGAGTCAAGCGATTTTGAACGTAATGCTCGCCAAAGCGAAGTATTGCATTCCCTGCTCGACAAGATGAAGACGCTCGGAGGCGTTGCGAAGGTGGGCAATGCGCTGGATGCGGTCAGCGATAACATGACCACCGATTTCGAGCAGGAGCAGATCCGGAATTTGATTGCAACTTATTATGATATCGGAAAAGATGATGTGAAATTCATGCCGGTTACAGGCAATTGGAAGAGCCCTTATGTATATATAAGCAGCAGCGAGCTGGATGCAGCCAAACAAGCGCTGCAAGACGAACTTGCCGGCAAGCACAACGCCGGTGATCAGGGAACAGAAGCGGATTCTGCAACGGCTCCGTGACAATTGAAGGCAAGTTTTATCGTATGTTATAATACAATGTATCAGATGGAGATCATTGTACAGGAGGCCGAAGGAATGTCCTACCTCATGATGCATACGACACACCCATTGATCCATAGTCGGCAGACGGGTTGCCTTGCCCCTGCATTGGTGCGGGCGGATTCCATTAGGGAACGGGGATCCTTCGGATGTCGTCCTTCTGATTCCATGTCGCTCATGACGGGTTCTTTCGACATGGGTGTCCATGTTGCACCGAATAAGCAGTCATACTCCAAATATGTTAACGGTCATGTCCCTAGCGAAGCAGCTATGCCGGTTAGTGGCGTTGTTATGACCTTAAAAAAAGCCCAGTGAGCATCACTGGGCTTTTTTTGTATGAAATTTGGAGACTTGTGACGGACAAACTCGGGTCATGACGGGATATGTCCGCGCGTAAGACCGAATTCATCCTCAAGTTTATTTCCCGTTTTGTGGATGGGCCGGTGCATGACCGCGATGATTTGGTTTTACCGTTTTAGCACCGTTTTGCTGCACATTTCCCTGTTGCTGCCCATTCCCGTTTCGCTGTGCATTCCCGTCTCGCGGCGTTACGTCTTTCGGCAATTGAGGGATGATACGGCCAACGATGTCTGCAAGTTCACTGGCAAGTCCGGAAACAGGATGTCCCTCCTGAATGTGCCGACCAAGCTCGGCAATCCGGTTGGCTACGTCCAAATCGGCGGTAACCAGCGCATTGGCGCCTGCCGGATCGGTTTGAAGGGCTTCCGCGACCGTGTATTTAATGGTTCCAACTTCTGCACGATCTAAATTTCCATCTACATTCAGCCCGACGACAGCCGTATTGCCCATGACAACACAGTTCGCGTTTTTAACGCCAGGCACGCTCTCAGCCAGCGATTTCAGGTGATTTGCGGTTGTAGCGTCAACTCGTCCGTTGTTATCATTTACGTTACCGACACGCCCCGTATTGGGGTTATCCGGTGTCCAACCGTCTACATTGTTGGTGGTATAACCTCTGTTCCCGTTCATGTTGCGAACACTGTTAGCAGTGGTTCCATCGGTTTGATTACGAGGAGAGGGTGATGCATTGTTATTGGCGGTCCCGCAGCCTGCGAGCAACAACACCGCCAGCATGATGGATAGAGCAGCTCTCATGGATTGATCTGTCCTTTCGTAATAGAATTCGCTAAATTACTCCAGTCGCTACGCTTATTATGTCCGGGACGGAAAGGTTTATGTGTGTACCTGATGAAGAAGCAGTGGAGGGATAAGATGAAAAAAATATTTGTACTGGATACGAACGTACTGCTGCATGATCCTCAATCGATTTATGCATTCGAGGAGCATGAAGTCATCATTCCTGCGGTGGTTCTTGAAGAGATTGATTCCAAGAAGCGAAATGCCGATGAAATCGGCCGCAATGCCCGTATGGTCTCCCGATTGCTTGATGGGCTTAGAGAACAAGGGCATCTTCACGACGGAGTTCTTCTGGAGAACGGCGGGACGTTGAAGGTTGAGCTAAATCATCGCAGCTTCGTCAAGGTACAGGAGTTATTTAGCGAAGCATCGAACGACAATCGTATTTTGGCTGTCGCGTTAAATTATAAATTGGAGGAGGAGCCGAAGGAGGACGGAAGACCCGTTGTTCTTGTCAGCAAGGATGTCCTCGTTCGAATAAAAGCGGATGTGCTTGGGCTAACGACACAGGATTATCTATCTGACCGCACGGCGGATCCAAGCGAATTATATCCGGGATTCTCAACGATCAAGGTGCATCCTTCCGTGATCGACGAATTCTACAGCTATCGTTATTTGCCGATTAAACCACTTCAACTCTCTTATCCGCTTTATCCGCACGAATTCGTTATTCTGAAGGACGAGATGGGATCCGGCAAGTCTGCCCTTCTTCATGTGAATGAAGATGCAACCCGACTAGAGCCGCTTCATCTAAGCAACGAGCCCGTATGGGGCATCAGTGCCCGGAATGCTCAACAGCGCATGGCGATTGAGCTTCTCCTGAATGACGACATTCCGCTGGTTACCATTACGGGAAAAGCCGGAACGGGAAAAACCTTGCTGGCATTGGCAGCAGGACTATCCAAGGTGGAGGATGAGCACAAATACAAAAAACTGCTCATTGCGCGTCCGGTCGTTCCGATGGGGAAAGATATCGGATATTTGCCGGGAGAAAAGGAAGAGAAGCTGAGACCGTGGATGCAGCCGATCTATGACAACCTGGAGTATTTGTTCGACACCAAGAAATCCGGCGATATCGATAAAATATTGATGGGTCTGGGAAGCATCCAGGTAGAAGCACTGACTTACATCCGCGGTCGCTCCATTCCAGGTCAGTTCATCATCGTTGATGAGGCTCAGAACTTATCCCGCCATGAGGTCAAGACGATTGTTTCCCGGGCGGGAGAAGGGAGCAAGGTGATACTGATGGGGGACCCCGAACAGATTGACCATCCCTACCTGGATGCCGTTAGCAATGGGCTGACCTATGTGGTTGAACGATTTAAGCAGGAAGGTTTAAGCGGACATATTACGCTGACTAAAGGGGAGCGTTCCAAGCTGGCACAGCTGGCGGCCGATTTGCTGTAGCGTGATATTTCCCGAGAAATGATCTCACAAAGTAACTTGTACGAGAAGGACTGTCCGGAATTCATAGGACAGTCCTTTTAGCGATCGGGTCCTATTAGTAAAATATGGACTGGTAAATTATAAAAAAAGATAGGACAAGAGCACTATAAGTTTGGTAAAATAAGGGCATGCGACTATGGGAGGAGTGAAGAAGGGATATGAAGCGGAAGAAATATTGGTTCTTATTCGCCATTTTATTATTATCCTTATCCAGTTTATCTCCCAGCTTTGACTTCACTCATCATACGAGACGGGAACCGCCCGGGGATGAACCGATTCCTCCGCAGCAGAGGCCGGAGGTGCCAGAGAGCGACCTGGGCCCCATCAAGGTCGGCGTCCAATTGAATCCGGACGAGCTGAGGCACCTGAAAGCGCTCAACGAACGCTTTATGGAAGAGACCGGAGCCGAGATCGAAATCACGCCTCTGGAAACAGCCGGTACGGAGAAAGAATCGTTTTTGCTTCATATGTCCCTTGGCGAAGGACCGGACATTATATTAACGGATTCCCATTACATTAAAGCGCTTGCAATGACGGGATATCTTCTGCCCGTCGATGCATCACAGACAACGGTGACCGGCGAGGATACCCTGAATGGTCTTCTGCCGCAGCTGCAATGGAACGGGTATCAATGGGGAATGCCTTTTGATATAGATCCCTATATCGTGACCTGGCAGACCGAAGGGAAGGACGGCGCCTCATTTAACATGCCGGAGAGCCGTCAGGCTTGGAAGGAATATATGGAGCTTCATAAGACGAGCCCTGTCCTCTCATTTGATCCGAAGGATCCTTACGCATTCGGCGCGGCGGTGCATTTGCTTGAAGGCGATCCTTCCAAGCCGGATCAAGAGGTACTTGAAATGTTAATCCGCAATCACCTTCGAACGCTGGAATCGTCCCACGGCGCAGCAGATACGATAGAAACGGGGCAGGAACCTTCCTCTGGCATAGAGGAGGCTTCCGTGGCCGTTGAGCCGTATTCGAGCTTCGCGGACCGAGAGGTAAGCGGATTGTCTTCCGCATTGGCCATGGGAAAGAGTCATTTGAATACGCCGGTTGTGCGAGCGAGAAGTTTTGCGGTAGCCGCACAGACGGAGTCGTCTGCGCTTGCCATGAAATGGATTACGTATATGACAAGCAAAGAGATGCAGCAGGAATGGAGCAAAACGTCAGGAACACTCCCCGTTGTATCCGAAATGTATGTCACGGGCACGAACCTGAGGGATCGGGGCATTTGGCAAAAAGCAGCGGTTCCCGCCCAGGTGCTGCTCTCTCGGAATGAGCCGGCCGCTTTGGATTTTGGCGATTCTGAAGGTTTCCAGACTTATAGCGAATCGGCATATCGATTGCTGCATGGCGAAATAACGGTTGAAGAATATATGAAATTGTACACGCCTGCTCAACCATAACAAGAAAAAAGCTGCCCTCGCGGGCAGCTTTTTCTATAGATCCAGCTCCATTTTGACCACTAATCGTTGATCGTCGCTTGCGACCTCCGTCGCTTTCAAGAAAGAAACCAGCTGCTTGGGATAAAAGTTCATGTCGAATTCTTCCTGCAGCGCTCTGCGCGTTGTGTCGGGCAATTCCAGCCGGTTGAACACAAGTTTGTCGACTTCAAACATAATGGCATTCTCCGGTTCGTTAATGACGGTGTATTTCCCTTCAATCAGCAGCGACAAATTTCCGCTTTCGCCGGAAGCTATTACTTTTCCATCGTCAAAATGAAACGCAAAGCTATTAAAGATTTCGTCTTCGGATCTTAAAAACGTGTTGAGATCATCTTCATGGATGTCGATGGTGTATACCTTGCCGTTGGTCTTCAGTATGTTCTTGCTGCTTTGGACGAACGACGGCAGATTTTCCATGGCGCTAGCCAGGGCCTGGAAATGACGCTTCACCTCGTACAGCCCTACATTCTCCCAATAGAGGGTAAACTCCTCGATCAGCCTCTTCATGGCATCCGGATTGCCGCTGGCTGTGAGTGCTCCATCTACCTGCTGCTCAAGCGCAAGCACCCGTTCGCGCTGCTTCACCAGGCTGTCCTTTACTTCGGCGAGCTGGGACGCATTCCGTGCTGCTTCAGCCTGAGCGGAAGCAAGTGAGCGGTACTGATTGTTATACACGGTAAGCGTATCCCGGTCGTTCTGAATAATAATATCGTAAAAGTCCATGACGCGGAAAAAGCCGGCTAAGTCTTTTGCAGACAGCAGCATGAAAAATAAGTTATCCCGCTCACCCATATAATATGACCGAAGGACGGCGGCCGCCCGAGCTCGCCGGTCTTCAATGCGCAAGCCCATATCCTGGATTTGGGTTTGCAGCTCATTCTGAAGAGTCTGCAATTCCTCCATGCGTTTGGTTATCCGTTCGATTTCATGATCGATTTCCACGATGGAGAGGCTGTCCTCCAGAAGCTTGCGCGCCTCTTCCGAGTCAGGCATGACGGGGCTGACATCCTGCTGGGAATAAACCGCAGCGGGAGCGCCGATGAAGCAGAAGAACAGGGTTAAACACAGCAAGACCGGGAGGAGTGGGTATTTTACTCGTACTTTCAAACGGGAGTCCTCCTTGCATGGTTGTTAGTCGAAAGGATACCAACCATGGTCTGTCCCTTCATTTTAACCAATATATGACGCGTACGACTCAATTATCAACCTTTAGGCACTAAAAAAGCGATCCGGCAGCTAAAGCACCTGATCGCTCTTTTAAGTACTTGTTCTCTAATCGCAAGGAAAATCCACCAGCGCAGCCTCAGGTTGTCCAGGTTGACCGCCGGCGGATATCGTTTATCGCTTGCATGGTTTACATATTAGAGTGGTTTGCCCATAATGAAGACCGTCCAGTAGCTAAAGCCTGTGAAGGTCACGATCATATAAGCCCAGAAGAGAAGAATATAGGTTCTCTCCGTGAATTTCAAATATCCCAGGATCACGAAAAATGCGGTCTGCAGGAAGAAAAGCAGTGCCATTTCAATATGATCTCCGGCAAAGGCCATCAACCCGATGGTCAGGGTGAAAAAGCCAAGGACTCGAAACATCCGTGCCACGATTATATCCTCCTCTCGTATGTACGCACATAATGCTGCTATGAACATTATAGCGTTATGGGAAAAACGTGTAAACGCCTAACTCAAGAAAACCCTTTATTTTTTATTATTAACCAGAAGCAGGACATTGAATTCGGGAACAATTTGGGTGAAACGCCCCTTTTCCCTCCGTAAGAGTATGATCTGTAATCAAAATGGAAATACATTTTAGTATCAAATAGATTCTATGAACTCTATGAGAGGCATAGAAATGAACTAAGCAGTTTTTATACCCTATTCAGCAGCCGATTTACGGTATTGAAGACGGTTATTTTAGGATGTCGTTAGGAGGGTTTTATGGTATGTCAGCAGTGAGACAGGATGCATGGAGCGCAGAGGACGACCTAATACTGGCGGAGGTAACCCTGCGTCATATTCGTGAGGGCAGCACCCAATTGGCTGCCTTTGAGGAAGTCGGAGAAAGAATAGGCCGGACATCGGCGGCTTGCGGATTTCGTTGGAACAGCTGTGTTCGCAAGAAATATGAGGATGCTATCAGCTTGGCGAAATCTCAGCGTCAAAAGAGAAGTTATTATAAAAAACAGCCTTCCGCCAGCGGACCACAAGTTGCAGGATTGGCAGCTCCAGAAATGGAGCACGATGTTTATAAAAATGATGGCGCAAGCGAAGAGACGCTGTCCATCGATGCGGTGATCCGTTTCCTTCGTCAGTGGAAGGGCGGGCTGCAGGAAAGTTCACGCCAGTACAAACTGCTTGAGAAGAATTTGCGTGAAAAAGAGGATGAGCTTGCAAGGCTCCGCAGCGAGAATCAACGGTTGTTGAAGGAAGTAAGCGAAGTGAAAACCGATTACCATGTGGTCAATGACGATTATAAGGCACTGATTCAGATTATGGATCGGGCACGGAGGCTGGCTTTTTTGAATGAAGAGGACGAGGAACTGAAGACCCGCTTCAAAATGGATGCCAACGGTAATCTGGAACGAATCGAATAGGTAAAGGTTATCCTGATCCGCCGTAACCCGCACTAGTGCATTTCATGCGCTTTGGCGGGTTATTTGTGCGTATTGAAGATTATTCTGATATATACTAAGACTAGCACATCATGTTTAAAGACAGTAATGGGGGATGATTATGAATATACATATCATCGGGGCCGGCTCTTTGGGCCTGTTGTATGCCGGCAAACTTGCGGCTTCAGGCTGCGGCGTCACGGTATGGTGCCGCAGCGAGGAGCAGGCGAGCAAACTCCGGGCATCCGGCATCACGATCGAGGAGATGGAGGGGAAGCCTCAGACCGTTGCCCCCCATGCTTTTTCGGTCCGTGTATGGGATGCCTTTGCCGAGTCGGGAGCGGCAGCGGATGCGGATTATCTCTTTCTCATGTTGAAGCAGCAAGGGATCGAAGAGATGGCTAGGGAAGTGCTGGCACCATTCGGACACCATCGCCGCAATCTCATATGTTTTCAGAACGGTACAGGCCATTTGGAACGGCTTCGGGAGCTGCTGCCCATGTGGAAGCTCTATGCGGCGATTACCACGGAAGGGGCCAAGCGTACAAGCAGTTCTTCGGTTCTGCACGCCGGCCACGGAACGACAACAATCGGCAAAATGATGCCTGCTGCAAGCTTTATAGGGGCAACATCCCGCGAAGATCATGAAATTGAGCTGGTTAAAGAGCTGAATAGAGCAGGATTTGAAGCTTTATTGTCGAATGAGATGGATGAGATGATCTATCGTAAACTGCTGATGAATGCGGTCATTAACCCTTTGACTGCATTGTGGCGGATTCCTAACGGAGCGCTGTTATCCTCCCCTGAACGGGTCGGGCTTATGAAGCAGCTGTATCATGAAGGAATCCTTGTATATGAAGCTGCCGGAATTCCGTATGGAAACAAGCTGTGGGAATGGATTGTAAGCGTCTGCCAATCC
Source organism: Priestia sp. BR_2 (assembly GCF_041954005.1). Classification (NCBI taxonomy): domain Bacteria; kingdom Bacillati; phylum Bacillota; class Bacilli; order Caryophanales; family Bacillaceae; genus Priestia; species Priestia sp. BR_2. The sequence goes on along the minus strand of NZ_JAVFHM010000338.1, from coordinate 114,534 downwards.
ACTTCGGGTAACACGTCCTCCATGCTAAAGGACGTGATGGACGGCCGAACGACGGAAGTTGCCTGGATTAACGGAAGCATTGTCCAGCTTGGACACAAATATGGCGTTTCAGTGCCAAAACACGAGCTGATCACGCAGCTCATCGAGGGGATGAATCTATAGGGGGTCTTAGCATGGGGTTTTTGCAGGGTCTGTTTAACACATTGAGTCTTTTTCCGTTCATTCCGTTTCTGATCGTGTATATCATAGTGCTCCAAAGAAATAAGAATCGAAAACAAGCGCTGGAGCTGGCCATGGATATCACCACCTTTTTTATGCTGTTCTCGGTTTCCGCCTTGTTTAATACTACGTTCCAGACCAAATTCGGATTTTATCTGATCCTCCTGATGCTGCTGATCGCGGCGGGGCTGATCGGGAGTGCGCAAAACCGCTGGAAAGGCAAGGTAAACGGTAAAAGGCTGCTGCGGGCCGTGTGGAGGCTCGGCTTTGTGACAATGAGTTTTGGTTACATAGTTTTTACATTTTTTGGTCTACTCTCCTACATAATTAAGATGATGTAAGTACAATCTAATAACTAGTATTATATGAGAAATCTGTTTGATCATTGGATCAGGCAGATTTTTCAATTTATTGATTTCTGGATTTTTTTGACCACTGGTTGTATAATCGATAAGCATATACCTAAAATCTATGAGGGGGATACCGCAAGATGAAGAAACACAAGAAACTCCTGCTTCTCATGACGCTGATTCTTGCCTTCAGTTCAGTGTTGGCAGCATGCGGAGCTGACAAGAATGATCAAAGTGCCAACAACGGGGAAGCGGGCAACAAGCCGAAAGAACAAGTCTTTCGTATGAACCTTGCTTCTGACCCTCCAACATTGGATCCGGGATTGTCTCAGGACAATACGTCGAATACGGTAATCAATGCTGTGTTTGAAGGTCTGGTTCGTAAAGGTGCAGACGGTACCGAAGAGCCAGGCGTAGCCAAAGAATGGAAAATTTCTGAAGATGGCCTCAAATATGTCTTCACGCTTCGCGAGGATGCCAAATGGAGCAACGGCGATTCTGTAACGGCTAAAGATTTCGAATATGCATGGAAACGCGTACTTGATCCGAACTTTACGCCGGCATCGCCTTATGCATATCAGCTGTATTACGTGAAAAACGCTGAAGCGTACAACCTTGGCGAAATTAAAGACGCAAATGAAGTTGGCGTAAAAGCAACTGATGATTACACGCTGGAAGTAACGCTGGAGAACCCGACGCCATACTTCCTCAGCTTGATGTCATTCCAAACCTACTTCCCGGTTCACAGCTCCGTTGAAGGTAATGCTTCTTGGGCAACGAAACCGGATACGTTGATCGGCAATGGTCCGTTCAAAGTTTCACAAATGACGAAGGGTCAAAAGATCGAGCTTGTTAAGAACGACCAATATTGGGACAAGGCTTCCATCAAACTTGAAAAAGTTCAAATGAGCATCGTCAACAGCTCTGCGACTGAGCTTTCAAGCTATCGTAACGATGAATTGGATTATGCAGGACATCCAACAGGCAACATCCCGACCGATCAACTTACGGCGATCAAGAAGGAACTGGGCGATGAATTGATGATCAAAGGCATTTCATCGACTTATTTCTATATCTTTAACACAACGGAAGAACCATTTGACAATGTAAACATCCGTAAAGCCTTCTCGATGGCGATTGACCGTCAGGCAATCGTAGAGAAAATTACGCAGGGCGGACAACTTCCTGCACACGGGTTTGTTCCTCCGGGTATCAAAGGTGAGTCCGATGAGTACCGTAAAGAGGTGCCGGATACTTACTTCGAAGAAAATCTTGAAGAAGCTAAGAAACTGCTCGAGCAAGGTATGAAGGAAAAAGGCTATACCACGTTGCCTGAAGTTACTCTGATCCATAACTCCGATGACAACCACAAGAAAATTGCGCTTGCCATCGCGGATATGTGGAAGAACAACCTCGGCGTTACTGTTAAGGTTCAAAACCAAGAGTGGGGCGTATTCCTGAAGAACCGTACGGACCTCAACTATCAAGTTGCACGTTCCGGCTGGGGAGCAGACTATAACGACCCGATGACTTATATCGACATGTGGACATCCAATGGCGGAAACAATGACACTGGATTCAAGAACGAAGAATATGACAAACTTGTGAAGGATGCCTATGCGACTAGCGATAACGCCAAGCGTATGGAGCTGATGTCCCAAGCAGAGAAAATTCTTGTTCAGGACAATCAAGTTGTGATGCCGATCTACTACTATTCCAGTGTGTCCCTGGTTAAACCATGGGTGAAGAACCTTCATCTGGATTATAAAGGTGATATCGATTTCACACGTGCATATATCGAGTAGTCTTTTATAAGCATTTATAAAAGGTTGCGGTTCGGGATATATATGTGGGGCATTTTTAAACCTCATATATATCCCGATTTTTTTGTATGAACGCAAGGTTTCCAAATCTTGTGTCCGTTGGTGAAAGTTAAGGGATGCTCAATCCGCCCTGGAATTATACAATTATAGGGACGGCTTGGTTTAGAACAACTGATCAGGAGGCTAGCGAAATGCTGAGGTATGTGGCGAGTAAGTTTTTTTATATGCTTGTATCGTTGTTCATACTGATCTCAGCCACTTTTTTTCTTATGAAAGCCATACCGGGCGATCCGTTTATGGGAGAGAAAAAGCCATCGCCTGAAATTCTGGCGAGGCTGATGGAGCAGTATGATTTGGATAAACCGGTATTTCAGCAGTATACGAAATACTTGGGCAATATCATCCAGGGTGACTTTGGCTTGTCCATGAAGAAACAGGGACAATCCGTAACAGATATTATTGTAGACACGTTCGGCCCGTCACTGCGTCTGGGTCTTATCGCGATTGTGGTATCCGTCATCGTGGGCGTCCTGCTGGGGATGCTTGCGGCTTTGTATCACCGCAAGCTGATTGACAACATCGCCATGATTATCTCGGTTCTGGGCATCGCGGTACCGAGTTTTGTACTCGCGTCCTTGTTGCAATTCGTTCTCGCGGAGAAAGCAGGCATATTCAACGTCATGGGCTTTGAGGGACCGCTGGACTACGTGCTTCCGGTCATGGCGCTGTCTGCACAACCGATTGCATTTATCGCTCGCTTGACAAGATCCAGCATGCTGGAAGTTTTGCATTCGGATTATATCAAGACGGCGAAGGCCAAAGGCCTTAACTGGTTCGCGATTATGTTTCGTCATGTGATCCGTAACGGTATTTTGCCGGTCGTGACTTATGTCGGTCCAATGACAGCGAACATTATCACGGGTTCGGTCGTCATTGAACAGATTTTCGGTATCGGCGGCATAGGCAAGCAGTTTGTTGAAAGTATCACGAACCGTGATTATACCGTCATCATGGGAATTACGATTTTCTACGGCATCCTGCTGATGCTGGCTCGTTTTGTTACGGACATCGTGTATGTATTTGTGGATCCACGCATTAAATTGACCGGCGGGAAGGAGAGGTAGACATGGAGAAAGAACAGCGTATGCCTCATCCTGCGGCACTAAACTTGAAGCCTGAAGATTTTCAGAAGATTGGTCCTGATGAGAAGCAATCCGAGGTAATACAGCGTGAAAGCTTATCTTCCTGGAGAGATTCCTGGGAGAGATTGCGCAAGAACAAGCTGGCAATGACAGGCTTGATTATTATGATCCTGATTGTCATCATGGCCATCATCGGCCCGATGATCTCTAAATATGATTATGAAACGAATGATTTGATGAATACGAATATGCCGCCTTCATCAGAACATTGGTTTGGAACCGACGATCTGGGCCGCGACGTCTTTGTTCGTACCTGGATGGGAGCTCGGATATCCTTGACCGTTGGTCTTGCAGCAGCTGCGATTGACTTGATGATTGGCGTAATATATGGCGGCATCATGGGTTATTTCGGTGGCCGCGTCGATGAGTTCATGAATAAGTTTGCGGAAATTTTGTATTCCATTCCGTACCTGCTCGTTACGATCTTGCTGTTGGTTGTATTCGAACCAAGTTTAGGCACGATCATACTCGCCTTAACCATCACGGGGTGGATTAACATGTCCTGGATCGTGCGGGGCGAGATCATGCAGCTGAAGAGCAGAGAGTATGTGCTCGCTTCACGCTCGATGGGTGCGGGAACTGCCCGCCTGCTGTTCCGGCATTTGATTCCGAATGCGATGGGCCCGATCATCGTTACCTTGACCTTGTCGGTTCCAAGCGCAATCTTTGCCGAGGCTTTCCTGAGTTTCCTTGGTCTTGGCGTTCAAGCACCGGTTGCATCATGGGGCTCCATGATTAATGATGCCTTGTCCGGATGGATGTATTATCCATGGCGGATGTTGTTCCCTGCTCTATTTATCAGCTTGACGATGTTGGCATTTAACATTTTCGGTGATGGATTGCGTGACGCGCTGGATCCGAAATTGAAAAAATAGGAGGTGGGAAGGTATGGAACCGATCTTGCAGGTGAAGGACCTCAACGTATCGTTTCGTGTTCGCGGCGGTGAAGTAAAGGCAGTCCGCGGCATGAATTTTGAAGTCGGCAAGGGGGAGACGGTTGCCATCGTCGGTGAGTCCGGAAGCGGTAAAAGTGTTACCGCCCAGACCATTATGCGATTGATTCCGTCCCCGCCCTCGGAAATAAAAAAAGGAGAGGTCATTTTCCAAGGACAAGACCTTCTCAAAAAAACGAACAAACAGATGGAAGCGATTCGCGGCAAGGATATCGGGATGATCTTCCAGGATCCGATGACCTCGCTCAATCCAACCATTAAAATAGGAAAACAAATCACGGAAGTGCTGGTCAAGCACCAAGGGATGTCATTCTCGGAAGCCAAGAAACATGCCATCGAAATGCTGAAGCTGGTGGGCATCAAAAACGCGGAAGAGCGCTTCAACCAGTATCCGCATGAATTCTCCGGCGGTATGCGCCAGCGCGCGATGATCGCGATCGCCCTTGCATGTAAGCCGACCCTGCTGATCGCGGATGAACCGACGACTGCCCTTGACGTTACCATTCAGGCGCAGATTATGGACGTGATGAAGGAAATGCAGGAGCGTTTGGGCACATCCATCATTCTGATCACCCATGATCTCGGCGTTGTTGCCGGCATGTGCGACCGCGTGATCGTCATGTATGCGGGCGAAGTGGTGGAAACGGGAACGAAATGGGAGATTTTCAAAAATCCGCAGCATCCTTATACCAAAGGCTTGCTTCGTTCCATGCCGCGCCTGGATCAGAAGAAGGACGAGCCGCTGATTCCGATCATCGGTACGCCTCCCGATCTCATTAAGCCGCCGGTGGGCTGCCCGTTTGCCGCTCGCTGTGATGAGGCTATGCGAATTTGCGAACGGGTCGACCCGGGCGCAACGGAATTCAGCGACACGCACATCGCGCGCTGCTGGAATCTGCACCCGATGGCGAAGGAGGCGCAGGGCTCATGAAGGATAACCATTTGATTGAGGTAAAAGGCCTGAAGAAGTATTTCAACGTTGGCAAAGGTCAAGTGCTTAAGGCGGTTGACGACCTGAATTTCTTCATTCGCGAAGGCGAAACGCTTGGTATGGTGGGTGAGTCCGGCTGCGGCAAGTCAACCGCAGGACGGACGATTCTTCGCCTCTATGAACCTACGGCCGGGAGCGTTAATTTTAACGGAACGGACATTTACAAGCTGTCCCCTGGCAAGATGAAGGCGATGCGCCGCGATATGCAGATGATTTTCCAGGATCCGTATGCCTCGCTGAATCCAAGATTCACGGTGTCGGACATTATCGGCGAAGCCTTGGATATTCACGGAATGGCAGGCAGCCGCGCCGAACGCAAGAAGCGGATTGAGGAGCTGCTGGATATGGTCGGCTTGAACAGCGACCACGCGACGCGTTACCCTCACGAATTCTCGGGCGGTCAGCGTCAACGGATCGGGATTGCCCGCGCCCTTGCGGTAAACCCTAAATTCATCATTTGTGACGAGCCGATCTCGGCGCTTGACGTTTCGATTCAGGCGCAGGTTGTCAATTTGTTGAAAGATCTGCAGGATCGGCTTGGTTTGACTTATCTCTTCATTGCGCATGACCTGTCCATGGTTAAGCATATCAGCGACCGGGTAGCGGTGATGTATTTGGGCAAAATGGTGGAGCTGGCAGACAGCGAGGAACTGTATGCGAACCCGATCCATCCGTACACGAAAACCCTGCTGTCCGCGATTCCGATTCCGGATCCTGAAATTGAGGCAAACAAAAAGCGCCTCAAGCTGGAAGACGATTCGCAGGGGCCGATTTCGGCAGCCAAAGGCGAAGACGGAACGGTTCAGCTGGACGTGAAGGATTCGGAGCTGGTCGAAGTGTCCAAAGGACACTGGGTTGCCAAAGCCTACGCTTAAGTCATCCATACCTGCTAATAGGAAGCTGCTTCAAGAATAGCCGCTGGCATCGTGCCGGCGGCTATTCTTTTCCTTTGACGCACAATGCCAACATTCGGTACAATCAAGAAAGGCAAAAAATAAAGAAACAAATTTACCTGCATGCACAATCTAGATTTGGTTGCGACGTAGAATAGGAGGCATACCTCATGAATATCGTTCCGGAACCATTATCCCTCGCTTCGCGTCTCGCCCATGATTATATTCACCATTTCGACCGGGTAAGCGGGTTCTACGGTGAAGATCACCGCGGCGAGCACGGCTATGCCGAGCGGGTACAATGGCTGGATCTTTCGGAAGACAAACGAATTCAGCGCAAGTCGCTGGCAGCATGTCTTCGGACGTATAACCAGAAACACAATGATCACCCCGCCGTACATAAATCACTTCAACTGCTGGAACAGCCCGGAACTGTTACCATGGTTGGTGGACAGCAAAGCGGTTTGTTTACCGGCCCCCTGCTTGCCATATATAAAGCCATCACCGTGATTCAGGCTGCCCGCGAAGCGGAGGAACGCTTGAATCGTCCCGTTGTGCCTGTATTTTGGATCGCCGGAGAGGACCATGACTGGGATGAGGTCAATCACACGTATTTCCTGACTCCGGATCAGCAGCTGTCCAAAATCAAGCTGGATGCCAAGGACGGGCTCAGGACATCGGTGAGTTATACCGATGTTCCTGAAGAGGACTGGTCGATGATGCTGGCAGAGCTTCAGACGCAGCTGGCGGACAGCGAATACAAGGCAGACCTGCTGAAGCTTGCGTCTCAATCGTTTGACGGCTCGGCCGGATTAAGCGAGGCATTCGCTAAACTCATCGGCTGCATGTTCGGCAAATATGGACTGATCCTCCTGGATTCCGCAGACCCGGGACTTCGGGCGCTGGAAGTGCCCATATTCGAATCGCTGATTACCCGCAACGAGACACTGGGACTTTCGTACCAGCAGGCTGCAAGGGATATCGACGGACTGGGCTACGAGGTCCAGGCCGACGTATCCGAGAACGGGGCCAATCTGTTCTACTTGCATGAAGGCAGACGCCTGCTGCTGTACCGGGAAGGAGGCGTGTTCTCCGACCGCAAGGGCATCGTTTCTCTCACGAAGGAAGAATTGCTTCGGGATTTGCATCAGTTTCCTGAGCGCTTCAGCAATAACGTGCTGACCCGGCCGATCATGCAGGACTCGCTGCTCCCCGTGCTGGGGACGATACTCGGTCCCGGCGAAATCTCTTACTGGGCGATTACGCGCTATGCATTTGCCGATATGGGCTTGCAGATGCCGCTAATCATCCCGAGAATGTCTTTCTCCATTGTGGACGGCGCCGTCCACAAGCTGATGGAGAAATACGGATTGTCCTTCGAGGATGTTCAGCTTCGCTTGTCCGAGAAGCGCGAGGCTTGGCTGGCAAGCAAGGACGAACTGAATCTGGAGGAACGCTTCAGCGAAACCCGGAAACAATTCGAAGCATTATACCAACCTTTAATAGAAGATCTTGGCAAAATGCAGAGCGGACTGTTAAAATTAGGTCTAACCAATAAGGATAAAATATTGGAGCAAATGGATTACCTGTTAAGTAAATCCCGGAATGCCCTGGAACAGCAGCATGAGGCCGCCTTGGCGCAGTGGAAGCGCATCGAGCAGACGCTGCTCCCGGAAAGGAAGCCTCAGGAGCGGGTATACAACATACTGGAATACATGAATCGTTACGGATTGAATCTGGTGGATCGCCTGATGGAAATCCCATACGATGCTTCGGGCATGCACCGCGTCGTTTACGTATAATGATCAGGAATTCAAACATCAGATCCTAGGAGGCTGTTAAATGAGCTCATCATCAATACAAACCAGCAATATTGCCGACCTGAAACTGGCGCCGGAAGGTCATCTCAAAATTGATTGGGTGCAGGCGCACATGCCGGTATTGAACCGGGTACGCGAACAATTCGAGAAAGAACAACCGTTCAAAGGCTTGAAAGTGGCCATCTCGCTGCATCTGGAAGCGAAGACCGCGTATCTGGCGAAGGTCATCCAAGCCGGCGGAGCCGAAGTGACGATTACCGGCAGCAATCCGCTGTCTACGCAGGATGATGTATGCGCGGCGTTGGTGGAAGACGGAATCACGGTGTTTGCCAAGTACAACCCGGATCCGGAGGAATACAAGCAGCACCTCATCTCGACGCTGGAAACGAGACCGGATCTGATCATCGACGATGGCGGAGATCTCGTAACGATCCTTCACTCCGAGCGCACGGATCTGCTAGAAGGAGTGCGAGGCGGCGCCGAAGAGACAACGACGGGCATTCTGCGCCTGAAATCGCTGGAGAAAGAGGGCGCTCTGAAATTCCCGATGGTTGCCGTGAATGACGCGTACTGCAAATACTTATTCGATAACCGTTACGGTACGGGGCAATCGGTCTGGGACGGAATTAACCGAACGACCAACCTGGTGGTTGCAGGCAAAACGGTTGTTGTCGTCGGCTACGGCTGGTGCGGCAAAGGCGTGGCGATGCGCGCCAAGGGTCTCGGCGCCAACGTCATCGTGACCGAGATTGATCCGATCAAGGCGGTTGAGGCTTACATGGACGGCTTCCACGTTATGCCGATGCGCGAAGCGGCTAAACGGGGAGACTTTTTCGTAACCGTCACGGGCAACCGCGACGTCATTAGCGGAGAAGACTTTGATGTCATGAAGGATGGCGCCATTTTGTCCAATGCCGGGCACTTCGATGTGGAAGTCAACAAACCGGATCTGTCGGAGCGATCCCAATCGGTTCGGACGGTTCGCCGCAATATCGAAGAATACCATTTGAAGGACGGCCGTAAGATCTATTTGCTTGCAGAAGGCCGTTTGGTGAATCTGGCGGCAGGAGACGGACATCCGGCAGAAATCATGGATATGACGTTTGCGCTTCAGGCCTTGTCGCTCAAACACGTGAATGATCAGTACCAGAGCATCGGCAACCGCGTCGTGAATGTTCCGTACGAGCTGGATCAACAGGTTGCATTATATAAACTGGAAAGTCTAGGTATCCATATCGACAGCCTGAGCGCTGAGCAGAAATCCTACTTGGACAGCTGGGCCCAGCATTAAACCGCAGCAGCTTCAGATCATTTGCAGACCTCCTTTCCATCCCCCGACGGGATGAAAGGAGGTTTTTTGCGCGGTTGTTCTGAGAGAAAGTTCCAAAAAAACAAATGCAGCTCAGAAGGGATTTGATTCTTGACGCCGAATCTATTATCCTAAAGTGGTGGAAAGTGGTGCAAAGTGGGGAATCGGGGTTAAGGAGTGGAATGCCTGATGTTTATGGGGGAGTTTCAGCATAGCATCGACGATAAGGGGAGAATCATCATCCCCGCTAAATTTCGCGACCTCCTGGGCACCTCGTTTATCGTAACCCGCGGATTGGACAATTGCCTCTTTGTATACCCCAAAGATGAATGGGCCATCATGGAGCAGAAGCTCAAATCCCTACCGCTCATGAAGTCGGATGCACGCGCATTCACCCGGTTTTTTTTCTCCGGAGCGACGGAATGTGAATGGGATAAACAGGGAAGGGTAAATTTGCCGGGCAATTTGCGCGAGTTCGCCAAGCTCGAGAAGGAATGCGTCGTCATCGGCGTATCGAGCCGCGTGGAGATCTGGAGCAAGGAGCAATGGCAGAATTACTATCAGCAGTCGGAGGAAGCGTTCAACGACATTGCTGAGAAGCTGGTAGACTTTGATTTTGACTTATGACCAGCTAGGAAAATCCCGTAATCGAAATGGACAAGTTACACTAAAAATCATGTAAGAGACACAATGGAGGGCTGCAGCTTTGTTCCATCACATCACAGTGCTTAAGCAAGAAGCGACAGAAGGGCTGCGCATCAAACCAGACGGTATATATGTTGACTGTACGCTCGGGGGGGCGGGGCACAGCTCGCTCATTGCTTCCCAACTAAGTTCGGAAGGCCGGTTGATCGCTTTGGATCAAGACGACTGGGCATTGAATAACGCCCGGGAGGCCATGAAGCCTTATGCGGACCGGATCACTCTCGTTAAGACCAATTTTCGCGATTTGGAGGAGGTGCTCCGACGCGAAGTGGGGGCTGGCGAGAACGGGCAGCCGCAAGTTGACGGTATACTGTTCGATTTGGGCGTATCTTCTCCGCAATTTGATGAAGGGGAGAGAGGGTTTAGCTACAATCATGATGCCCCGCTGGATATGCGGATGGATCAATCCGCCGAGCTTACAGCAGCCAAGATTGTAAACGAATGGCCGGAACAGGAAATCGCGCGGATATTGTACCAATACGGCGAAGAGAAGTTTTCAAGGCGGATTGCCAAGGTCATCGTTGAAAGAAGGGCACAGAGTCCTATTCAGACAACCGGAGAGCTTGTCGAAATGATTAAGGAAGGGATACCGGCCGCGGCTCGAAGAACGGGCGGCCACCCGGCGAAGCGAAGCTTTCAAGCATTTCGCATCGCGGTAAACGATGAGCTGGGCGCTTTCGAGGATGCGCTTCATCAAGCCGTAAGATGTCTAGCACCGGGAGGAAGGGTCTCTGTTATTACCTTCCACTCGCTCGAAGACCGGATATGCAAGCAGATTTTTAACAGTTACATTCCCAAGTGCACGTGCCCTCCAGACTTTCCGATGTGCGTATGCGGAGGCGGCCAAGGCGATCTGAAGCTGGTAAACCGTAAACCGCTTATCCCGTCGGCGGAAGAAATTGAGAGTAATCCAAGGGCGCGTTCGGCGAAGCTGCGGATTGCGGAGAAACTGTAGTAACATTAAATCCCTGAAGAAGGAGAATCAGCCATGGCTTACACGCGCGGCAATTTAGCCGTACAGGAGAGACAGAAGGAAACGCAGCAGTCCGCTTATCTCGAGAAGACCAAAGTCGTTAAACGTCGTTCCCAGCTTCCGCAAAAAGAAAAGCTGCTGTATTTGTTGTCCGTGGTGTTCGTGGTTGCCGTCATGGGCGTCATCGGCATGAGTCATGTTCATTCCTATGACCTGAACCGGCAGATCCAGGCGACGGAGAATGAGATACTTAAAGCTAAACGAAACATCAGTCAACTTCAGGTAGAGAAGCAGACGCTGGAGATGCAGGTATTGGACAAGGCGAAAGAGCTCGGTTATGTGCCGATTGAGGACGATAACATGATCCATCTATCACCTGTCTCGGGAGCAACCGGGACACAGGATTCAGACTCGGGACAAAATGATTGAAGTGTGAGGTTTTGACCGATGATTAAAAAAATCAAACTGCGTACCGTGCTAATAGGGGGATGTATAACCCTCTTTTTTGCTTTATTGATTGGTCGGGTATTTTGGCTGCAGGTGATCGATAACGACTTCTGGAAGGAACAAGCCTTAGCGAAATGGTCCAGAACCCAGGACTTGCCGGCATCCCGCGGTACGATCATGGACCGGGACGGCGACATCCTGGCCATGGACGCCCCCGCCTTCACGGTCATTGTAAACCCTGCGGTCATCCAGGCTAACGGCCTGGAGGATGAGGTCGTTAAAGGGCTGCACGAAACCCTCGGCAAGGATGAGGATAAGCTTCGCGAAATGGTTCAAGCCAAAGGCAAGGACGGGGAATACCTCAAGGGCGTGGAAGTCCGCAACGAAGGATGGAAGATCAGCCAAGAGAAGATGGTAGAGGTTAAAGCGTTCAGCCAAAGCTTGAATGATAAATTGAAGGCCGCAGGCAAAGTCCCCGATTCGGGCATCGGCTTTCAACGCGAGCAGAAACGCTTCTATCCCAAAGAGACATTGGCCGCGCATATGCTGGGTTATACCGATCGTCAAGGACAGGGGATCGGAGGCATTGAGCAGTTTTATGACGAGATGTTGAAGGGGACCGACGGATTCGCTTCTTACAAGAGCGACAAGAAGGGAGTCAAGCTGCCCAGCGAGGATGATTTATACCAGCCTGCAATAAATGGGAAAAATTTAGTACTGACGACCGACGATACAATCCAGTATTATATCGAGGAAGCGATGCGCGACACGTATAACCAATATAAACCAATCAGCATGACGGTGATCGCGGCGGATCCGAACACGATGGAAATACTGGGGATGGCCAACATGCCGACTTTTGATCCCAATACATATTCGAAGTGGAATCAAAAGAATTTTATCAACCATGCCGTGCGGTCCATCTATGAGCCGGGATCGACCTTCAAAATTGTAACCCTGGCCAGCGCAGTGCAGGAAAAGCTGTTTAACCCGGGTGATATCTATCAATCCGGATCCATCAGGGCGGGGGGAAGAACCCACCGGGACATTAACAGCGTAGGGTGGGGCCCGATCACCTACCTGGACGGCGTGAAAAAGTCGAGTAACGTTGCTTTTGTTAAACTCGGATACGAAATGCTCGGCAAGGAGCGGTTTACCAATTATATTCGGGAATTCGGTTTTACCGAGAAAACGAATATTGACCTGCCGGGGGAAATTCTCGGTACCTTGAACATGACCTATGATTCCGATATTTCAACCATGACCTACGGTTACGCCGTATCCGTAACGCCTATACAACAGATTGCGGCCATTTCCGCCGTTGCCAACGGCGGCAAGCTCATGGAGCCGCATATGGTGAAGGAGATCGAGGACCCCAACACGGGCGAGGTTCAGAAAATCGAGCCGAAAGTCGTGCGCCAGGTCATATCTCCCGAAGCCGCAAGAGAAACAGGGACTTACCTTGAGCAGGTCGTAGCCGACCAATTAAACGGCACAGGCAAGCTTGCGTATATCGACGGATACCGCGTTGCGGGCAAAACCGGTACCGCCATTAAATCCGGCGGCGGATATAAAGACCGTTCGAAACAGGTGGTTTCGTTCATCGGGTACGCACCCGTCGAAAACCCGAAGATTGCCGTGCTGGTTATTATCGACGAACCGAACGTGGAGAAGGGCGGCGGAACGCTGGCGGCACCGATTTTCAAAGAAATCGTCTCCAAGACATTGAATTATTGGGGCGTTCCCAAATCGACTGAAACTCAGGACAAAGAAAAATCGAATACGGGAACGGCGCCGAAGGATTCCCTTAAAGCACCGGACTTTACGGGAATGAAGCTCAGCGAAGTAAAGGCCAAGCTGTTGAAGGACGGAGTTGCGTTTGAGACATTGGGTAATGGAAGCACCGTGAAGGAGCAGTATCCGCCCGCAAATGCGACCATCAGCGTTGGACAGCGCATCTATCTTCTTACAGAGGACAGCCCATCGATGAAAATCCCGAATTTAGAAGGAGAATCGCTTAGGGACGCCATGGAGGTGCTCACCTTGATGAAAGTAAAGGTGAACGTTCAGGGCGAGGGTTTCGTTGCATCGCAATTGGAAGCCAAAGAGAATGGCCAGCGGATCGTGCAATTAACGCTGAAATCGGCTCAAGAGCTGATAACGGGGAGCAGCAGTACCGATGAAACCTCCTCCGATGGCAACGAAAATGCGAACGGGGAAGAAACCGGCGACAAAGAGACGGAAGGAACCCCCGATAACGAAGCCGAAGCAAACGACCCAGGACAAGGCGATACAGAAGGGGAATAGCTTGTTCTAACCCGGGTTTGTCCCGAATACTCATGTGAAGAACGCATATCATGAGCTTTCGGGTTCAAACAGGGAGGGAAGCTTAGGTGAAAGTATCCAAGGTATCGCAGCGGAGAAGGCTGCTCTGGAGCCTGCTGCTGCTGCTCCTGCTGTTCTCTGCGCTGATCATCAGACTGGCCTATGTGCAGATCGGGAAAGGCGCGGAGCTGTCGGCGAAGGCGGAGGACCTCTGGCGCCGCGACATTCCGTTCGCGGCACAACGTGGCGAAATTCTGGACCGTAACGGAACCGCATTGGTTACGAATATAACGACACCGACCATTTGGGCGATTCCTGTACAAATCAAAGATCCGGACCATACAGCCGAGACGTTGGCCGGGCTGATCAGCATGGACAAGGCCGATATCAAGAAGATCATTACGAAACGTTCGAGGTTGGAACGGATAAATCCCGGTGGACGAAAAATTACGATGGAGCTGGCTCAGGAAATTCGTGATTTGAAGCTGCCGGGTATCGTTGTTGCTGAGGATAACAAACGGTATTATCCCTACGGCGATCTCGCGGCCCATATTTTGGGGTTTACGGGAGCCTACAGCCAGGGACTCACCGGCCTGGAAGCCATGCATGACGACAAGCTGAAGGGCTTCGAAGGCGGAATATCCTATTTGTCCGATGCCGGCGGAAGAATCATGCCGGGCTCCTCGGAGAAATACGTAGAGCCCCGCGACGGTCTGAATCTGGAGCTGACGATCGATAAATCGATCCAGTCCATCATGGAGAGGGAGCTTGACCAGGCCATGGTGAAGTACCAGGCGAATGGAGCATGGTCGATTGCCATGAATCCGAAGACGGGCGAGATTTTGGCGATGGCCAGCAGGCCGGGGTACTCCCCTGCCAACTATCAGGAATTTTCAGCGGAGACATACAATCGCAACTTGCCGATCTGGATGACCTATGAGCCGGGCTCGACGTTCAAGATTATTACGCTTGCCGCTGCCCTCGAAGAGGACAAGGTCGATCTGAAGAACGACCATTTCTTCGACAGCGGGGCGGTAGAGGTCGGCGGAGCCAGGCTGCGCTGCTGGAAGAAAGGCGGCCATGGCAGTCAAACCTTCATGGAGGTTGTGCAGAACTCCTGCAACCCGGGTTTTGTGGCATTGGGCCAGAAGCTGGGCAAGGAAAGCCTGTTCCAGTATATCCGGGATTTCGGCTTTGGAGCGAAGACGGGCATCGATTTGAACGGGGAAGAGAACGGCATTCTGTTCAAGCTCGATAACGTTGGCCCTGTGGAGCTGGCCACAACGGCGTTTGGCCAAGGCGTATCGGTTACGCCGATCCAGCAGGTTGCGGCCGTGTCCGCCGCCATTAACGGCGGTAAGCTGTTCAAGCCGCACGTCGCCAAGGCTTGGGTCAATCCGGAGACGGGCGAGACGGTGGAGGAGATCAAACCGGAGCTCGTCAGACAAGTAATCTCGGAGGAAACCTCCAAGCAAGTGCGCGAGGCACTCGAAAGCGTCGTCGCCAAAGGAACCGGACGTCCGGCCTTCATCGACGGTTATCGTGTGGGAGGGAAGACCGGTACCGCCCAGAAGGTGATTAACGGCCGTTACTCTTCAACCGAGCATATCGTCTCCTTCATCGGATTCGCGCCAGCCGATGATCCGGAAATCGTGGTGTACACGGCGGTGGATAACCCGAAAGGCATACAGTTCGGCGGCGTCGTGGCAGCCCCGATCGTGCAGAATATCCTGGAGGATGCGCTGCACTATATGAACGTTCCGCCGCGCAAAGACCAGCTTGCCCGCGAATACAAGTACGGCGAGACACCGACCGTGACCGTACCTAACCTGGTCGGTGCAACCGTTCAGGATCTGTATGAGGACTTGAATATGAACTTCATGCTGGCCAAGTCCGGAACCGGCAATACGGTGATTTCCCAGGCGCCGAAGCCGGGAAGCCGGGTGGAGCGAGGGTCCACCATTCGGATTTACATGGGTGAAGACCCGGGGGAATCCAAGCACGAACACTAAGGCATCATCCGGTCGGCAAGCGAAGGGCGGATGATGCAGATATATAGAGAGAGGGATAACAATGAACTTAAAGCAATTATCATCCGTATTGGCCGCTGCTGTTATCGAGGGATCCGGAGATGTTGAAATTACGGGGATAGAAACAGACTCCAGACAAGTAAAACCGGGGGATTTGTTCATTTGCCTGCCGGGCCATACGGTGGATGGACACCAGTTTGCAGCCCAGGCCGCCGGCAAAGGCGCCGCGGCGCTGGTCGTTGAACGCAAGCTGGAGGTTGACCTCCCGCAGGTCATCGTGAAAGACAGCCGCTTCGCGATGGCGGGTTTGGCGAATGCCTTTTATCATCAGCCGAGCTCCCGCATGAAGATGATCGGCGTAACCGGTACGAACGGCAAGACAACGACAACGTATTTGATCGAGACGATCATGAACGATTTCGGGTTGAAAACCGGATTGATCGGCACGATTCAGATGAAATACGACGGCCAGTCCTTCCCGATGCCGAGAACGACGCCCGAGGCGCTGGAGCTTCAGCGTTACTTGAACGATATGGCCAATGCAGGCACCGAGTGCTGCGTGATGGAGGTATCCTCGCATGCGCTCGAACAGGGGCGCGTGAAGGGAACGGATTTCCGGACGGCCATCTTCACGAACCTGACCCAGGACCATCTGGACTATCATCACACGATGGAAGAATACCGCGGCGCAAAAGGGTTATTTTTCTCCCGGCTGGGCAACGCTTTTGCCAAGGATGAATCCGCGCGCAAATATGCCGTCCTGAATGCGGATGACGATGCTTCGGCATATTTCGCCAAGCAGACCGCGGCGGAAGTGATTACCTACGGTTTGGGTGAAGATGCGGATGTGCGGGCGAGCAATATATCGATCACCGCGCAAGGCACCTCGTTCCATGTGGATACGTTCCGCGGCAGTGCGGACATTTCGATTCGAATGGTAGGGAAATTCAACGTGTATAACGCCATGGCTGCGATCGCGGCAGCGCTCCTGGAAGGTGTGCCGCTCGAAGATATCAAGAACAGCCTGGAGTCCGTGCCCGGAGTCGATGGCCGCGTAGAGGTCGTGGATGAAGGCCAGCCGTATGCCGTGATCGTGGATTATGCCCATACGCCGGACGGACTTGAAAATGTGCTCCGCACCGTCAATGAATTCGCGGAAGGCCGGGTGCTCACCGTTTTCGGCTGCGGGGGCGACCGGGACCGGACCAAACGGCCGATCATGGGTAAAATCGCTGCGAAATACAGCGATGTTGTATTGGTAACTTCCGATAATCCCCGTACCGAGGATCCGGAGTTGATATTGAAGGATATCGAGGCCGGATTGGTTGAGGACGGTGTGGCAACCGAAAGCTACAAGCTCATCGTCGATCGCCGGAAAGCGATCGAAAAGGCTATTGAAATGGCAAGCCCGGGCGATGTAGTATTGATTGCGGGGAAAGGTCATGAGACCTATCAGCTGATTGCGGGCGAAGTGCTTGATTTTGACGACCGCATCGTAGCCAAAGACGCGATAAGGGGCAGACAATAGTGATCCATAAATCATTAAAGAGCATCGCCGACATGTGCGGCGGAACGCTCTCACGTAACCAAGATGACAACATCATCATTCAAGGAGTCGGTACCGACTCCCGAACCATACAGCCGGGCAACCTGTTTGTTCCGATTGTCGGCGAGAAGTTTGACGGGCATGAATTCGTGGAGAGCGTGCTCGCCGGCGGAGCAGGCGCGGCATTCTGGCAGAGGGATCATCAGCCGGTTCCCGCCGACCTTCCGCTCATTTTCGTGGAGGATACATTAAAGGCGCTCCAGTCGCTTGCGGCGGCCTATTTGTCCGAGAGCAGAGCCAAGGTGGTGGGCATAACCGGCAGCAACGGCAAAACCACCGTGAAGGACATGGTGTCGGCACTGCTTGAAACCACGTATAACGTTCACAAAACGCAAGGCAATTATAATAATCATATCGGGCTTCCGTTAACCGTACTGGCAATGAAGGAAGGCACCGACATTATCGTGCTTGAGATGGGTATGAGCGGACGACATGAGATCGAGCTGCTCTCGAATATAGCCCGTCCGGATTTAACCGTGATCACCAATGTCGGGGAAGCGCATTTGCTGCAGCTCGGTTCCCGGGAAGAAATCGCACGGGCCAAGCTTGAAATTATCAGCGGCATGAAGCCCGGCGGTTTGCTGATCTATCATGGGGACGAACCGCTGATCCGTCAGGTGCTTGCTGAAGAGACAACGGTGAAGCCGGAGGGGCTGCGTACGTTTACGTTCGGAAATCAAGATACCAATGACGATTATCCGACGGGACTCATGTTCCATGCCAGAGGAATCATTTTTACTTCGAGCCGGCATGCAGGCGAAGGCTTCAGCCTGCCGCTCCTCGGCCGCCACAATGTGGTAAACGCCCTGGCAGCCATGGCCGTGGCGACCCATCTGGGCATCGGCGATGAAGCCATTCGCAGCGGGTTCGCCCATCTGAAGCTGTCGAGCATGCGGATCGAAGCCGTAGAGACCGCGTTCGGGGTAACCGTGCTGAACGATGCCTACAATTCCAGCCCGACGGCGGTGAAGGCGGCTGTAGACGTGCTTGGCGATATGAAGGGTTACCGCCGCCGGATCGCCGTGCTCGGGGACATGCTGGAACTTGGTCAGCGGGAAGAGTCATTCCATGCCGAAATCGGAGAGTATTTATCTCCGGACAATGCGGATCTGGTATTCACCTACGGTCCGTTGTCTCTTCATACGGCGAATAAAGCGAAAGCTCGCTTCCCGGAAGGGGCCGTGCTTTCTTTTACGGATAAAGAAAAGCTGATCGAAGCCCTGCTGGAGCAGGTTACGGAGAAGGATATCGTATTGGTGAAAGCCTCGCGCGGCATGAGGCTGGAGCACGTGGTTGATGCCTTGAAGGCACTGCCGGGCAGCAACAACGGAGTGAGGGGGTGAGCTGATGGACTTTCAATTGCTGTTATTGACAATCGGTGTAGCGTTTGTGCTTGCGGTGATATCGGCTCCGCTGCTCATTCCGCTGCTGCGGCGTATGAAGTTCGGCCAGCAGGTCAGGAACGACGGTCCGCAGAGCCACTTGAAAAAAGCCGGGACGCCAACGATGGGCGGCGTCGTCATTCTTTTAGCTTTTACGCTGACTTATATTAAATTTTCGCCTGTCGATACCGATTTCTACGTGCTGATCGTAGCCACGCTCGGTTTCGGTTTGATCGGCTTTCTTGACGATTACATCAAGATCGTGTTTCGCAGATCATTAGGACTTACGGCCCGGCAGAAGCTCTTTGGACAGCTTCTGTTTTCCGGTATTATGTGCTGGCTGTTGATTTCCAATGGCCACAGCACGGCAATCAGCGTACCGGGCATGGATTGGTCCTTTGATTGGGGCCCATGGTTCTATTATCCGTTCATCGTGGTCATGATGCTTGCAATCAGCAACGCGGTCAATTTCACCGACGGATTGGACGGCCTGCTGTCCGGCGTCAGCGCGATTGCCTTTGGCGCCTATGCCATCGTCGCGATCCAGTCCACCTCGTTCGCGGCGGCGTTCTGCGCGGCTGCGATGATCGGCGCGGTGCTCGGGTTTCTGGTATTTAACGCTCATCCCGCGAAGGTGTTCATGGGTGATACGGGTTCTTTAGGCATCGGCGGTGCCATCGGCGCCATTGCCATCGTAACCAAGAGCGAGCTGCTGTTCCTGATCATTGGAGGGGTCTTCGTCATCGAGATGCTATCTGTTGTGCTTCAGGTGATCTCCTTCAAAACCCGGGGCAAACGAATATTCAAAATGAGCCCGATCCACCACCATTACGAATTGTCCGGGTGGTCGGAGTGGCGCGTTGTTTTTACATTTTGGGCCGTGGGACTGGTACTTGCGGGACTCGGACTCTATATCAACAAGGGGTTGTAACATATGAAGCAGCTAGATGTTTATCGGGATAAGCATATCGTCGTGTTGGGTCTTGCCAAAAGCGGAGTGCAGGTGGCCAAGGTGCTGCATCAAGCCGGCGCCTCCGTCATCGTGAATGATCGAAAGGAAAGAGAACAGTGTCCTGAAGCCTCGGAGCTCGAGGCTTTGGGTATTTCTGTTATTTGCGGCGGGCATCCCGATGACCTCATTCATCCCGGCGTGGCGCTCCTTGTCAAAAACCCGGGAATTCCGTATTCGGTCCCGCCTGTCCAAAAGGCGATCGAGCTTGAAATTCCGATCGTGACCGAAGTCGAAATCGCCTATCACCTCTGTGAAGCTCCCATAATCGGCATCACGGGCTCGAACGGCAAAACAACCACGACGACTTGGGTGGGCCAGCTGCTGGAAAACGCCGGCCTTTCTCCGATCGTTGCCGGCAATATCGGCACGCCCCTATCCGAGGCTGCAGCGACAGCCACCGAACATGACTGGATGGTCGTGGAGCTGAGCAGTTTTCAACTAAAAGGAACGGAGGCGTTCCGGCCGCGCATTGCCTGTCTCCTCAACGTGACGGAAACGCATCTGGATTACCATGGCGGAATGGATGATTATGTGGCATCCAAAGCCAAGCTGTTTGCCAACCAGACTTCGGAGGATACCGCTGTGCTCAATTGGGATGATCCCGTGTGCAGAAACCTTGTCCCGTATATCAAGGCGCACATCGTGCCTTTTTCGATGAGCGAGAGCCTTCGTGAAGGGGTTCACATCACGCCGCCATATGCTCCCGGTGCCCAGGATTCGGACGACGACGATCAGGGGCGCAGAATCATTTATACAGACGGCGAAGGGTTTACCCATGAGATCATCCGTGTGGAGAACATCGGACTGCCGGGAAGATTCAATGTGGGGAACGCAATGGCGGCCTGTGCCATCGCCATAGCGGCGGGCGTTGCCCCCGATAAGCTGGAGGAAGCTTTGTCCAGCTTCCGCGGCGTTGAGCACCGCCTGGAATTTGTGGCGGAGCTTCAAGGCGTATCCTATTACAACAATTCCAAGGCAACCAACTCCAAGGCGACGCACATGGCTTTGACCTCGTTCAAGGAACCTGTCGTTTTGATCGCGGGGGGGCTTGACCGGGGATCGGATTACGAGGAGCTGATTCCATCCATGCAAGGGCGGGTGAAAGCGGTCGTGCTTCTTGGCGAAACCAGGGAGAAAATCGCGAACGCTGCCGCCAAGGCCGGATTAAAGGACATCATCCTCGTCGATAATGGGGAGGACGCCGCTTCGACATTGACCTCGGCTGTCCGGAAGGCTGCCGGGCTGGCGGAGAGCGGAGACATCGTTCTCCTGTCCCCCGCGTGCGCGAGCTGGGACATGTTTCCTTCCTATGAGACGCGAGGACGCATTTTTAAAGAGGCGGTGCATAACCTTTAAGTAGGGGGGTGGAAAAGCCCCTACTAAGGATGTACGAGGTGGCCTTTCCATGAACAAGAACCGCCAGGCGCCCGATCTGTGGCTGCTTATCTGTATTTTGGCCCTGCTGGCCATCGGAATCGTCATGGTATACAGTGCAGGCTCCGTCCTCGCTTTTCATGACTATGGCGATAAGTTTTATTTTGTGAAGCGTCAGCTGTTTTTTGCCTGTCTGGGGCTTGCTGCCATGTACTTCACATCGAGGATCGATTTTCGGGTTTGGAAGAAATACAGCAAGATTGCGCTGCTGGTCTGCTTTTTTTTACTGATTATCGTACTAATTCCAGGCATCGGCGTTGTTCGCGGCGGAGCCAGAAGCTGGCTCGGCATCAGCTCGTTCGGCATTCAGCCCTCCGAGTTCATGAAGCTGGGCATGATTCTGTTTCTATCGCGCTGGCTTAGCAAGCAAGACTATGATATTACATCATTTACCAGAGGGCTGATGCCGCCGCTAGGTTTGATCGGACTGGCATTCGGGCTGATCATGCTCCAGCCTGATTTGGGTACGGGCGCCGTTATGCTCGGTGCAGCGATGATGATCGTATTTACGGCAGGAGCACGGATGAAGCATCTGGGCTTTCTCGCTTTAGGCGGGATAGCCGGATTCATAGGCTTGATTCTGACAGCGCCCTACCGGCTGAAGCGGATAACCGGCTTTCTCGATCCATGGTCCGATCCGCTCGGCGCAGGCTACCAGATCATCCAATCCCTCTATGCGATAGGGCCGGGCGGACTCGGCGGACTCGGACTAGGCATGAGCCGTCAGAAGTACGCTTATGTGCCCGAACCGCAGACTGATTTTATTTTTTCGATCCTGGCCGAAGAGCTGGGGTTCATCGGCGGCTTGATTGTACTGCTCTTGTTCGCCGCCTTGGTGTGGCGGGGCATGAGGGTGGCCATGACGGTCACCGACGGCTTTGGCAGTCTGCTGGCCGTAGGGATCGTAGGCATGGTCGCCATCCAGGTCGTCATCAATATCGGCGTCGTTATCGGTTTGATGCCGGTGACAGGGATTACGCTGCCGCTCATCAGTTACGGAGGCAGCTCGCTGACGCTGATGCTGACGGCGCTCGGCATTCTATTAAATATTTCCCGTTATGCGAGGTGAAGGGTATGCGTGTCGTTTTGACCGGCGGCGGAACGGGGGGGCATATTTACCCCGCCGTTGCCATAGCAAGACAATGTGAGAAGGAAGATCCGAAGACGGAGTTTTTATATATCGGAGGCGAGCGAGGCCTCGAAAGCAAGCTGGTGCCCCAAGAGAAGCTGCCGTTCGAGAGCATCGATATCACGGGGTTCCGGCGCAAGCTGTCGATGGACAACGTGAAAACGATCATGCGTTTTTTCAAAGGCGTGAAGCGATCGAAGGCCCTTCTGAAGGAGTTTAAGCCCGATGTCGTGATCGGGACGGGCGGATATGTGTGCGGCCCTGTCGTTTACGCCGCCGCCAAGCTGGGAATACCGACCATGATTCATGAGCAGAACGCGATTCCGGGCCTGACCAACCAATTCCTCAGCCGATATGCGGATACGGTTGCGGTCAGTTTTGAAGGAACGGAGTCTTCTTTTCCTAAAGCCAAAAGAACGGTATATACAGGAAATCCACGTGCGACAACGGTTTTATCCGCCAATCGTGAACGTGGATTTGCTACGCTCGGCATTCCGGTGGACAGCCAGGTCGTTCTGATCGTCGGCGGAAGCCGGGGAGCCAAGGCGATCAATAACGCGATGATCGGGATGGCGCCGTTCATTCACAAGCTGCCGAACGTCCATTTTGTATTTGTTACGGGCGATACGTATTTCGAGAATACGCGGGAATCCATTCGGTCCCAGCTCGGCACCATGCCGAATCATCTTCATATTTTGCCCTATATTCATAATATGCCGGAAGTGCTTGCGGCTACTTCGCTGATCGTAAACCGTGCGGGAGCCTCATTCCTGGCGGAAATTACATCGCTTGGCATCCCATCCGTCCTTATACCATCACCGAACGTCACCAATAACCACCAGGAGGCGAATGCGAGGCAATTGGAGGAAGCGGGGGCATCCAGCATGATTTTGGAAAAGGACTTGACGGCTGAATCGCTGTTCCGAAAGCTTGAGGAGATCATGACCAACCGCTCTGCAAGAGAGTTGATGTCTGCGGCTTCGAAAGAGCTCGGCAAACCGGACTCGGCGGCCGTCATAACCCAAGAAATCCGCCGGTTAACCGGCAAACGCTAAAACGGCTGGGCGATTGTCACACACCTATGGAGCCTGACATAAGATACTCTATAATCGTGACACACCCATGAGGCCGGCATTACTGACAGCGGCCATCTCTTCATCCAGTTGAAGGAATGGCCTTTTGGTTTTGAAAGTCAAGGGAGGTTTATTTAAAATGCAGCAGTGGAAATCGCTACTATCAGAGGCCAATGTCGGAGCAGTGTTATGGAATGAACCGCTGGCAAAATATACGACATGGAAAATAGGCGGACCAGCCGATTGCCTGATTGTTCCTGAGAACAAGGAACAGCTCAAGGAACTGGTCACTCTTCTCCATGCCCATCACATACCTTGGACACAGCTGGGCCGCGGTTCAAACATGCTGGTTGCCGATAAAGGAATTCGGGGAGCGGTCATCAAGCTGGGCCAGGGTTTTGAGGAGCTTCGTTTTGACGGAGAGACGGTAACTGCAGGCGGCAGTCTGTCTTTTGTCAAACTTAGTGTTCTGGCCGGAAAACAAGGATTATCCGGGCTCGAATTTGCCGGAGGCATTCCTGGATCGGTCGGAGGGGCCGTCTACATGAATGCGGGTGCCCATGGGTCTGATGTGTCACGCATATTCAAGTCCGCTGACATTGTACTGGAAACAGGGGAATTGGTTACGTATGCTGCGAAAGATATGGCGTTTGATTACCGACACTCCATTCTGCATGAACGAAAAGGGATTGTGACTGAAGCGGTATTTGAGCTCCGTCAAGGAGACCGCAAGGAGATTACAGCCGTTATGGCCTCCTATAAGGACCGTCGCCGGCGTACGCAGCCACTCCAATCCGCAACGGCAGGCAGCGTATTTCGAAACCCGCCCGGCGACCATGCGGCGAGGTTGATCGAGGCTGCCGGTCTCAAGGGCCTGCGGATCGGAGGCGCGGAAGTTTCTTTACAGCATGCCAATTTCATCGAGAACACCGGTCAAGCGACAGCAGAGGACGTGCTCGCTTTGATGGAACGCATCAAGGAAACCATATCGGAGAAGAACGGAATTCAAATGGTGCCTGAGGTGTACGTTCTGGGCGAGCGGTAAACTCGGAGGTGATACATTGGACAAATTGGTGATTGAGGGCGGAAGGCCCCTATCAGGAACCATACGTATCCATGGAGCAAAAAATGCAGCTTTACCTATTCTAGCAGCAAGTCTTCTTGCAGAAGGGACTGTAAGATTAAGCAATGTCCCGCATCTGCTGGATATTGAAGTGATGCTCAGCATTCTCGGCCGTCTCGGCTCCAAATGCAAGCATGAGCTGGAGACGGTGACCGTGGATACCTCGTCGGCCAATTCGTTTCATGTCCCGGAAGATTTAATGAAGCAGATGCGATCCTCCATCTTTTTGATGGGACCTCTGCTGGCCCGTTTTGGCGAAGTGACGATCTACCAGCCCGGAGGCTGCGCGATCGGAGAACGCAAGATCGACCTCCATCTTAAAGGATTGCAGGCGCTTGGTGCGGAAATCGAGGAGAGCAACGATAAGATCCATTGCAGGGCCAGCCGTTTGATCGGAACCGATATTCATCTGGATTTTGCCAGCGTGGGGGCGACGGAGAATATCATGATGGCAGCTGCAACGGCGCTCGGCACGACGGTGCTCACCAATGCCGCGAGAGAGCCTGAAATTCAGGACCTTCAGCATTTCCTGAACAAAATGGGAGCGAACATTATCGGGGCAGGAACGGATACCATAACGATCCATGGCGTGGAGCGCCTGGAGCCTTGCGAGTATGAGATCATTCCAGACCGGATCGTAGCCGGAACTGTCATGATCGCAGCAGCGGTTACCCGCGGCAGCGTAACGCTTACAAAGACCAATCCGTCCCATTTAACTTCCCTTATACATGTGCTGAAGCGCGCCGGTGTTCAAACCAGTATATGCAATGATATAATAAATATAAGCTGCATGAGCCGTCCTAAAGCTGTGGAACGAATCGTGACTTCGCCGTATCCTTCTTTCCCGACTGATTTGCAATCCCAGGTCATGGTCTTGCTGTCCTTGGCGGACGGGTTTAGCGTGATGAAAGAGACGGTATTCGAAGGACGGTTCAAGCATGTGGAGGAACTCTCCCGCATGGGGGCGGACATTTCCACGGATCTGAACTATGCGTTCATACGCGGCGTTCAGAGAATTTACGGAGCCACCGTGGAAGCAACCGATCTTCGGGCTGGAGCGGCGCTCGTCATTGCCGGTTTGGCCGCGCAGGGAACGACCGTGGTGGAGCAAGTTCACCATATTGATCGCGGTTATGATCGTATTGAAAACATGTTCCAAGGTTTAGGCGCACGGATCTATCGTCAGTCCCCGGTGCCAAAGCCGCTTGATTTAGCCAATTGAGGTCCTGAGCATCCCCTCCAGGAGGAGGGGATAACAGGTCTTTATGGAGAGAGTGGATATGTCCAAGACACATATGCCTGTCCTGAAGCAGGACAAGCCCAAACCGAAAACGGCCAAAAAAATCATATGGATTCTTTTGCTGCTGTTTGCAGCTCTTCTGACGATCCTGTTTTTCCGGTCGTCGGTCAGCCAAGTTACCGAGATTCATTTTACAGGTAATACGTTTAATACAAATGAGCAGCTTACCAAGCAAAGCGGACTCCACATCGGAGACCAGTACTTTGGCGTCGACCCCACACTCGTGCAGGAGCGCCTGATGAAGCTGGGCACGATTAAGACGGCCGAAGTGGTCAAGAGCTTTCCCGGCGAAGTCAGTATTGTGGTGACGGAACATCCTACGGTTGCCTATGAGCTGTCCGACAGCGGCGAGCTCCAAGCGATTCTGTCGAGCGGTACCTCCGTTCCCGTCACGGCAAGCGGCATTGCCGTGGAGAAGCCGATTCTGACCAATTGGGATGCAAACGACCCCAACAAGGCCAAGCTCAGCAAAGTACTTGCCGAGATTCCGGGCAGCCTGACTTCGGACATTTCGGAGATCATGCCATCGCCAACGTTATCTTTTCCGGATCGGATCAAGATGTATACGCGTTCCAAATTCGAGGTCATTACTTCGGTTTCCTTGCTCCGTGACAAGGTAGAGTACTTGAATCAGGTTACCGAAATAGAGCGGCCGGGTGTGATTACGATGCTGGAAGCCGATTCTTACGTGCCGTTTGAAGAAGAAGTTGGAGAAGACGCCGAGGAAGGGCAATAAACCCCTACTCAGGCATAGGAATAAATGGTACAATTGAAAGTATTGACAACTTGTTTCGGCTCTTCTTTTTTGAATGACTTTTACGGCCTGTTATAGCAAATGTTGGCAGTAAAAAAAATGTTGAAAAAAGAGGGAAAGACCCGCGAGTGTTGAATAAGTAGAAATGTATTCTTTATAATCAAAATTAATTTGCTAAAAACAGGAGGTGCCAGGGCTTGAGCAACAATGACATCATTGTTAGTTTGGACATCGGTACATCCAAAGTTCGTGCTATTATTGGGGAAGTTAATAATGGAACCTTTAATATTATTGGAGTTGGATCTGCCGACTCGGAGGGAATTCGCAAAGGTGCAATTGTAGATATCGACCAGACCGTACAATCCATTCGCAGCGCTGTTGATCATGCGGAGCGTATGGTCGGTATTCAAATATCCGAAGTTTATGTCGGCATATCTGGAAATCATATCGGACTTCAATCCAGCCACGGCGTTGTGGCAGTATCGAACGAGGATCGCGAAATTGGTGAAGAGGACATTGACCGCGTGCTGAAGGCAGCGGAAGTCGTTGCGCTTCCTCCCGATCGTGAAATTATCGATGTGGTTGCTAAACAGTTTGTAGTTGACGGTTTGGAAGGAATCTCTGATCCGCGAGGAATGATCGGCGTAAGGCTGGAAGTGGAAGCGACGATTATAACTGGCGCCAAAACGGCAATACATAACCTGTTACGCTGCGTGGAGAAATCAGGTCTGAAAGTGAAGGATCTGGTGCTGATTCCGCTTGGTGCGGGACAGCTGGCCTTGTCCAAGGACGAGAAAACGATGGGGTCCGTGCTGGTCGACGTCGGAGCGGGCTCAACCACGCTGGCTGTGTTCGAGGGAGGCAGCATTGCCGCAACCTCCACGCTTCCGGTAGGCGGAGATTTCGTGACGAATGATATCGCATACGGCCTGCGAACGCTGACGGATCAAGCAGAGAAGGTTAAACTGAAGTACGGGTGCGCGCTGATCGAGAGTGCCGCACACGAAGTAACGTTCAAGGTAACGAGAATTGGAAGCAATGTGGACAAGGAGTTCACTCAAGAGGATCTGGCAGCTATCATAGAACCTCGCGTTCAGGAAATATTCCAATTAGTGCGCCAAGAAATCAAGCGCTTGGGTTACAGTGAGCTTCCTGGTGGTTATATACTTACTGGGGGCACTATGTCCATGCCTGGTGTGCTGCAGGTGGCACAAAATGAGCTGGCGACTTCCGTACGGATTGCGGTTCCCGATTTTATCGGTGTTCGTGATCCGGGATACTGCAGCGGAGTCGGCATCCTCCATAATGCAATCCGGAACGTACGCGTACGGAATACAGGAGGAAGCAACAACAGCAGCGGAAATAGCAAGAAACCGGTGAACCGCGCTAAGCAGCAAAATCCTGTCGCAGCAACTCAGGAGACCAGCCAGAAGCCGGGATTTATTGAACGCCTGAAAAAGATGTTCAGCGAGTTTATATAGCGGATTCATTCGACTGTGGACGTGCCATCCACGCACATTGAGGGGGAGATGGATTAGATGTTGGAATTTGATTTTGAAATGGAGAGCTTAGCTCAAATAAAAGTAATCGGAGTAGGCGGCGGCGGAAGCAACGCCGTTAACCGAATGATTGAAAATGGTGTGCAGGGCGTTGAATTCATTACGGTCAATACGGATGCTCAGGCACTCCACCTTGCAAAATCCGAACATAAACTGCAAATCGGGGACAAGCTCACTCGCGGTCTTGGTGCCGGCGCCAATCCTGACGTAGGCAAGAAGGCTGCGGAAGAATCCCGTGATTTGATCATGAACACCCTGAAGGGTGCCGATATGGTATTCGTTACAGCCGGTATGGGTGGCGGTACAGGTACTGGAGCTGCGCCTGTCATCGCTGAAATTGCTAAGGAGTGCGGGGCATTAACGGTTGGGGTTGTCACTCGTCCGTTTACGTTCGAAGGACGCAAGCGTGCTTCCCAAGCGGAGCTTGGCATCGAAGCATTGAAAGAGAAAGTGGACACACTCATCGTCATTCCGAATGATCGCTTGCTGGAGATCGTGGATAAGAAGACACCGATGCTGGAAGCGTTCCGAGAAGCTGATAACGTATTGCGTCAGGCCGTTCAGGGCATTTCTGATCTGATCCAAGTGCCGGGTCTGATCAACCTTGACTTTGCCGACGTGAAAACGATCATGACAGAACGCGGCTCGGCTTTGATGGGTATTGGACTGGCTACTGGTGAAAACCGTGCCTCCGAGGCTGCCCGCAAGGCGATCATGAGCCCGCTGCTTGAAACCTCAATCGAAGGTGCCCGCGGTGTGATCATGAATATTACGGGAGGAACCAATCTTTCCTTGTATGAAGTGAATGAAGCGGCCGAGATTGTAACATCTGCTTCCGATCCGGAAGTGAACATGATCTTCGGTGCGATCATTGAGGAAAGCATGAAGGATGAAATCAAGGTCACGGTTATCGCTACCGGCTTTGAGAGCAAGCCTTCTCCAATCCCGCCGGGACGTCGTCCTGCAATGCCGCAAGGGGAACAACAGCAACAACAGCAGCCGGAAACGGACAAGAGTAATGTGAATCTGAAGCCGTTTGGCAATCAGAGCAATGATCAGCTTGATATTCCTACTTTTCTTCGCAATCGTACCCGTAATAATGATTAATAACGGTAAGCCTGTGCTTCGTCATCATGATGAAGACAGGCTTATTTTTATATCCATGCCTCGTCATCTTCCTTTTATTTCATTTACAAGGCCAACAGCTGATGCTGTCACACTTTCACGAATGAAAGCCCAATCAGCAATTACTGGGGAAATTACGGATATTCCCCGAGCCTTCCTGCCAAGATAGAGATCGCCGATAACGCTAAGAGGCTGCTCTTGGTACAGGTCTCTAAAAACTGCCCTTCATCGACAAAAAAAGTCCGAAATCCGCCCACAGGTTTAGACAGACTTTGAATTCTATTCTTCTTATACTAGTAACATCTCCCATAGCCCAGAATTCAACAGAAGGATAACGGTAGAGGATTCTTCGACTAGGCAGGTGAACAACCTGGTTGTTTATATTGATCTCATATTTTTGGCAAACCTCGTCATTGACGCCGTTTTGCTGGCTTTGACCGCCTGGATGCGGAGAGTGAAGCCAACATGGTGGAGGCTTGCATTATCCTCTGTGATCGGCGCTCTGTATGTCGTCATGATGTTTGTCCCGCAATTGTCGTTTTTGTTTACCTTTCTCATCAAGTTTGGACTATCGTTGATCATGCTGTGGGTGGCTTTCGGCTTTGTGAGCTTGCAGAGTTATCTTCGGAATTTGGGAGCTTTTTACATGGTGAATTTTGCAGCTGCCGGAGGCATTATCGGTTTTCATTACTTGGTCCAAAATTCGGGAGAGTTGTTCAGCGGGATATGGTATACGACATCGGGCGGGCTATCCTTTGAATTGAAGGTGGGATTCTGGTTTGCGTGCATTACCTTTTTTGTAGTTGTATTCGCGTTTAAAGCCGTTCAGACCACGAAACGAAAAACCGAGAACCGGGAAGCCTTGTTGGGAGAAGTGTCCGTATGGATCGGCAGCGCCAAAATAGGCTGCGTGGGTCTACTTGATACTGGTAACCAATTGAGCGATCCCTTGACGCGCACGCCGGTTATGGTGATGGAAGCAGAACTATGGGAAGCCTACCTGCCCCAGGGATGGAGCAAACAGCTGATGGAGGGGGAACCGGACAAATTAATCATGGGGCTGGCGGCAGAGGAATTCGAATGGCAGGACCGCCTGCGGCTTGTTCCGTATCGCGGCGTCAACCGGGGGGCTGCATTTATGCTTGCGCTGAAGCCTGACATGGTGCGAGTCGAGCTGGGGGGATTTGAATACGCGGCATCCAAGGTGCTGATTGGTCTTGACGGCGGGACGCTTTCGGGAGACAGGGCATACAGGGCCATCATCCATCCGGCGTTGACGGAAGGTGAGGGGACGCCGAAGAATGCACAACCTGCCATAACGGGCGATTCTCAGAATCATGAGGCGACCGGTCTGAAATCAGGCGAAGCCAAGACTGCAGGATAATGACAGGTGAAGCCATTTTCATAGTGTTCGAGTCTGTGACCCAACGTTCGAGCGATGGATAAGTCTTTGAAAATCTTCATGAAAATCCATCCTTTCCGGATTAGGAGCCTAAAGATGATCTTTATGAAGTCAGTTAAACCTTCGGGAAAACGCATTAGGAGGATAAGAGATGCCCGTTAAATGGAGATTAGCATTGCAGCTGCAGTATTACCGCGTACTTTTTATGCTGGGTTTGAAGAGTCAGGAAATCTACTATATCGGAGGAAGCGAGGCGCTTCCGCCTCCGCTAACGAAAGAGGAAGAGGAGTTCTTGCTCAAAAAGCTGCCTACCGGCGATGCGGCCACCCGGGCCATGCTGATCGAACGTAATCTGCGTCTGGTCGTTTATATCGCCCGCAAATTCGAGAACACCGGCATTAACATCGAAGATTTGGTATCGATCGGTGCCATCGGTTTGATTAAGGCGGTGAATACGTTTGACCCCGAGAAAAAAATCAAGCTGGCCACGTATGCCTCGCGCTGCATTGAAAACGAAATTTTGATGTACCTGCGCCGGAATAACAAAACGCGAAGCGAGGTCTCGTTCGACGAGCCGCTGAATATCGATTGGGACGGCAATGAATTGCTCCTGTCCGATGTATTGGGCACCGAGAACGACACCATCTACCGCAACATCGAGGAGCAGGTCGACCGGAAGCTGCTGCAAAAAGCACTCGATAAATTGAGCGACCGGGAACGCATGATTATGGAGCTTCGTTTCGGCCTGCAGGACGGGGAAGAAAAGACGCAAAAAGACGTGGCAGACCTGCTTGGAATCTCGCAATCCTACATTTCCCGATTGGAGAAGAGAATCATTAAACGGCTCCGCAAAGAATTCAACAAGATGGTGTAACTGGAAATCGCAAGGAATAAAATAACCCCCCTCGGAGATAATGTACAGTAATGTTTCTCCTTGGGAGGTTAGTCATCATGACGCGAAACAAAGTTGAAATTTGTGGTGTGGATACGTCAAAACTGCCTGTTCTGACGAACGTGGAAATGAGGGAGCTGTTTCATAATCTGCAGCAGAACAATGAACGGTCGGCCCGAGAAAAATTGGTGAACGGCAACCTGAGACTGGTGCTCAGCGTCATCCAAAGGTTTAACAATCGGGGAGAGTTCGTTGATGATCTGTTTCAGGTAGGCTGCAGCGGATTGATGAAGGCCATCGACAATGTTGATTTATCGCAAAATGTTAAATTTTCCACTTATGCCGTACCGATGATTATCGGAGAAATACGTCGATACTTAAGGGACAATAACCCGATTCGCGTCTCCCGATCACTGCGCGATATTGCCTACAAGGCACTTCAGGTCCGGGATCAGCTGACCAATGCGAATTCGCGTGAACCAACGATTTTTGAAATTTCCGAAGCGCTGAATGTGCCCAAGGAAGACGTTGTTTTTGCACTCGATGCCATTCAAGATCCCGTTTCGCTGTTTGAGCCGATTTATCATGACGGTGGCGATCCGATATATGTGATGGATCAAATCAGTGATGACAAGAACAAGGATGTGTCCTGGATTGAGGAAATCGCTCTCCGGGAAGCGATGCACAAGCTCGGGCAGCGCGAAAAAATGATTCTGTCCATGCGGTTTTACGAAGGCAAAACCCAGATGGAAGTTGCCGATGAAATCGGTATCTCCCAAGCCCAAGTGTCGCGCCTGGAGAAGTCGGCGATCAAGCAGATGCAAAAGCACGTCAAAACTTAAGAAGCCCAGCAATCAAACGAACAGACAACGATCCCGTTTATGGGGTCGTTTTTTTCGTTTTAAATAAGCTATTTTACCCAAGCGGATCATATATTGAACAGAGGGATACGGATTGAACAGGGATGGACGGATAACCTTCAAATACATCTAAGGTGTGATGCTCATGATACCTGATAATCAAATGGTGGGGAAAAAGATGAAAATTTCCGATTTTCAAACAAAGGATGTTATTAATATCATCGACGGCAAGCGGCTCGGGCAAATCAGCGATTTGGAGCTGGATTTGCGGCAGGGCCGGATTGAAGCGATCGTGGTGCCGAGCTACGGCAAATTCATGGGGCTGTTCGGCGGCGGAAGCGATCTGATCATACCGTGGCGGAATATCGTCAAGATCGGCTCGGACGTGGTCCTTGTCAAAATGGAGGAACTGCGGAGAACGCCGGATGATCAGGAACCGGTGGAGTATCTGGATCGTCCTGACCGTCGATCCTTCTAACCAAACGGCGGGTTCATATGTCTCCGGCGTATGTTTTCTGTTACACTGGTCATAGAGGTGAATGTTCATGGAACCGTTTGTTAGTCAAGATCGGCAGACACCGAGTCTGTTTGTGCTCGAAAAATGGGAAGGGAAGTCAGCGGCCGCACTCACGGCCGGGTTCACGGGCCGGCATGGCGGCGTGAGCCGGATACCCTATGACAGTTTGAATTTGGCCTTTCATGTCGGAGACGAGCCGGGCGACATTGTCGAGAACCGGAAGCGGGTCGCCGCAGCGCTTGGCTTTTCTCTCGAAGACTGGACGTGCGGCGAGCAGGTGCACGGCATCCGGATTGGCGTCGTTCATGATAAGGACAGGGGCAGAGGGAGCTTGGACCGGGCC
This sequence comes from Priestia sp. BR_2, assembly GCF_041954005.1. Classification (NCBI taxonomy): domain Bacteria; kingdom Bacillati; phylum Bacillota; class Bacilli; order Caryophanales; family Bacillaceae; genus Priestia; species Priestia sp. BR_2. The sequence goes on along the minus strand of NZ_JAVFHM010000338.1, from coordinate 80,983 downwards.
TCGGCCTATCAAGATACGGACGGGCTTGTAACCGATGTTCCCGGCGTGTTGCTGACTTCCTTCTACGCCGACTGCGTGCCGCTGTATTTCTGGGACCCGGTCACGGGCGCCGTCGGTCTGGCCCACGCTGGCTGGAAGGGAACCGTGGGTGCCATAGCCGAACAAATGGTGGTCAGGATGTCTGCGGAATACGGAAGCTTGCCTCGGAACCTCCATGCAGCCATCGGTCCGTCGATCGGCGTATGCTGTTACGAGGTGGATGATCGGGTCATGGAGCGTGTCCGCGAACTCGGATTCGAAGGATTCTCAGGCGATAAAGTTACAAATTCAGCTTTTTATATCGACAAGGGACACGGGAAATACATGCTGAACTTGAAAGAAATAAACAGACACATTATGATTAAAGCAGGAATATTGGCGGAACATATCGAATGTACATCATGGTGTACAAGCTGCAATCACGATCGGTTCTTCTCCTATCGCAAAGATGGAGGGACTACGGGTCGGATGGCGAGTTGGATCGGGATGAGAAAGAGGTGAGTCGTCCCTTGAGTTTGAAGGAACGTATCGATCAAGTGGAACAGCGAATAACGGAGGCTTGCGCAAGAAGCAGCAGGGACCGGAATGATGTGAATATGATTGCGGTCACGAAATATGTCTCCTTGGATATGACGGCTTCGGTACTGGATCACGGACTTTTGCATATCGGCGAGAACCGCTGGCAGGATGCCCAGGCGAAGTGGAATGCACTCGGCAACCGCGGCACATGGCATTTCATCGGCCATCTTCAGACCAATAAGGTCCGGGATGTCATTGATAAATTTCAATATATTCATTCGCTCGACCGCTTGTCTTTGGCCCATGAGCTGGAGAAGCGGGCGGCTGCGCTGAATCTGCAGGTATCCGCCTTGATGCAGGTCAATATCTCGGGTGAGGAATCCAAGTACGGCTTGCCTCCCGAGCAAGCAGCCGAGTTTTTGAAGGAAATCAACAGTCTTTCGCACGTAAAGGTAACCGGACTCATGACCATGGCTCCATACGAATCGTCGGCGGAGCAGACGCGTCCTGTATTTCGTGGTTTAAGACAACTAAGAGATGAGCTGAACGAGCAGGCGCTTACGGCGGAGCCGTTGACCGAATTGTCCATGGGCATGTCCAATGACTTTGAAGTTGCCATAGAGGAAGGGGCGACCTGGGTGCGTCTCGGCTCAATTTTAGTAGGGAAAGAGGAGGATTGACGATGGGCGTGATGAACCGGTTTATGAATTTCTTGGGACTGCAAGAGGAAGAAGAAGTTGTGGAACGCGAGGTTCTGGCCTCGCAGGAAGAGCCGGTGGAGGCAACGCCGTTTGATCATCGGAAAAACCAAAAGAGCGGCAACATCGTTAGCATTCATTCGCAGAAGAACGTTAAGGTTGTATTAGTCGAGCCTCGTTCATATGATGAAGCACAGGAGATTGCAGATCATCTGCGGTCATTCCGAACGGTTGTGGTCAACCTTCAGCGCGTGAGGAATGATCAGGCGCTGCGCATTATCGATTTTCTTAGCGGAACCGTTTATGCGCTTAGCGGCGGAATCTCGAAGGTGGGCGGGAACATCTTCCTATGCACGCCGGATACCGTTGAGATCCAAGGTTCGATCTCGGAGATTCTAGCAGACGAGCATGAATATAACAGAATGAGGTGATTTAGGCTTTGACCTACGAAATTTACAGTATCGTTGGAACGCTGTTCCAAATTTATTTTTACATGATCTTGGTCTACGTCTTAATGTCATGGCTTCCGAATGTGAGGGAAAGCTTTGTCGGGGAGCTGCTTGGCAAGCTGGTAGAGCCATACTTGGCGCCTTTCCGTCGGTTCATTCCGCCGATTATGGGCATGATCGATATTTCCCCGATTATCGCGCTGTTCGTCCTGCAGCTGGCACAGCGCGGCGTATACGCCATTCTCGGATATTTCCTCTAGCAGGTGAATGAATGATGAAACTGGACATCTACGATCATTTTCACAAGGACGAACGGGAATTTGTGGACCGGGCTTGGGAATGGGTGGTCAATGCCGGACAATATCATGAAACCAAGCTGACGGATTTCCTGGATCCCAGGCAGCGGTTCATTCTGGAATCGCTCGTGAATCGTCATCCGGACGTGCATGCCGTGTTTGATGGCGGACATGCTGATGCCGAACGCGTGCGGGCGATGATTGCTCCGGATTACCGGGCGCTTGAGGGCGAGGATCTGAAGATGAAGGTGCTCAGCATCTCTTCCGGAGATCAGAAGTTTCTGGAGCTGGAGCATGGCGATTATATGGGGTCGATACTGGGTCTGGGCATTAAGAGATCCAAGATCGGTGATATCCATGTACTTGCGGACGGCTGCCATGCGGTCGTTGCCGACGATATCAGCGCCTTCCTGCATCTGAATCTCAGTCAGGTCCACCGGGTGCATGTCATGACGGATCTGCTGCCGCTGGACAAGCTTCAGGTGGCCCGCACGAATTTTGAGGCGATGGACATTACGGTATCTTCCATGAGACTGGACGGAATCGCCAGCGATGCCTACCGAATCAGCCGCACAAAAATCGTCGTGCCGATCAAGGCCGGCCGGTGCCGCGTCAACTGGAAAGTGGAAGAGGATCCCTCCACGAATTTAAAAGAAGGCGATGTCGTCTCCATCCAAGGATTTGGACGTTTTAAAGTACTGGAGACGGGCGGCCTGACGAAAAAAGGGCGGTACCGTATCAAGGTTGGGAAATATGCTTGACCTTTGAAGGAATTGCCGTTTTTTTGTCGAAACCATACAGGGAACATTCAAAATGACAATGGATTTGCCGATAAATCGTAAATGACCGCTATTGTCTTCACGGACGGGTGGTTTGGCTAACACAGCGGACGGACCGTCCTGTAAGGCCCATATATTTAGGAGGTGCACACCATGCCATTGACACCGCTTGATATACATAACAAGGAATTCGCCCGTCGAATTCGCGGTTATGATGAGGACGAGGTCAACGAGTTTTTGGATCAGATTATTAAGGATTATGAAAGTGTGATCCGGGAGAATAAAGAATTAGGCAACCAGCTGATGGCGATGCAAGAAAGACTGGATCATTTTTCGAATATTGAGGAAACCTTATCGAAGACCATCATTGTCGCCCAGGAGGCGGCGGATGAGCTGAAGAACAACGCGAAGAAGGAAGCTCAGCTGATCATTAAGGAATCCGAGAAGAATGCGGACCGGATCATTAACGATGCGCTCGGGAAATCCCGCAAAATCGCGCTGGAGGTTGAAGAGCTGAAGAAGCAGGCCTCCATCTACCGCACCCGTTTCCGCTCCTTGGTAGAGGCTCAGCTGGAGCTTCTGAAGCAGGAAGGCTGGGAGACGCTGGAGAACCGCGAACCGAGTCTGGAGCCGAAAGAGGTATACTAGGCGGGTATCCGGTTGACTTTTTCCGCGAAGTCGTCTATAACTAATAACATATTGTTGATTCATACCGTAATTCGTTGATGGGAATAGTACGCGAAGGATCTGTCCCCCAGAGAGCCGGCAGTTGCTGAAAGCCCGGCGTTCAGGCCTAGCAGAAGATCATCCCGGAGAAGTGAAGCTGAAGCGCTGTGACCGCGTGCGTAAGCTAAGCCGTCTGCCGAACGTTATATCGGACCTTGCCTTACGAACAGGCATGGACATTGAGGTGTCGTTTGAGCAGGCTTCCATTAGAAGTCGGCCGGGCGAAATTAGGGTGGTAACGCGAGAACAGGTTCTCGTCCCTTGGGGGACGGGGCCTTTTTTTATTTTCACAGAACATTTACGAAGTGAAAGGAAGATCTGCATGAACAGAGTAGACGTCAAGGAGAAGGCGCGGGCAAGAGAGCTGCGCATCTTGAACAAATGGAACGAGGAGAACACGTTCAAGAAATCAATCGAGCTGCGGGCCGGCAAGCCGAATTATGTATTTTACGAAGGTCCGCCAACCGCGAACGGCGCGCCTCATATCGGTCACGTGCTCGGCCGCGTCATCAAGGATTTTGTGGGCCGTTATCAGACGATGAAGGGCTACCATGTCGTTCGGAAAGCGGGCTGGGATACGCACGGGCTTCCGGTTGAGCTTGGCGTAGAGAAGCAGCTTGGCATCTCCGGCAAGCAGGAGATCGAGAATTATGGCGTGGAGGCTTTTATCAAAAAGTGCAAAGCCAGCGTATTTGAATATGAGCATAAATGGCGCGAGCTGACCGAAGCGATTGCGTATTGGACCGATCTGGATCATCCGTACATCACGCTTGAGAACAACTACATCGAGAGCGTATGGAACATTTTGGCGACGATTCATGACAAGGGCCTTCTGTACCGCGGCCACCGCGTAAGCCCGTACTGCCCTTGCTGTCAGACGACACTGAGCTCCCACGAAGTGGCACAGGGGTATGAGGATGTTAAAGACCTGAGCGCAACGGCGAAGTTTAAGCTGCATGACAGCGGAGAGTATGTGCTGGCATGGACGACGACGCCTTGGACGCTGCCATCCCACGTGGCACTGGCTGTTAATCCGGATATGGATTACGCCCGCGTCGAGCAGGAGGACGGCATCTATATCGTGGCTAAAAATCTGGTAGAGGATGTCATGAAAGGCGAGTTTACCGTTCTATCGACGCTGAAAGGCTCCGAGCTGGTCGGCAAGACTTACGACCCTCCGTTCCCGTATGTAAAAGCGGAAAAAGCGAACCTCATCGTCGGCGCATCCTTTGTTACCGATGCAAGCGGTACGGGGATTGTGCACATGGCTCCTGCGCACGGCGAAGACGACTACCGCGTATGCCGCGAGAATGGCATCAGCTTCGTAAGCGTCGTGAACGGCCACGGCCGTTATACCGATGAAGTGACGGATTTTGCCGGACGCTTCGTCAAGGATTGCGATCTGGACATCGTGAAGGCATTGTCCGAAAAAGGACTTCTGTACAGCAAGGAGAAATACGAGCACAGTTACCCATTCTGCTGGCGCTGTAAATCCCCGCTGCTCTATTATGCGATGGAGAGCTGGTTTATCGAAACGACGGCGGTTAAGGATCAGCTGATCGCCAACAACAACGAGGTGACCTGGTATCCGGGCCATGTACGCGAGGGACGCTTCGGCAAATTCCTTGAAGACCTGGTCGACTGGAATATCAGCCGGAACCGTTACTGGGGAACGCCGCTTAACGTATGGGTCTGCGATTCTTGCGAAGGGCAGTTCTCGCCGCACAGCATTGCGGAGCTTCGGGCTAACGCCGTAGGCGAGGTGGCGGAGGATCTGGAGCTGCACAAGCCCTATGTGGATGAAGTGAAAGTCAAATGCCCGCATTGCGAAGGCGGCGTGATGGAACGGACCTCGGAAGTCATCGACGTATGGTTTGACAGCGGGTCGATGCCGTATGCGCAATACCATTATCCATTCGAGGACAAGGAGAAGTTCGAACAGCAGTATCCTGCCGATATGATCTGCGAAGGGATCGACCAGACGCGCGGATGGTTCTACAGCTTGCTCGCCGTATCGACCCTCTTCACCGGTAAAGCGCCTTATAAAGCGGTCATGGCCACGGGCCATATTCTCGATGAGAACGGACAGAAGATGTCCAAATCCAAGGGCAACGTCATCGATCCTTGGGAAATCATCGAGGAGTACGGCACGGATGCGTTCCGTTGGGCGCTGCTCGCCGACAGTGCGCCATGGAACAGCAAACGTTTCTCGAAAGGAATCGTCGGCGAAGCCAAATCCAAGGTTGTGGACACGCTGGTGAACACCCATGCGTTCCTGACATTGTATGCCGGCATCGACGGCTATGATCCGAAGGAGCATGACTTCAAGGGATCGGACCACAAGCTGGACCGCTGGATTCTCTCCCGCCTGAACAGCTTGATTCAAGTGGTTGACAAGGGATTGGCCGTCAATGATTTCCTTAACGCGGCCAAGGCGATCGAAGCTTATGTGGATGAGCTGAGCAACTGGTATATCCGTCGTTCGCGCGATCGTTTCTGGGGCAGCGGACTCGGTGAAGATAAGCTGGCCGCTTACGGGACGCTTACGCACGTGCTGTTGACGCTATCCAAGCTGATGGCGCCATTCACGCCGATGCTGTCCGAAGATATCTTCGTCAACCTGGGCGGCGGCGAGAGCGTGCATCTGGCCGACTTCCCGCAAGCCGACGAAGCGTTGATCGACAAGGCGCTCGAGCAGGACATGGAGACGGCAAGACAGATCGTAGAGCTTGCGCGGAACGTCCGCAACGAGACAGGAATCAAGACGCGTCAGCCGCTGTCCAACCTCATCGTATCCATGGATCGCGAGTTCGATCTCGCGGGGTATGAAGACATCATCAAGGACGAGATCAACGTCAAAGCGATTGAGGTGGAGACCAGCGACAGCGGATTCGTTGATTTCACGCTGAAAATGAACCTGAAGGTCGCAGGCAAGAAATACGGTAAAAATATCGGCTTCCTGCAAGGTTTCCTGAAGGGAATGAGCAGTGACGAGACCCGCAAGGTGGTCCAATCGGGCGGCGTGAACGTAACTTCACCGGAAGGCGAAGAATTGCAGATCACGCCCGAAGAGCTGCTGGTAGAGAAGAAGGCGAAGGAAGGCTTTGCATCCGCTTCGGGTTACGGGTTAACCGTTGCGCTCAATACGGATATCACGCCGGAGCTGGAGCAGGAAGGCTGGGTTCGCGAAGTGGTGCGTGCCGTGCAGGATACGCGCAAGAAGCTGGACCTCCCGATCGAGAAGCGGGTGAACTTGACTCTCGATACGGATGATGAGCTTCAAGCTGCGATCACCGCATTTGAAGATGTGCTGCGCGAAAACGTTCTGGTTAACGATTTGCAATACGGACAAAGCGAAGGCATGGAGCGGGTTGAGCTTGGCGGCAAAACCATTGGCATCCATATCGTCTGAGAATCGTTGATATTATTAAACCACCGCCATGAAATGGCGGTGGTTTTTTGCTGTCCACAATAAGCACCGGCTTTGTTCGGAGGATTCCGTGCGAATGAGATGCTTCCAACAGATGCATAATAATCAGCGAATTCTCATGCATGTTATGTAAGGTTTCAAGCAGGAAGAAAGCGGATCCTGATCTGTTTTTCCAGAGTCTGCCTAGTATAGTGGCAAGGGGGCGGTGAATATGGCAGAGAAGCCGGAAAATGCGTTATCAACCGAAAAGAATAAATCGCTTGTGGAAGCAGAGCGGGACCAATTGGGCGCCATACACCGCATGACCACGGACATCGCGCAGCAGCTGGAGAAGGCCCGGATCGCGGAATACACCCAGCTGTTGAACCGCCCCTGGAAATTGATATGGACCAATCTGCTGGCCGGGTCGGCACGCGGCGTGGGAATCGCGATCGGGTTTACTTTTTTTGCGGCAACCATCATATATGCCCTTCAGGCCCTTGGCGCGCTGAATTTGCCTATTATCGGCGATTACATCGCGGATATTGTCCGGATTGTTCAGCGGCAGCTTGAACTGACGTAATGGATTATGTAATGCCCGGCAGCCGCTGCAAGTCATATGCTGCCGGGTAAGACGCTTAATCAGCTGAATGATTCATCATCCGGGTCGCCATTGGGGTCAAGGAGATAGCTTCCTTCGCCCCGGTTTAGGTAATCGACATATTGGGGACTGCGTACGATAAACACTTCCGAGCCATCGATATTGGTGGCAACGAAGTTTTCGTACACCTCCACGAACCCGCTTTGATCGTCGCCATTCTCGATATCCATTTCGTTATAGCTGTCCATTTCGTTACCTTCCGCCAAAGCCGGGGAATTGGAGTTCCCCCAGCTCTCAACGATCTGCCAGGCGTCCTCGCCGTCAAATGCAGCATATTCGTGCTCATCCATACTGGATTTTCCGAAAGCGGGAGCTAGAACGTCCTCCTCGACCGGACGGTCGCGGGACACGCGCTCCCGAGGCGTATGTTCTACGCAATATTGCGTATCCGGGATAACCTCCAACCGCTCGTACGGAATGGGCTGGTCGCAGGTAAGGCACACGCCGTAACGGCCATGATGAATGGCTTCTAGCGAAAAAATAACCCGCTGCAGCTCCTGATCCACCCTGTCCTGAAGCGCGAGGTCTTTTCCTCTTTCAAACACTTCGGTTCCCACATCGCCAGGGTGATTATCAATATGGGACAGCTCGCCGGTCATATCTCGCTCCGATTCTCCCAGCCCGTGTTGGTCGTTATTGACCATGCGCCGTTCAAGTTCAACCTTTCGATCCATCAGCTTTTGTTGCAAATTATGAAGTTGCTCCTGAGTGAGATGCGACATGTCAGGCTCCTTTCATGGTCCCGAAGTTGACCTTCTTGGTTCATAGGTATAGAGTGCACCCATCGATAAGGTTTTACTGACGGAAAATGTTCTCGCCGCTGGACAGGAATGGACGGTTTCTGAGCCGCTGTGCTACAATAAGACGAGTTACGGACCGATCAGCGAAGATGTTCGCCTGATTGGAGAAGACAAGAACGGAGTGACATAAACAAGTGGTATATTATTTGATTGCATTTGTTTTATTTCTTATCGATCAGGGAACCAAGTACTTGATTGCTACCAAGCTCGAGCTTTATGAACAGATACCGGTCATCGGGGATTTCTTCCTGATCACGTCCAGTCGGAACCGGGGAGCCGCGTTCGGCATACTTCAGGACCAGTTATGGTTCTTCATCATTGTGACAATAATCGTTGTGGGCGGAATCGTCTGGTACCTGCGGAAGGTATCGAAAGAAGGACGCAAGCTGCTGCCGACCGCGCTTGCGCTTGTACTTGGAGGGGCACTCGGAAACTTCATCGATCGATTGATAATGGGAGAGGTCGTCGATTTCCTGCAGTTTAATTTTGGCAGTTACACCTTCCCGATCTTCAATATTGCCGATTCTTGCATCGTGATCGGCGTGGGATTGATCATATTGGACACGCTTCTGGAAGGAAGACGCGAGAAGATGCAGACAACAAGTGAAGTTTCAGGCACAGAAGGGACTGAATGATGGTGCTAGACGGTAAGGATACAGATACGGATTGGACAGATGAGAACGGTCAGGAAACGGAAGCCATCGAATGGACGGTGGATGCCGACGCTGCCAAAACCCGTATCGATAAATACATAACGGAAAATCTTGGGGAAGATGTGTCGCGTTCCCAGGTGCAGTTATGGATTGCGGACGGACATGTGAGTGTGAACGATGGCCCAATCAAGCCGAATTACAAAGTGAGTCAGGGTGACCGCATCGTGCTGAAGGTTCCCGAGCCATCGGCCGTCGAGATTATTCCCGAGGACATCCCGCTTGAGATCGCGTTTGAAGACGGGGACGTGATTGTCGTAAACAAGCCGAGGGGAATGGTTGTCCATCCGGCTCCGGGACATTCGTCCGGCACGCTAGTGAATGCATTGATGTTTCACTGCAAGGATTTGTCGGGAATCAATGGAGAGCTTCGCCCCGGCATCGTCCATCGGATCGATAAGGATACTACGGGCCTGATCATGGCCGCGAAGAATGATAAAGCCCATGCTTCGCTGGCCGCCCAGTTGAAGGAGCACAGCGTGAACCGCCGTTATTTGGCGTTGGTGCACGGCAATATCAGCCATGATCAGGGAACCATTGACGCACCGATCGGCCGGGACGCCCAGGATCGCAAACTGTATACCGTCACGGACCGGAACAGCAAACATGCGGTGACGCATTTTACCGTGGTGGAACGGTTCGGAGATTACAGTCTCCTCGAGCTGAAGCTGGAGACGGGTCGTACCCATCAAATTCGCGTGCACATGAAATATATCGGGCATCCTCTCGTAGGGGATCCCGTTTACGGCAAGAGCAAGGGGATCAAATTGAACGGACAAGCGCTTCATGCGGCCGTATTGGGTTTTGTCCATCCTTCGACCGGGGAATATAAGGAGTTTTCGGCACCGATGCCGAGCGATATGAATGAGCTGTTGACGATTTTAAGGGGCCGCTAGCGGTCCCTTTTCGCATGTATAAGCATGGGTCCCACAAAGGTTTAGAGTAAGCATCAAAGCATGGGCTCCACTTTGCTGGGCTATTTGTCTTGCCTTCCAAACCATGGATATGGTATAGTGACGATAACTTTGATGAAGGAGGTGAGCAGGATGAATATCGAGATGGTCAACAACCGTATTAGCCAGCTGCCTATCGCTATGGCTGGCATTGTTCATGCATTTCTCAACAACGGGAGAGGTCTGTCCAATTTTAATGATACGAGTTGTACCATCGCGAGAAGTCACCTGCCTGCCTGCACGGATTAAGCCGATTTAAGGCTTACGATTCTTAAGGGTCCGCGGAGCTTGCTCTGTGGACCCTTTTTGCGTTTGCAGTCCGGTTCTTCTCCCTAATTCATGCGCTCGAACAGAGTTTTGGTATTGTTCGCAGCATACAGGAGGAACCAAGAATGAATATGATCAATGTACAGAAACTGACGCAATACCACGGGGCCCAGCTGGTATTGGACGGGATATCGTTTGAAATACAGGAAGGCGAGAAGGTAGCGCTTATCGGCAGAAACGGAAGCGGCAAGTCCACGCTGATGCGCCTGCTTGCCGGATTGGATCAGCCGAATGAAGGGCAGCTTGCCATCAAGAAGGATACAGTGATCGGGTATGTGGAGCAGATACCGAGCCATATGGATTCCTGGACGGTCCTGGATGTACTGTCCCATGGGTTGATTCACTTGAAGGAATACCGCACGGAAATGACGGAACTGGAGAAGAGAATGAGTGATCCGGGCATCGCCGGGAATGCTGAGCTGCTTGATCGAGTGCTGCGGAAATATGCAGCGCTTCAGGAACGGTTTGAAACAGAGGGCGGCTATGAGCTGGAAGCGAGCATCGATAAAATCGCTACCGGGCTGCAAATACCCAAAAGTGAATACGGACTGGCTTTTGGTTCGTTGTCGGGCGGAGAAAAGACCCGAGTCGTGCTGGCATCGCAGCTGATCGTACAGCCGGATCTGCTCCTGCTTGATGAACCGACCAACCATCTGGATTTGGCACGCACGGAATGGTTGGAGGAATTCTTACGCGAGTATCCGGGTACCTGCGTCATTATCTCCCACGACCGATATTTTCTGGACCGGGTCGTGTCCAAAACGATTGAGCTTGAAGATGGCGAAGCTTTCACTGCCTATGGTGGCTACACTGCGTTCATGAAAGATAAGGAAGAGCGTTTGCTGCAGCAGTTCGCCGAATACCAGGAGCAGCAGAAAGTAATCAAGAAAATGAAGGAATCCATCAAGCAGCTTGAAGAGTTCGGCCGGATTGGCGGCAATGAGAAGTTCTTCAAACGCGCAGCTTCCATGAGGCGGGCACTGGAGCGGATGGAGCGGGTCAAGAGACCCGTGCTGGAACGAAGACAGGCTGATTTTGAACTAAATCCTCAGGATCGTTCCGGCCGCCGCGTGGCATACTTTGAACAAGTTGAGGTTCGCTATGGGAATCAGGCGGTGCTGGGAGGGGCTTCCGGTCTTATCGAATTCGGCGAAAAAATTGCGCTGATGGGTCCGAACGGCAGCGGAAAAACGACGCTGTTCAAAGTGCTGGTGGGCGAGCTTATGCCCGACTCCGGATCCCTTGAATGGGGCGCGCGAGTCGACGTGGGATATCTGGCCCAGCAGGAGGAGCCGAAAAATCCGAAGGAAACGGTGCTCCAATATTTTCGGGAGAACGCCGGGGTTGAAGAGGGAGAGGCCCGGGGGATTTTGGCAAGATATCTGTTCTATGGCGCGGCCGTGTTCCGATCGGTGGGCCAGCTGTCAGGCGGTGAATGGACACGATTGAGGCTGGCGCTCCTTATCCATCAAAAGCCGAACCTGCTGCTCCTGGATGAACCTACGAACCATCTGGATATTGCTTCCCGGGAGGCCTTGGAGGATGCGCTGCAGGGGTATCAGGGGACCGTTCTTGCCATTTCCCACGACCGTTATTTCGTAAACCAAGTGTCAGGCAAGGTGTGGGATTTGAACCAAGGGACGCTGACCGTCTTTCATGGAAATTATGATGATTTCCGGGCCAAGAAAGACCAGCTTGAAGCCGCATTGCAGTCAAGAGAACTCTCAGCTGGTACGAATGCCGTTTCTTTACCAAGGGGGACGCCGCCGTCCAAAGCCAACGAAAAGCCCGGCCAGAAATTCGAACGCAACCATCCTGATCGCTCTGCCGCGGAAAGATCCAAATGGCTGGAAGAGGAGATCGCCCGTTTGGAGACCCGCATCCGGCAGCTGGACGGCTGGCTTGAAACGGAAGGCTCGATAAGCGGCAATTCGGACATGTCGCTGCTCGAAGAGCGTTGGAACGAGCGGGAGTCCCTGGCAGCAAGCCGCGACGAGCTCCTAGCAGAATGGCTGGAGCTGCCTTAACCGACTTCGTGCAGGGAGGCCATGGTGTGTATCAGCTCCGACTCAACCTAAAAAGTACAAATCATCTGATATATAATGCATGGCTCCAGTCGTGATTTTCCTGCATATTTAGGATGTGTAACAAAGCTAGAGTAGGAGATGAATACAAATCATGAGCATGGATAAATATCAGGAAACGTACATTCAACAGAGCTTTGCCGATCGGATTGGCGGTGCTAATTACGGTAAAGATACGGCCATTTATAAATTCGAGAAGATCAAGAGAGCAAAGGCGGCTGCGAAGCAGGAGCATCCTGATACCGAATTGATCGATATGGGAGTTGGCGAGCCGGATGAGATGGCGGATGCAGGCATCGTGGCAAAGCTGGCGGAAGAGGCGGCGAAGCGGGAAAACCGCGGATATGCGGATAACGGGATTCCGGAGTTCAAGGAAGCGGCTGTTCGCTATTTGAGCAATGTATTCGGCGTCGAAGGCATCGATGCGTCCACGGAAGTGCTGCACTCCATCGGCTCCAAGCCGGCGCTGGCCATGCTGCCGTCCTGCTTCATCAACCCGGGCGACATCACGATCATGACGGTTCCCGGATATCCTGTGCTCGGAACGCATACCAAGTATTTAGGCGGCGAAGTCTACAATGTGGAGCTGAAAAAAGAGAATGCATTTCTGCCGGATCTTGGCTCGATCCCCGAGGACATTGCCCGCCGTGCCAAACTGCTCTACCTGAACTATCCGAACAACCCGACGGGGGCCAGCGCAACGGCCGAATTTTTCGCGGAGGTTGTCGAGTGGGCCCGCAAATATGGCGTGGTGGTTGTTCATGACGCACCTTATGCTGCGCTCACTTACGATGGTTTGAAGCCGCTGAGCTTCCTGTCCGTTCCTGGAGCGAAGGATGTCGGCGTGGAGCTTCACTCCCTGTCCAAATCCTACAACATGACGGGGTGGCGCATTGGCTTCATCGCCGGCAACCCGCTGGTGGTTAAAGCGTTTGGCGACGTGAAGGACAACAACGATTCCGGACAATTCATCGCCATCCAAAAGGCTGCCGCTTACGGTCTGGATCATCCGGAAATTACGGAGAAGATCGCCGAGAAGTATTCCCGCCGCCACAACATGCTGGTCGACGTACTGAACGGACTCGGTTTTACGGCGGAGAAGCCCAAAGGCTCCTTCTTCCTGTATGTGGAGGCTCCGAAAGGCGTCAAAGGCGGACGCCGTTTTGAATCCGGGGAAGACTTCTCCCAGTACCTGATTCGCGAGAAATTGATCTCCACCGTTCCTTGGGATGATGCAGGACACTTCGTTCGTTTCTCCGTTACCTTCATTGCCGACGGCGAGGAGGAAGAGAAACGCGTCATTTCCGAAATTCGCAGAAGACTCAGCGATGTGGAATTCGAGTTTTAATTCAAGGCTATGAACATGCTTGGAACGCGACAACGTTCGACATGATTGCTGTTGACATCTCTTGTAGGGTCTGTCATAATGGGATCAATCGAATAGCACCTTTAAATCAGTCCCGTGAGGCTGGCAAGGTAACGTGAACCGAGGTTCATTAACAGGAGGCATGGCTCTGTCTGCGGATAGATGCTGCGCTTTCCACACCATCTCTATGAGATCAACTCCTTGTCCAGCCGGGCAAGGAGTTTTTTTGTGTGGAATGAATCCACGGATCGTCAGGAACGATAAAGGGCTAATCAAACGTTTAGAAGGAGGACAAGAGGATGAGCAACGAACAGCATGTGATTATGGACGAGACGGCCATCCGCCGCGCGCTAACGAGAATTGCCCATGAAATATTGGAAAAAAATAAAGGGATCGAGGATTGCGTATTGGTCGGGATTCGCACGCGCGGGGTGTTTCTGGCCCAAAGAATCGCGGAGCGAATGAACGAGATCGAAGGTACTCCGATTCCTTGGGGAGAGATCGACGTGACCTCTTACCGCGATGACCGGGACAGCAATGGAGCCGCTGCGGAACGGGGTGAGGGAGCGAAGCACAGCCTAGCGCACCTGAACATCCATGACAAGAAGGTTATTTTGTTTGATGACGTGCTGTACACCGGCCGGACGATTCGGGCAGCAATGGACGCCCTGATGGACTGCGGACGGCCTAGAATGATACAGCTTGCGGTTTTGGCAGACCGGGGGCATCGCGAGCTGCCGATCCGGCCGGATTATATCGGAAAGAACGTTCCTACCTCCAAACAAGAGGAAATTACGGTGGCATTAACCGAAATCGACGGCAAGGACGAAGTGACCATTAGCCAAAGAGAGGAACGATAATCATGACAACAGCCATTTCATTGAAAGAACGCAGCCTCTTAGGTTTGAAGGATATTAGCAGAGACGAAATCGGATCCATCCTGAATCGGGCAGCATATTGGGAAGCGCAGTCCGAGAAAGTGGTGCCGGTACTTCAATCGAAATTTGCGGTTAATATGTTCTTCGAGAACAGCACCAGAACGAGATTCTCGTTTGAAATGGCTGAGAAAAGACTCGGTGCCGAGGTCATGAACTTTGCAGCGGCAGCATCCAGCGTCGAGAAAGGCGAGTCGATCTACGATACCGTCAGAACGCTGGAATCCATGGGAATCGACGCGGGCGTCATCCGGCTGAAGCCAGCCGGCGTGCTGCAGGAGCTGGCGGAGCGGATCTCGATTCCGCTGGTCAATGCGGGCGACGGCAACAATGAGCATCCCACGCAGGCGCTGCTTGATCTATACACGATGAAGAAAAGCTTCGGCGAGCTTAAGGGATTAACGGTGTCCATCATCGGGGACATCAAGCACAGCCGGGTTGCTCGTTCGGATCTGTGGGCCCTGCAGAAGTTCGGAGCCCATGTGCAGTTCTGCGCGCCGGAAACGATGCAGGCTCCGGAGCTGGCTCAGTATGCGCCTTACGTATCGATGGAAAAGGCGCTCAAGGCCGATGTGGTGATGATGCTGAGAGTACAGCTGGAACGCCATAACGAAGGGGTGTTCAAATCCAGCGCGGAGTACCGGGAGCAGTACGGCTTGACGGAAGAGCGGGCGGCCAAGCTGTCGGGGCACACCATGATTATGCATCCGGCACCGGTGAACCGCAACGTTGAAATCGACGACGCGGTCGTGGAAAGCCCGAGATCGATGATATTCAAGCAGATGGCGAACGGAGTGCCCATTCGCATGGCGGTTATGGAACGGGCGATGGTCTGATTCGAACATGCGGAATACGGTTTACAGAATGAATAAATATTAATAATTATACACAAACATGAATTTTTATTATACAATATACAAAGAAGCGAACGGTGCTTCTGCTGCGGAGGGGAACCAAGATGCAAATGCAAGTGATAAAGAATGCCAAAGTGATCAATGAACAAGGACAGCTCGAAGATAAACATATCGTCATTGCAGACGGATTGATTCAGTCGGTTGCGAGCGATATCGCAGCCTTGCCGGAACCGGGCGATCACGTTCAGATCATCGATGCCGAGGGCAAGCTGGTCACGCCGGGATTCATCGATATGCATGTGCACTTGAGAGAGCCGGGTTATGAGCACAAGGAAACCATCGAGAGCGGCAGCCGCTCGGCAGTCAAAGGCGGTTTCACGACCATCGCCTGCATGCCGAACACAAGACCGGTGACCGATACGCCGGAAACGGTGAAGCTCGTGCTGGATAAGGCCAGCGAGGCGAATCTTGCGAAGGTGCTGCCATATGCAGCCATTACGAAGAACGAGCTGGGCCGCGAACTGACGGACTTTGAGGCCTTGAAGGCCGCGGGTGCGATCGGATTTACGGACGACGGCGTCGGTGTGCAGAACGCACAGATGATGAAAGATGCCATGAATAAAGCGAAAGCGCTGGGCATGCCGGTCATTGCGCACTGCGAGGATGACTCGCTGGTAAAAGGAGCTTGCGTGACCGAGGGCAAATTCGCTCAGCAGCACGGCCTGAAAGGAATACCGAACGAGTCGGAAGCGATCCATGTCGGGCGCGACATTCTGCTGACCGAAGCCACCGGCGTGCATTACCATGTATGCCATGTGAGCACGGAGCAGTCCGTAAGATTGATCCGCCAGGCGAAAGCGATCGGCATCTCGGTAACGGCCGAGGTATGCCCGCATCATCTGGTTCTCTCCGACGAAGACATTCCCGGCCTTGATGCAAACTGGAAGATGAACCCGCCGCTGCGCACACCGCGTGATGTGGAGGCTTGTATAGAAGGTCTGCTGGATGGAACGCTTGATATGATCGTAACGGATCATGCGCCGCATAGCGCGGAAGAGAAAGCAAAAGGCATGGAGCTGGCTCCCTTCGGCATCGTGGGATTCGAAACGGCGTTCCCGCTGCTCTACACCAAGTTTGTCGCCACGGGAAAATGGGATCTCGCCCTGCTCGTAAAACGGATGACAAGCGATCCGGCAAGTGTATTCGGTCTTGCAACGGGTGTGCTGGAAGCCGGTAAAGCAGCGGACCTGACCATGATCGATCTCGAAGCGGAGAAAGAAGTGAACCCGGAAGAGTTCGCAACAAAAGGCCGGAACACGCCATTTACAGGCTGGAAGCTGAAAGGCTGGCCCGTGATGACTTGGGTGGACGGCGAAGTGAAATGGTCCGAACAAAACGGATTCTAAGTAACAAATAGGCAAAAGACTTATAAAATAAATTACACATAGATGACAGGAGTGATCGGGATGCAGGCAAGATTGTTACTGGAGGACGGAACGCTGTTCAGCGGAAAATCCTTCGGCGCGGATGCTGAAATGACCGGAGAGGTTGTTTTCAATACAGGGATTACAGGATATCAAGAGGTGCTGAGCGACCCGTCCTACTGCGGACAGATCGTAACCATGACGTACCCTTTGATCGGCAACTACGGCATCACGCGGGATGACTTTGAATCCATTCGGCCGTTCGTTCACGGATTCGTCGTTCGTCGTCATGAGCCTGTTCCCAGCAACTGGCGTGCAGAATACAGCGTTGACAGCCTGTTGAAGGAATACGGAATTCCGGGGATCAGCGAGATCGATACGCGGATGTTAACGCGTATCATCCGTCATTACGGTACGATGAAGGGCATTCTGACCACTTCCAACAAACCGGTGGAAGAGCTTAAGGAGATGCTCGGCGATACGACGATCGCTGAACTCCGCAACCAGGTGGCAAAAACCTCGACGCCGCAAATGTTTACTAGTCCAGGTTCAAAGGAACGGATCGTTCTGGTCGATTTCGGTGCAAAAAGCGGGATTCTGCGCGAATTGACGTCCCGCGGGTGTGACGTCATGGTCGTTCCGCATGACACGACGGCCGATGAAATCCGCAGACTTCACCCGGACGGCATTCAGTTGTCCAACGGCCCTGGGGACCCGAAAGACGTGCCTTACGCCGTCAACATGGTCAAAGAACTGCTCGGCGAATATCCGATCTTCGGCATCTGCCTTGGCCACCAATTGTTTGCGCTGGCTGCCGGCGCGGACACCGAGAAGCTGAAATTCGGACACCGCGGCGGAAACCATCCGGTAAAAGAGCTTGCCAGCGGACGCTGCTACATCACTTCCCAAAACCACGGATACACCGTAAACGAAGAATCCGTCAAAGGGACGGATCTGGAAGTTACGCATATCAACAACAACGATAAAACGATCGAAGGCTTGAAGCACTCGAAATTCCCGGCCTTCTCGGTGCAATACCATCCTGAAGCTGCGCCTGGTCCGCACGACAGCAGCTATCTGTTCGATCAATTCCTTGAAATGATAAGAGACCATAAACAGAATGAAATCCGGAAACCGCGCCAGGCGGTTCTGGCCGCAGCCGTGAAAGGAGCTCAATAATATGCCTAAACATGATACATTGAAAAAAATTCTCGTCATCGGCTCCGGTCCGATCGTCATCGGGCAAGCAGCGGAATTCGACTACGCTGGAACCCAAGCCTGCCAGGCACTGAAAGAAGAAGGCATGGAGGTCGTGCTGATCAACAGTAACCCGGCGACCATCATGACCGACACCAACATGGCGGATAAAGTGTATATCGAACCGATCACGCTGGACTTCGTTACCCAGATCATCCGTCAAGAGCGTCCGGACGGACTGCTCCCGACGCTTGGAGGACAAACGGGACTGAACATGGCGGTTGAGCTTGCCCGCGCCGGAATTCTGGAGCAGGAAAACGTCAAACTGCTCGGAACGCAGCTGGAATCGATCGAAAAAGCCGAAGACCGCGACTTGTTCCGCGAGCTGATGCGCGAATTGGATCAGCCCGTGCCGGAGAGCACGATCGTAACGACCCTGGAAGAGGCGCTAGAGTTCGCGAATGAGATCGGTTATCCGGTGATCGTGCGTCCGGCCTACACGCTTGGCGGCACCGGCGGCGGCATTTGCGCAACCGAAGAGGAGCTGCGCGAAACGGTCAGCTCCGGACTTCGCTACAGCCCGATCACGCAGTGCCTGATCGAGAAGAGCATTGCGGGAATGAAAGAAGTCGAGTACGAGGTTATGCGCGACGCCAACGATAACTGCATCGTGGTATGTAACATGGAGAACTTCGATCCGGTCGGCGTTCATACCGGCGACAGCATCGTCGTGGCGCCAAGCCAAACGCTGTCTGACCGCGAATATCAAATGCTCAGATCCGCATCGCTGAAAATCATCCGCGCCCTGAACATCGAAGGCGGATGCAACGTGCAGTTCGCGCTGGATCCGAACAGCTATCAATATTACGTCATCGAGGTAAACCCACGGGTCAGCCGCTCATCCGCGCTGGCTTCCAAAGCAACGGGCTACCCGATCGCGAAGATGGCAGCAAAAATCGCGATGGGTTACACCCTGGACGAGATCGTTAACCCGGTAACGGGCCAGACGTATGCTTGCTTCGAGCCTACGCTGGATTACATCGTCAGCAAAATTCCGCGCTGGCCGTTCGACAAGTTCATCCATGCCAACCGGAAGCTGGGCACCCAGATGAAGGCAACCGGCGAAGTGATGGCAATCGGCCGCACCTTCGAAGAATCGATCCATAAAGCGGTTCGCTCCCTGGAAATCGGCGTGCACCGTCTATACCTGAAAGGCGCGAACGAGCTGAGCGATGAAGTGCTCCAGCAGCGCCTGATCAAAGCGGACGATGAGCGGATGTTCCTGATCGCGGAAGCGTTCCGCCGGGGCTATGATCTGCAGCAGATTCAGGACCTGACGAAGATCGACTGGTGGTTCCTGGACAAAATCGAACGCCTGATCAAGTATGAAGACCATATTCGCAGCGAAGCGTCGCTGACTTACGAAACGCTGTACGAAGCGAAGCGTCTCGGCTTTACGGATCGTGCCATCGCCGAGCTCCGCGCAGAAGGCAAGGCCAGCACGCACACGACCGAGGAGTCGATCGGATTCCTCCGCCGCGAGCACGGATTGCGTCCGGTTTACAAAATGGTGGATACCTGCGCAGCGGAGTTTGAAGCAACGACGCCGTACTACTACTCCACCTACGAAACGGAGAATGAAGTCATCGAATCCGCGAAGGAGAAAGTCATCGTGCTCGGCTCCGGTCCGATCCGGATCGGTCAAGGGATCGAATTCGACTACTCCACGGTGCATGCCGTATGGGCCATCCAGAAGGCGGGATATGAAGCGGTTATCATCAACAACAACCCGGAGACCGTATCCACCGACTTTAATACGTCGGACCGTCTCTACTTCGAACCTCTTTTCTTCGAAGATGTCATGAATGTCATCGAGCAGGAGAAGCCGATCGGCGTCATCGTGCAGTTCGGCGGGCAGACGGCGATCAACCTCGCGGAGCCGCTCAGCAAAGCGGGCGTGAAGATTCTGGGCACAAGCCTGGAGAGCATTGACGAAGCCGAGGACCGCAAGAAATTCGAAGCGCTTCTGTCCCGATTGGAGATCGCCCAGCCGAAAGGTAAAACCGTAACGTCGGTCGATGATGCCGTAGAAACGGCACAATCGCTGGGCTACCCCGTGCTCGTAAGACCTTCGTATGTACTGGGTGGACGCGCCATGGAGATTGTATACTCCGACAGCGAGCTTCTGAGCTACATGAAAGAGGCGGTTAAGATCAACCCGGATCACCCGGTTCTGATCGACCGTTACATGCTGGGCAAAGAAGTGGAGGTTGACGCGATCTGCGATGGCGAGACCGTGCTGATTCCGGGCATTATGGAGCATGTAGAGCGCGCAGGGGTTCACTCCGGCGACTCGATTGCGGTATATCCGCCACAATACTTGTCCCAGGACTTGAAGGACAAGATTGTCGAAATTACGATCAAGATTGCCAAAGAGCTCAATACACGCGGACTTGTCAACATCCAGTTCGTCATCTATAAAAACGAAGTGTACGTAATCGAAGTGAATCCGCGTTCTTCCCGGACGGTGCCGTTCCTGAGCAAGGTGACGGGCATTCCGATGGCGAACCTGGCTACGCAGGCCATTATGGGCGGCAAGCTGAAGGATCTCGGATACGAGGAAGGCATGTGGCCGGAAAGCGAGCATGTATCGGTTAAAGTGCCGGTCTTCTCCTTCGCGAAGCTTCGCCGCGTGGAGCCGACCCTCGGACCTGAAATGAAATCGACCGGCGAGGTTATGGGCCGCGACGTGAAGTATGCCAAGGCACTGTACAAAGGCCTCATCGGTGCAGGCATGAAGATTCCTTCAACGGGCGCGATCATCGCCACCATAGCGGAT
Source organism: Priestia sp. BR_2 (assembly GCF_041954005.1). Classification (NCBI taxonomy): domain Bacteria; kingdom Bacillati; phylum Bacillota; class Bacilli; order Caryophanales; family Bacillaceae; genus Priestia; species Priestia sp. BR_2. The sequence goes on along the minus strand of NZ_JAVFHM010000338.1, from coordinate 59,918 downwards.
AAAGACAAAGCCGAAGCGGCTGCGCTGCTGAAGGGCTTCCATAAGCTGGGGTATAAAATCATCGCAACCGGCGGTACGGCGGCAGCGCTCAAAGAAGCGGGTCTTGACGTGACGACCATCAACAAGCTGTCCGAAGGCACGCCGAACATTCTCGATATGATCCGCACAGGCGAAGCGAACTTTGTCTTCAACACATTGACCAAAGGCAAAACGCCGCAGCGCGACGGATTCCGAATCCGCCGTGAAGCGGTAGAGAATGGCGTTGTATGCATGACCTCGCTCGATACGGTTCGCGAGCTTCTGACGATGCTGGAGACCATCAACTTCTCCTCTGAAGCGATGCCGGTTTAAAATCGGGAAGGAGGGGTACAGATGAACGCCAGCTACAATGAAATGGCGGGCCGCCTGATGGTGGCCCTGGATTACCCGGATGCCGAGCGTGCACAAGCATTGGTACGTCAGCTGGAGGGCATCCCGTGTTATATGAAGGTCGGCATGCAGCTGTTCTATGCGGCCGGTCCTGACTTTGTGAAAGAATTGAAAGCGAAAGGCTATTCCGTGTTCTTGGATGTAAAGATGCATGATATTCCGAATACGGTCAAAGGCGGCTCGCACAGCGTAACGCGGCTGGGCGTGGACATGTTTAATGTCCATGCCGGCGGCGGCGCGCTCATGATGCAGGCGGCAAAAGCCGGGGCGGAAGCCGCAGTGGCGGACACCCCGGGTCTTGCCATGCCTACGATCATTGCGGTAACGCAGTTGACCAGCACGAATCAGGATGTCATGAATAACGAAATCGGCATTCCCGGCCAGGTGGAGGATACCGTCGTGCGTTATGCTGAGTTGGCCCGGCAGTCGGGACTTCACGGCGTCGTGGCATCCTCCCTGGAAGTGGAGGCCATTCGATCCGCCTGCGGCAAGGATTTCAAAACCGTCATTCCGGGTATCCGCCCTGCCGGTGCGGATATCGGTGACCAAGCGCGGGTGCTTACACCTGGGGAAGCGATCCGCAAGGGAAGTCATTACCTGGTTGTCGGCCGCCCGATCACCGAGTCCCATAACCCGAGACAAGCTGCAGAACAGATTATTGAGGAGATGATTCAAGCATGAGTACCATCGCGAATATTCCGCATCAGATCGCATCTTATTTGCTTAAGATCGAGGCCGTTTCCCTAAGACCTCATCAGCCGTTTACATGGACGTCGGGCATCAAGTCACCGATCTACTGCGACAATCGCCTGACCATGTCCTATCCCGACATTCGCGATTACATTGCTGAATCGTTCGCGGCCGTCATTCGGGAGCAGTATCCGGAAGCCGAGGCCATTGCCGGAACGGCCACCGCAGGGATCCCGCACGCGGCCTTCGTATCCCAGAAGATGAACCTGCCGATGTCCTATATTCGGGACAAAGCCAAAGGCCACGGCAAGGAAAACCTGATCGAAGGTTTGATCAAGCCCGGCCAGAAGGTCGTTGTCATCGAGGATCTGATCTCCACGGGCGGCAGCTCCCTGAAGGCGGCGCAAGCGGTCAAGGACGCAGGAGCAGAGCCGCTCGCGGTGCTCGCCATATTCAGCTATCAGTTGGATAAAGCGGTACAAGCCTTCGCCGAAGCGGGAATTCCGCTGCTGAGCCTGTCCAATTACGGTGCACTCATTGATGTAGCGTTATCGGAGAACCGGATTCAAGCAGAGGACGTGGAGCTCCTACAATCCTGGAGATCGAATCCAACCTCCTTTGGCGTATAGATATTCTTCATCCTCAGGCCGCCGTCTCTGTGAACTGACACAGAGGCGGCTTTTTTTGGTTTCCTGAAACAAGATAACGTAATATCGGCCGCGGGTTGACAGTCGAAGGACGGATCGTTACATTAGGACTGTAAGCGGCTGATTTAGCCATAAACATCCTGAAGCCGAATAGAAGGGATCTAATCTACCGATGAACGCAAAAAAAGAAGCGGTGCTTGAGGCCGGAAAGAGGTTGTTTCTGGAGCATGGGATTGTGAAAACCAGCATGGAGCAGATTGCCGAAGCTGTCCCCGTTTCCAAGATGACGATTTATAACTATTATCAGAGCAAAGAGGGCTTACTGGATCATGTGGTGGATCGCATGGTCGAGGAGATGATGGCGATCTATCGCGGGATCATGGAGCAGGCCAAAGATCCGCTGGATGCCTTAACCGTGTTCTACAGGGATCAGGAGAAGTTTTCGGCGCTCGTCTCGCAGCAATTTGTGTCGGATCTGGCCAAGTTTCCGGAACAGATGGACAAGCTGCTTCAGTTCAATCAGAAATACGTTGTCCCGGAATTCGAAATGCTGATTTTTAAAGGCCAGCAGCTGGGACAGATCCGCAAAGACATATCCCCGCAGGTACTGGTCGCGTTTTTGACTTTTATCAATGAATTTACGGCGCGAACGGAATGGTACCATGGTCTGGGCAGCCTGAATGCGGTCAGCGAACAACTGATGACGATTCTATATCACGGCATTATCCGGAAGGATGAGCCGCTTAATCCAACATAACCGCTCAAACATTCCAGAGGTGATTGCCTAAGCCCGGGAATGTTTTTTTGTATTTTGCCGCTTGGTGGTTTGGGAGCCGTCTGATTTGGGTATATGTTCCTATAAATTTAGGGCCAGGATTTGGTAGAGGGGAAGGATACGTCTCACCTATAATAGTAATGATAACTTCGAAAACAAACACAAAATAGGCGGGACTGACCGTAAGGAGGAGAGATCTTTGGAAATTCCGTCCAGGATCCAACTGACCGGCAAGCAATTCTTTGTATTAACCGGCATTGTCGGTGCGCGGGCTGTCATCGGGTTGGAGGACCCTTTTCGCGGAACGCTCACGGAAGAGATGCCTGTCGAAGTAGCCAAGATTGAGCAGGAACTGCTGGAGAAGGGTTTGATTCAAACGGCCGATAACGAGCCGGTTCTTGTGCAGGAGCTCCTGGAATACATAGAAGTATGCAGCCGGACCTTGTTAACGATTCATATGAGGGTGGCCGGTTCGGAGGAAACGTCGAAGGAGTGCTTCATTTATTACAGTTCCGGCCTTGTCGTGAAGGCGGATATCGAAATCGGGCCAGGCGGTGAAAGGCTTTATGTGCTGGAAGAGCTCGGAACCCCTTCGGAGGCTTGGCTGAAGATCATCGGTTACCTGCAGCTGGAGGACCGAAAAAATCGCGATACAGGCTCACTGGCCTTGCCTAAGGGCTGGTTCCAGCAATGGATGAACGCCGAGCAAGGGGAGCAGGAGCCTCGGAAGCACCTGCTTGCTCAAGGCTATCCGGAATCGGTCGTTCATGACTTGGCTGATTGCGTCAGCCATCCGGAGAGATATGCCACCTTCACGGCGTATTATTGTCCGGATCTCAACTGCCGGATTCAGGGAATCGAGCTGTTACGAGGAGCGCAATCCAATTGGCTGATTCGCAACGAGGGCGAACAGGACCAAATATGGGGCGCTACGGTAACCGAGATCATCCGCGAACTCGGCGCGGTCATCGAGCGTATTAAGTGAGAGACGTTGCATCCTGATCCCGCATACTGTAATTTTTGCCTTCTCGATCAATGACATGGAGGATTGTTAGCTATGACCAAAATACGTGTGGTACCTGAAATGCTGAACCAGCAGGGCGCAGCGGTATCTGATATTGCACGGGAAGTCCAAGCGCTTCAGGAGCGGATGCAGCAGCGCATCCAGAGCATGTCCTGGGAATCGCGCCATCGCGCCCAGGTAGAGCAGCGCCTTGCGCAATGCCGGGCCGCGTGCCAGTCTGTCGTAGGCCGTCTGGAGCAGAATCGCGGCCAGCTCGTGAAGAAAGCGGGGGATTTTTCGCAGACCGACCAATCGCTCGGGAGCAATCTGAATTTCGGCAAACAATCGGTCGCCCAGGTGAGTCCGCATCTGCTGCTTCAGGCGAGTATGGCACAGAACGGAAATAAGAAGACGGATCCGCCCGTGACGGCGGCGGGCGTCGAATTCAATGCGCTCGCGCCATTCGGCGGCACGGCGGATCAATGGAAGGGCAATCCGCTTGCGGCCGCAGGGGTATTGTTCGGAACGGCAACCGCATCGGGCACGATGTACAAATACTGGGATATGTACCGGAACGGCTTCGGCGTATGGCTTGAAAAAGACAAGCGCGGCAACATGCGTGCCAATGTGACGAACGGCATGCTTGCCAATATCCGCAAGAAATCCTATGCCGAGTACAATTGGCGGAATCACCCCCGAATTCCGAAATACGTCCTGCCCGGCGCAGCCGTGAAGGACTCGCTCAGCTGGAAGGGCGGCAAGCTTGGTTATGCCGGCATCGCCATGCAAACGGTGGGAAATCTGGTCACGAATATCAATGAAAACAAAAGCGGGGCGAAAATAGCCGGAGACGCCGTCGTCGACGTGGGTGTCGGCGTGGGAACCGTGGTCGCTTCCGCGGCGGCTGGCGCTAAAGCCGGCGCGCTTATCGGTACGGCAGTGGGCGGTCCGATCGGCACCCTGGCGGGTGCGGCCATCGGCTTCGGCGTGTCGGTCGGCGCTTCCTACGTCATGGACGGCATCAAGTTCGCGGATTTTGACGGGGATGGGAAGAAAGATACCGTAACCGAAGGATTGAAAATGGGGGCGGAGAAGATAGGTTCTACGATAGCCGGATGGTTCAAATAAAGGGAGTGTCATAGATGAGCACGAAGATTTCAGAGGAAGAACAGTTTCATTTCCGGCTAATCCCCGCCGAGCAAATTCGGGGCGGCATCGTATGCTTTTTATTCATTATGCTCATCCCCGCGCTGGTCACGCTGGCGGCGCCGATGATGTCGGTATATTTTTATGCGGCTGCGGCAGTGTGGGCGGCCATGCTGCTGTGGGGAATTGGCCTGAGCGTAAATCCGTACCGGTCTGAGGTCGGTTTTGTGCTGTACTTGGGGATTTACGGATTGGCGTTGGCGGTCACTTGCCAGCTGGCTATCTTGAAAATGATGTATGACATGGCCGGTGTCGAATCGATCGGATATGGACTTAGCTCGATCGCGGTGATGCTCCTGCTGCTCGTTGCGTTTTATGTTCTGCATGCAAGAGCGCTGCGGCAAGGGACGTACCAGTCCATGGAACGCAAAGGCGGCATCGGCAAAGCAGGCAAAGCGGCCTTGCTGTTGGCTGGCATCGGTTACACAGGGTATTACGTCGTGGTTGCCGTTACCGGGGACCTTGGCGGATTCGTCATGGGCATGGCGGCTTTTTCCGTCCTGTTGATTCTCGGCTTGTACCTGGCCGTTGTGTTCATCCCTCGATATCGGTTCATCCAGAACAATATGGAAAAGCTGAGAGCTCATTATCCCGTACTGGGATTGCCGAAGGAGCAGCGGAACGCCGCGTTTCTGAACAAAATGAATCAGGGCCGCACGCCGGCGGCACCGCATCGTCAGAGTAAGAAAAGGAGAGGAACGTAATGACGCAACAACAGCAGCTGCTGCCCAACGGGTCGATCGTCATTTTGAAGGAAGGCGAGAAAAAGCTGGTGATCTATGGACGCAAGCAAATTTTGGCGCTTGAGCAGCCGCAATTGTTCGACTATCTGGCTTGTCCGTATCCGGAAGGGTATGTCAGCCCGGAGTTTGCTTACGTGTTTAACCATGAGGATATCCAAGAGATTATTTTTACGGGTTACCAGGACGAAGAGGAAGAACAATTTCAGGCCGTACTGGCTGAGACGAAGGCTACTTAGCTTACGAGGGATTAAGGGAGGAGCGTGAGGCGGATCTATGTCAGGACGTATAGAGGTATCGCCCGAGGAGCTGCGCCGCGCGGCGGCAGACATTCGCAGCGGGAGTGACTACGGCGGAGAATTGGTCGCGAGGCTGTCCCAGGTCATTGAAACGCTGAATGCCGAATGGGAAGGCGTTTCCCAGCAGCGATTTCGCACAGAGGCCGAGGAGACGAAGGCGCAGCTGATGAATTTCATCCAGATGATGCATTCGATGGAGCAGGAGCTGATGAGCATCGCTGCCCGGTTTGCAGAGGCCGACGGCCAATAAGCGAATGGGTTATAACCCAAGACAACAATCAGCATATACGTATCCCGGCACGGTATACGGCATGGCTGATTGTTTTTATTATGGGGAGGGACGGAGAACTTCGGAGGACGGCGTTTTTTTTGTGGAAGTTTGGACATAATATGACAGCATTACATTATCATTTCGGTAAGGAGCCGCATAGGATGAACTGGGTATATTACGGAAAGCTCTATACAACCAAATTTCAGGCTGGGTGCTTCGCTAAACGTCTGGAGCAGGACGGCTGGCTGTTCGGGTATCATGATCCGCGGATGGTAGAGGTTTATCGTTCCAAGAAGGGGCGTTATGGCGTGCGATTCCTGCCTTGAGGAAATTCCATTAAAACAGCACTTGACTTGATGCAGGGGAATGGTGTATATTTATTCTTGTCGCTGTTTGATACAGCATTGACGCGGGGTGGAGCAGTTCGGTAGCTCGTCGGGCTCATAACCCGAAGGCCGCAGGTTCAAATCCTGCCCCCGCAACCAATTTTTAAACGATGTATGTATGACGTCCTTATGTTTATGTGTACATGTATGTTCAGGACCCTTAGCTCAGTTGGTTAGAGCGGTCGGCTCATAACCGACTGGTCGGGGGTTCGAGTCCCTCAGGGCCCACTTTATGAAAACCCTTGCGATGCAAGGGTTTTTTGCTGTTTATAGGGCTGTTTAGTCGCATAAAAAACAATGGTGAAAAAGCAGGAACTTCAATTTGCTAACGCATTTGCTAACGGCAGCTATTTATCCACAGGATCTCGCATCTTTTCAGAGTACTTATTAAGCTCTGCTTCGATTCTGTCAACGGCTTCATCTTGCATTGTAGGGAGTAAGTGAGAGTATCGCTCATTGAACATTGCTGGGGTCATACCAAGACGTTCAGCTGCCACTTTGGGGTTTATGCCAATCCGGAGTAAAAACGACGCGTGGGTATGTCTTAAATCGTGGAATCGAATCTTCTTTACTCCTGCCTTCCGGACCAAAACGTCCATACCTTCTGTTATACGTTTCGGTTTTATATAACCGCCGTTCGGGTAGCAGCATACGAGATCATTATCCTCATACCCATCGCCGTACTCAGATTTATTCTTCTGAATCTGCTGATAGCGTTCCTGAAGGTCGTCTAAGATAAACTGGAATAGCTTTACCCTACGGATTGAATCATTCGTCTTAGGGCGCTGTATGACCAATCCTGAACGGGTCCAATTGGCTGTTTGAGTAACTAGCAGCTCCTTGCGCTCAAAATCGACATCCTTCCAGCGAAGACCCAGAATCTCACCGCGACGCATGCCAGTATAAATTGCGAGTGAGAAAACAATATAGTGAACATGACCTTTCGATGATTTTAGAAACTGGTTGAATTCTTCAACAGACCAGAACTTCATTTCCTTTTGCTCGTTCGCATTAACCTTGCTTCTCATGGATACCTTGCTCATAATGTCTTCTGACAAGAGCCCTGATTCGGTGTAAGCGATCCTCAGTGCACGCTTCATAATGCCGTGAATGGTCTTTACATACTCCTTTGAATAGGTTTTTCGTAGCTCGGCGTAGAATGTTTTGATTGCTCGAGGAGTTAATGCTTGAAGTCTTATTTTACCGAGAACAGGAATAATTCGAGCTTCAATAACCGTTTTCTCAGTATCATATGAAGTAGGCTTAAAATTCGGCTTAGCATGGGTTTCGAGATATTCCAGCAGGTATTCCCGAAGGGTTATTTTTGAGTCATCGACATGCAGACCTTTCTCAATCTCAGCAATTTTTAAGTGGCACGCTGTCCAGGCTTCCTTTTCGGTTTTAAAACCGCCTTTTGATTTTTGCCTCCGACCACCTGTCATTGGATCAGGTGGTAGATCAATTACATACGTATATGTTTTTCCTCTTGGATATACATGGCCTTTCATATATTAGCCCTCCTTAAAATTCATCTCCATAAAACCTTAGTAATTCCTCAATATCTTTTTTCTGAATTACAAACTTATTTGCAGAGTTATAATATCTGCTTGCCAGATGGCTCAGCTTTAAACTGACTTTTCCTTCTCTGGTATAATCCAAATCGAAAAACTTTACTGGTTTACTGTCTGTAAAATTCTCAAGCTGGCCATCCTCGACTACCTCAAATGGGCCATCTATGGAGAAAATGAGTTCTTCTTGAGTATGTAAAGTTTCATGGTCTACATGAATGATAAATTGTGAAGGTGCGATCAAATCATCAGCGGAATCGTAATATGCGTAGACTTTAGTCTCTCTCATATCGTCGTGATCTCCATTACTAACATGATCGCTGTCTTCAACCTGTTTAACAGTCTCCGTTAACAACTTCCCTTGGCACAATCTATGTTGGATTTGTTCAAGTCTCTTTTTAGCTAGATACAACGGGACTTTGAAAATAGAGGCTAAGAAATGAATAGCATCATTCTTTCTTACAGGTAATCGAAGTTGTGAGATCATTGAAATCGGCATTGCTGCATAAAGAACAAAATTATCTGCTTCAGCTTCTTGAGCTCTGGTGAATTGCTCGGGCATGATTCTCTGATCCCCAGAATGGCGTAATATATGGCATAGTTCATGCAGAAAATCGATCCATTGCCTTGCCCTTGACTGATTCTTATAAATGTTAATGGATCCTAACCCGCTCTTTATTTCCACCGCTTCACTACCTAGCTCCGAATAATAAACCCATACGTTTAGCCGCCTGGCTAATTCTTCAATATTCAGTTGTTGTGGAGTAAGTATTCCGTGTTTTTTATATAAGTCTTCGACAAACTGCTCTAAAAGAGTGGTTTCATAAAATCTAAACATGCTGCACCCCCTCAATTATAGGAATATATGTTCGGTTTTAAGGTAAAAAGAAAAGCCAATAATGGCTATTTCATTCTCCTTGTTGTTGACCAGGTTTACGATCTTTCTCTTGCTCTAAAATGAACTTTAAAAACTGACGCATCTCTGCCTTTTTCTGTTCTGGGGCATCCAGATATCCCTTGAAGAAAGCTCCGTGTACTGGGTTCTCAAGCAGTTTCTCAAGCTCTGAATCTTCATTGTTTGAGCGAGGGATATCCGTTCGACCTAGAAGATAATCGGTATCAACATCAAGTATGTCAGCTATAAGAGTTAAGGTAGCTGTATCCAAATCTCTTTTCCCTGATTCATAATTTCCGTACCCTTGTCGGGTAATCCCCAATTTGCTTGCCATATCTTCATGGGTAAGTTTTTTTTCTAATCTGTGGCTCTTCAATCGATCTAAGCGCACCATATCACCTCTTCTTATGAAGAAAGTATAACGCAACTATATGTTGCCTAAAAGCACCGAAACAAAAAGTTGCATAAAAGAGTTGACAGAAACAAAATGTTGCTTATAATGAGAGGTAACAGGAAACAAAACGTTGCTTAAGGAGGTGGATGTAATGGCTAGAGAATGGTTAGCCAAACTTAGAATTGCCAGTAATAAAACCCATGATGATGTAGCAAATCAAGTTGAAGTTAGTCGTCAATATTATGGGATGATTGAGTCAGGAGTTAGAAATCCAAGCGTAGATCTAGCGAAACGAATCGCTTCGTCCTTAGGATTTGAATGGACTATTTTTTTTGTAGATGATGGAAACGAAATGTTTCGTGACGATGTACAGACAGCATCATCTGATCGAAAGGAGGTGGGGTAGGTGGAACAACAATTATCAGAAGCGAAGGCAGTTAACGAAACCTATGATTTTTCTAAAGTGAACGAATTGCTTTCACTAGGGTGGACATTACACAGCATGTGGCCAGATCAAAGTAAGACACGTTATGTACTCATGAAATTTTGATAGGGAGGAGAGAGCATGGCAAGAGCACTTACAACCCCTTCAACATTGGCGGAAGCTTTACGTTTGGCTGCTGATCTCGCTGAACGAAATGAGGAACTGGAGAAACAGCTAGTGGAATTGCAAACATCCCAGTTTCCTGAGGTGCTTCAATCAAAGCACATTCTTGAATTGATGGGGTGGTCAAAATCAACTTTGACATTTGCGGCAAATGATCCAACGTTTCCGCATCTGGATGGATCCAGAAAGAAAGGTGATGCAATTCGGTGTTTGAAATGGGATTTTTACGACTGGCTTAAATCGCGGAGGTGAAGAACATACGGTTTCGATGGATGCGCCAAACTTCCAGAACTGCCTGTGTTTCAGCAACAGTAACAAGAAGCCTGCTCAAAAACATTGATGTCGAGATCGCTCTGGACATGTCGCTTCCGAAGTACGCTATAAATCCGGAAAAGCTATCGAAGCTTGAAAGGAAGCGAGTCTTGAAGGAAGCGCAAGAAGATTTGAAGAGGATAGAAGAAAGCCGCCGGAGCGGTACCAGCTGCCAGCGGCGAAGGGGATGACGAGTGGGGAAGGTTTTCTTACAACTTCATAATACATCAGATCCTTGTCCGTCATCTCCCAATAAATCGGACAAAGGAGATCGATAAAGCAATGGCAATCGGACAGTTTGGACCAGCACTCGACGAAGTGCTGAAACGAAAAGGAGAGACGCGAGGGACGGCCGGCGTCGCAGCTCACGTAGATGCTTCCCTGATCGGGAAGATCGTAAAGGGAACAAGGAAACCTTCTAAGGAAGTTATGGCTTCCACGACTAAGCATTACGATGATGGTCAGCTTTACATTGCAGCAGCCGGGGAGGTTACTGGCGGCGCTTTTGCCCCCTGGCTCAACAATGTGGATTTACATAGAGCATCAGTTCTTTTCAAAACGGTCGAGGAAATCAAGGAAGTCTTAGTGCTCACATCCGAGGCGCCGATCAGCAAGACGGCAGATCAACTCAACGAATCAGAAAGAAAGATCATGAAACGGCTGCTGATGGAAACGGTCGAAGCGATAACGGCGTTGACTCACTTTGCAGCGGTCCTCTGTAAGGAATATTCATTCAGTTGGTTTGCCACGTGGAAAGAGCACCGCGCCGATCTTAAAGCAAAAAAATACATGAAGTGAGGTTTCGATATGTTGAGAAACGAGTTGGTAAAACAAGCACTACAGGCTGGAAGAAATGCTGAACATAATCTGCAGGTCATCGTCCGGAATCCAGATAGGATGATTCACCCCAACAAATTGGTTGATGGAATCGACTATTTGAACAACATGATCAGATTCGCGGAAAAAGAATTAGAAATGAAAAAAGACCGCCGGCCAGGGCAGTCTCGGTTGAGAACACGTCTAATGAGTCTCTTGTCGTCTATTGTAGCTGACGAACAACGGAAGCGCAAGGAGGGTACGACATGATTGATAAAGGTTTAGTTATGGAGCAAGTCGGTAGGGATCTGTCGGAGCAAGAATCCCGGATAGTGGACTGGCTTAATGGCTGGAGTTCCGATACCAGCAACACCGTCGCAAGACTTATTTATTCAGCTTATGAAAATGGTAGACAAGCGCATGTTGTGGCAAGGGAACAAACGATGACAGCTGAGGATATTCAGGAATTCGTTCAGGCACTTGCCTTTCGATTCAAACAAGTTATGGATGCATGGATTGTATCAAAGCCAGGAGACGAGAAAGCCATCTCAAATTACAAACTCTTTCAGAACGTTATCGATTCATTACCTCGAGAGATTTCAGGCCCCTTTTGGGCGGAGTTCAATCGTTAAGTTCAGGGCTGTTAGCCCTGTCTCTCGGCGTCGGACAGTTTTCTAACCTATTCTCCTGTTCGGCGTCGAGAGATGCGGCTAACGCATCCAAGGTGGTGCCAACCCCCGGCCCACCTTGAAAAGTACATACGAAGGGAGGACAAACCATGCAAGTGATTCAAAAGCTGACCGTTGTCAGTAACCCGACAAGAATTTTTGAAGTCGGTACTGAGGTCAACAGCCGGGAAGTAATTGAGATCAAACAAGTGGGTGATGACAACATTTCCGAGTTCTGGGTGATCGATGAGAACGAACAGATTATTGTCAGTGTCGAGAATTGTCCAGTCATCGTGGAATGGCAGAACATCGCTGAACATGATCAAACAGAAAATGACCCGCGGGAACGGGTCATATCTGGTGCCAAAATTTAATTTTGATGCCCCCATATTAGCAGATGGGGGCGAATCACACAAGAGGGAGGCCAACTCGATGGATGAAGAGGATTTACTTTGGGAGGATCGTCAGTCCGATGATACGACTCTTTGGTGGCCTTCATTGGAAGAACAACTTAATGATGTTGGCATGAGCATTCATGACTTTATCTGAAAGGTGTGTTGGTAGAGGTGGCAATGAGTATTGCAGCAGTAACAAAAGGAATCGACCGTTCCGAGTGGTTGAAACTCCGTCGGAAAGGCATTGGTGGGAGTGATGCATCCGCAGTGGCTGGCCTAAACCGCTACAAATCACCTGTTGGCGTGTTTCTGGACAAGACCGGTCAAATTGAACCAGAAGAAGCCGGAGAAGCAGCCTATTGGGGCAATGTGCTTGAGGATGTTGTTGCCCGGGAATTCTCGCTTCAGTCTGGATTACGGGTACAGCGCAGTAACAAGCTTTACCAGCATCCTAAGCACGAGTTCATGCTTGGGAACGTGGACCGCTTGATCATGGATAAAAGTGGGCGCGGGATCGGTATTCTGGAGTGTAAAACAGCCAGCGCATACAAAGCTGACGAGTGGAATGACGAGAAAGTCCCCGATGAATATGCGATCCAACTCCAGCATTACATGGCTGTGTTGGGCGTGGACTATGGGTATTTCGCGGTCCTGATTGGTGGTCAGAAGTTCCAGTATAAGTTGGTTGAACGAAATGACAAGATTATTGACTCGCTCATACAGATCGAGGATGAATTCTGGAATAAACATGTCGTCCCTGGTATCCCACCGATGATTGACGGAAGTGATGCTTCATCGGATCTGCTGAATCAGTTATATCCCGTTTCATCCCCGGCTACTGAAATCATTTTGGATGATAAGCAGGCCGGACTTGTCCAACGATTAGTGGCTGCAAAAGAAGATGCTGCTCTGGCAGCTGAGCAAGTAAAACGATGTGAGAACGAGCTTAAAGCCATCATGGGTGAGAATGAGTTTGCCATTCATAACGGGGAAATCTTGGTGTCTTGGAAGTCGAACGATACCTCTCGGATCGATAGCAAGCGTTTGAAGAAAGAGCAGCCTGATTTGTATGAAAAATACGTGAACACCACGTCTTCCAGACGGTTCTTGGTGAAATAAGGAGGCACTATGGCACGAGCACAAGGAAACGGCGCATCACTTGAAAATAAACTTCAGAGCAGGGCAGCAGGGGCAAATAATGCTCCTGCTGCAAGTCCATCACAGACGATTGCTGCATACTTGAAAAAGATGGAGCATCAGATCGCGGAAGCCATGCCAAAACACATGAATATTGAGCGGCTTAGCCGTATCGCACTCACGACCATCAGAACGAATCCGAAGTTGTTGGAATGCTCTATTCCTTCTTTGATGGCAGCGGTCATGCAATCCGCGCAGTTGGGTTTAGAACCAGGGTTGATTGGTCATTGCTACATCATTCCTTATGGCAAAGAGGCAACCTTCATCATTGGCTACAAAGGCATGATTGACCTGGCCAGACGTTCAGGTAATATCCAATCCATTGCTGCCCATGAGGTCTATGAAAATGATTTCATTGAGTTGACATATGGCTTAGAAGAGAACCTGAAGCATGTCCCATGGTTCCTGCGGAAGGATGAGAAGCCAACAGAATCCGGTAAAGTGGTCGGAGCGTACATGGTGGCCAAATTTAATGACGGTGGGCACTTCATCCACTATATGCCAATCAGTGAGATTGAGGCCCACCGGAAGCGATCCAAGGCATCCAATAACGGACCATGGGTCACGGATTACACTGAGATGTGCAAAAAGACGGTAGTTCGCTCCGGTTGGAAGTGGTTGCCGATCAGCGTGGAAATCGCCTCGGCTGTAACGAAAGATGAAACTACTCGGACGGATATCACATCGGACGATTCTTTTATTGACATAACACCAACATCTTCGGATGAAGCGCCTACGTCAGAAAATTCCGGCAGCAGCGATGCTGAACAAGTTGAATTTGAATAATGGAGCATCTTGATTCCATCACTGGCCAACCACTGCTTCGCAGTATGATTGGTGATCGAATATGGATGTTGATGGACACTGATCCAGCCAGATTCAAGCAAGAGGTTCGAACCTATTTCGAACGGGGCTATCCTGGCTGGACCGTTGTCCGGGCTAAGTATCCGCATATTTACTTACGAGATGATAGGGGGAAATAACAATCTGCTGGTGTTGTAGTTACTAAGATGAAATTTGTAAAAGAATGATTTAGGGGATGAGAAAATGCCCGAAGGCAGTTACCCTTTTCCGATGTACTCCGGATTGTTGGAACACAGACATTACAAAAAAATAGGATCAGCAATATGGCTGTTCCTTTGGTGCATCAGCTCCACGACGAAGGAAGTCGAAAGGGACGGAATTGTCTGGGGTATCGTCCTTGGGAACAAGCCAGTAAAAATAAACGAACTTGAATCAGAATTCGGAGTGTCGGACCGGACGATCAGGTCGTGGATCAGAACGCTCGAAGATAACCACTACATACAAGTCACCAGAGCACCCTATGGTCTTATCTTTACAGTCCGGAACTCCAAAAAGTTCAAAAATAGATCGGAAGAAAACTTCCACTCTGACTCAGGAGATCGGCAACAATCTTCCGATCTGAACGCTAGTGATCGGCAGGAATCTTCCGATCACCCGGAAGAAAACTTCCGATCTAATAAAGATATTACAGAGATACACAATGCTGTTACTACTATCACGGATCCTGAGACCATTTTAAAACTTGCTCATGAAGTCGAGAAACATTTCTGCATGAGACGAGGGCAAGGTTTGAACGTGAGCACCTCAGATTTCGAGGAGATCAAAAAGATGGTGGCTACGGGGATCCCTTTAGACATCGTGAAGAGAAGCATTGATAAATCTTTCGCGGAGTACAAGCCCAAGCACAATTGGGACAAAATCCGAAACATGGCCTACTGCATCCCTCGCTGCCTTGACGAGTGGACAAAGATGCAGGTGGATGACTCCATAACTGTTGCGGTGCCGCCCGTGCCAGTCGCCCTTGGACAATCTCCCCAGCGTGGCTATCGAAACAAAAAACAAGCGCAGATGGACGAACTAGATCGCTTTATCGAGGAGGAGAAGAATCGTGGAAATCGTTGAAGTTGCTCAGCTTTACAAACACATCGCAAATTACTACCCAGCCTTTGACGCTTCGGTAGATCGAGTGAAGGCAGACCATAAGTATCTTCAGGATTTTCCCTTGAAGGTGGCTCAGGAAAATGTTGATGAGCACATTCGGAAGAGCAAGTATCCGCCGAATATTGCGGAGATTCGCGGGAGCTTAGGAGAACAAATTGAACGGGACCGAATGAAGGTGGCTACCGAAGAATATTTCTCCGAGCGTGCCCGTGCTCGAGAAGAAGCATGCCCTCCTCCGCCAGGCTGGAAAGAGGCATTATATGCAAAGCTCAAACGTGCATGACATAATCCTACCCGAGATGCCGCATGATTTGGCAGCTGAGTGCTCGGTACTCGGTGCTATCCTGGTCAATCCGGATGTGTACGAGTACGTTGAAGCACTGGTCCCGAACGCCTTTTATCGTGCAGAGCATCAGATCATCTTTAGCCGAATGTTGGAACTCGCCGAGGAGGGGCAGCCGATCGACCTGGTGACGTTGGCTTCTCGTCTGCAGGATCAGAAAGAGCTTGAAGATACAGGAGGCGTCAGCTACTTATCAAATCTGGCTCGCTCAGTTCCGACGACAGCAAATATAGAATCTTACGTCAAGTCAGTCCTAACCAAGTACATGTTGCGTGAATATATTCGGTCAAGTATGGCCGGGATACAGGCTGCTATGGCCGGTGAGGATATACGACACCTAGTCACATCAGCTCAGCAAGTTGCGACAACACTGGCAGATCAAGCAGCTCCTAAGAAGGATTTCAAACGAATCAATGACGTCCTGGTGGAAGTTATCGAGACGACAGAGGTTAAATCAGAGGCGTATAAGACAGGTAATGTTACGGGACTTCAAACTGGGTACACGGATTTGGATTTAATCACAGCCGGTCTACAACGTAGCGATTTAATCATTGTCGCTGCCCGGCCATCTGTCGGGAAGACTGCTTTTGCTCTCAACGTTGCGCAGAATGTAGCACTTCTGAGTAGGGATCCCGTAGCGATATTTAGTTTGGAGATGTCGGCTGCTCAATTGGTGACCCGAATGGTCAGCGCAGAAGGGAATCTGGAAGCAAGTAAACTCCGGATGGGTGATATGGCTGAAGATGATTGGAGCAAAATGTCCGCGGCTGCTGGTGTCCTCGGTGGTACGAATATTTTGATCGACGACTCAGCTGGAATCACGGTGCATGATATCCAGTCGAAATGCCGGCGCCTTAAGAAGCAGGAAGGACTTGGACTTATCGTAATCGATTATCTGCAACTGATCGTCGGCCGCAGCAAGGGTCGTGGGCCAGAGAACCGGCAGCAGGAGGTCTCGGAGATCTCCCGGACATTGAAACAGCTGGCCAAAGAGTTGGATGTTCCGATTATCGCGCTTTCCCAGCTTAGCCGCGGCGTGGAGCAACGGCAGGATAAGCGTCCAATGATGAGCGACCTTCGAGAATCCGGATCGATCGAACAGGATGCGGACATCGTGGCCTTCCTGTACCGGGATGACTACTACGACAAGGAATCCGAGAAGAAGAACATCATCGAAATCATCATAGCTAAACAGCGGAACGGCCCAGTTGGAACAATTGAGTTGGTGTTCCTGAAGCAATTCAATAAATTCGTCAATTACGACCGGATTCATTCAGATCCTGGTCCAAAACCACCAAAGCAGAACAAGGTGGTCAATATGGAAAAACGTCAATGGGCGTGAAGGAGGAGTAGCATTGGGAAAGCAAACGAGACCAACAATACCCACTCGTAAGCAGAAAGAAGAAATGAAGGCGTGGAAGCTTGTTCCGGATTCCTGGCTAGTCGTCCAGGATACCCCGACGGAGTTGCTTCTGATTAGTAAGAGCGGATTAAAGAAACGTTCCATCCGCCGAGGTGCATGATGGGGAGACCTTGGAGCAAGTGGAGCGTGTTCGAATACATGAGACACCGGTTCATGAATACTGGCAGCGTTCCCGATCGTCAGGAACTGTTTATCGAGTTCTCGGGCATGGAATCTTCTGAGATTGACGAGGGCGTTAAAGAGTTTGAGCTCGCTATGAAGATCGGAGGCGGACAGCTTGCGCAGTGAAGCTCGAATCGATCCGTTTTTTCAAGAGTCACCCTGGGAAATCATCTATGACAACGACGGTCGGCAAATTGGAGAAGTTTTCGTGCTCCGTGGATGGTCGAAGTCCAACAGAAAAAGGAGGGCTAAGAAACGTGGAAGTAAGAGACGAAATCAAAAGAGTTATTGACGACCTTGAAACGAAGGCCGAGGCTGTCGATAACACGGCTGCTGCTGCGGCCTACCAGTACGCCGCCGAAGAATTGAAGAAGGTGGGTAAATGAACCGATACGTCGGGGTTGACCACTCAACGAAAACGGGGGTCGCTATATTGGACCCGAACGGTAATGTCTTGAAAAGGATCGAGATCCAAGCGGATGGTGCGTTAGATGCTGCACGGATCAACGATGTTGTTGTCCGGACACTCCGGTTAATCCAGCCAACCGACAAAGTGGCCATCGAGGGATTCTCTCATGGGTCGACCGGATCTTTTGTGGGACAACAGTATGCAATAGGCTGGGCAATTCGAATCGGACTGTATGTGAGAAAGCAGAAATACATCGAGGTAGCCCCCACCCAGCTTAAAAAATTTGCTACTGGGGTGGGGAAAGGGTCGAAAGAGGAGCTAATCCTACCTATATTCAAACGCTGGGGGTTTGAACACCCAAGCGATAACGTCCGGGACGCATTTGTCCTGGCGCAAGTCATAAGAGCAATTCATGAGCCCGTACAGCTTACCAAGCCGCAGCAGGAAGTCATTCATAACATTATCAATCCACCGGTAAAAAAGCCGGCTAAAAAGAAGAAGGGAAAGTGATCGATATGGGGAAAGATTTTGCGAAGCTTACTGGAGAATTGGCAAAAGGGATCAAAATCGGGGAGTCGACAATTGAAATTAAACTAACTTTTCCACTTAAAGCAGCATTACCGCATTTGGTGTTCTTAAGTAACAACCAAGGGGAAGAGCTCAATGTATTCCTTGGAGATCCGCAAATGTCATTCGATTTTGATGAAGACGATGACGACGCCTACAAGATTTACCAAGGTGGCCGTCGCGTGACAACCGATGCTTCCGGTGTGGTGACATCCGTTGAACAACCGGATGAGCAGAAGGATGGAAATCAGGCTGAGTTGGACCTCGATGAGTCCGGATCAGAGGGATCCGCTGAACACAGTGATGGACAAGTTGAGGATCCTGCAGGAGACCCTCCACCGCCAGCGGAAGAGGACGAGCTGAACGATTACGAAAAGGAAGTAATGGGCGAAGGATCAACGCAAGAAGGTTCCGATCTTCCAGAATGGATGCAAGAACAGCAACAGGAACAGTCGGGTGGACAGGAGATGAGCTTTGAAGAATCTGACGATGATCCTGCAGACAATGATGCCTCTCAGGCCGAGGAAACTCAGGCTTCCAGCGGTGAAGAGATTAGCAAGGAGGAACTGGAAGAGTACATTCTTGCTCAGCGACCATCATTCCCTGACCATCCGCTCGATTTCCCAGAGTTGTTAAAACGTAAGCGTACGGAGGAAGTGACCTGGCGTGAGCTTGCTAATAGCGTCGGCATGACATCGGGGCAGTTGAACGGAAAGTATGCAAAGTACAAAGAAGCGGTCAAACAGGAAATGAAAAGTAACGGCGTCGCTTAAATATAATTGCATTCCAGCCCCGGTCGAAGCAGACCGGAGTACCTAAATACATGGGGTTAACAGAACATCAGTTCTTGTAGGAGGGGAAGCAGCATGAAATCATCGGTACCTAATCGTGAAAATGAACTGAAGGGGTCGCCCCCGAGTAAAGTCATGAACTATAGGCTTAGTCCGGATGAATTGGCGCAGATTGTTGGGAAACCGATTCCGGCATCACATAAGAAGCCGATCAACTTCAGATCTATTTTGAAGGGGAGAGGGTGATTCGGTTGAGCGTAATCGCAAATGTAGCTTCCTTATCAGGTGGAAAAGACAGCACAGCCATGTGGATCAAGGGGATATATGAGGACGGCGTTGACCTCATCCCTGTATTCGCAGACACGGGTCATGAACACATTGAAACATATAGATACCTTGACTATCTCGAAAGTGTACTCGGCCCTATCAAAAGGGTAAAGGCTGATTTCACCGAACGGATCGCAAAGAAGAGACTTTACGTCCAGGAACATTGGTCACGAAAGTTAACTAAGGACCTTCCGGGTTATTGGCACACCGATCTTGACGAGCCGGAGGCTTCACCGGGATGGGAACCGGAGGATAAGTCAAGAGAATGGACACATGGGTCATGGACTTGGATTCCCATGCAAAAAGGGATGACAGATAGAGAGGCTGAAGCCATTGTGGAACGAGCAGTGAATGCCCTGCAGCCAACAGGTATCCCTTTCTTGGATCTGTGTATCTGGAAAGGGCGCTTTCCAAGTACAAAAGCCCGGTTCTGCACTCAGTTTCTAAAGGTTGAAGTAATTCAAGAACAGGTGTATCTGCCGCTTCTAGAAGAGGGTTTTGACATCGTGAGCTGGCAAGGAGTACGGGCCGAAGAAAGCAGAGCGCGGGCAAACCTCTCTATGAGAGAGGCTGGTGACGGATTTACAGTATATCGTCCCTTGATTCATTGGACGGCTGATGATGTGTTCGCGATGCACAAGAAACACGGCATTGAACCAAATCCCCTGTACAAGCTTGGAATGGGGCGGGTTGGCTGCATGCCTTGCATTAATTGTAATAAAGCGGAACTTTTTGAAATAGCCCGCAGATTCCCGGAAGAAATTAAGCGTGTCGCTGAGTGGGAAAAGATAGTGAGCATGGCAAGTAAGCGAGGAGGATCAACTCTTTTTCCAACTGCCAATGGAGTTGGTGAAGGCATTTACGAGATGGTGGAATGGTCAAAAACAGCTCATGGCGGAAAACAGTACGATCTACTGAAAGCGATTGAGTTCGAAAATGTGCCAGCCTGCAGCTCCTCATACGGGCTTTGCGAATGAGGAAGTTTCATGAATTCAATTGCCCGATGTGTGGTGATGCTGGCGTTGAACAGCGCCGGGTTGATTTGAAGAGGCAGTGCCCTTGGTCTATCGTATCCTTCATGATTTGTAGGTGCGGGTACAATTGGCGGACCTATATTAGGGACAATTCCAGAGAGACACCATTCGACATTGTTGATGGCGATGATGATTAATACTGAGTTTAAGACACAAAAAGAGATTGGAAGCTAGTCCACTTTAATAATATCCAAGATTTCAAAGACAGTGTCCTTTAGCGAAGTCATTGTTACGTATCTCTGAGAAGTTGGTGTGTAACTTCCAACAGAAGTTATTGTCATACCATTCCGATCCTTAATTATCCCTGAATCTACTTGACCTGGAGAGATATTATGTGTTGAATCATTTCTAAGTTTTCTAAACTCATTAAAACTTTCTGATTCAATAATAGTTTTTAGTTTGCTAGATCTGAGGGGGTCTTTTTCCTGAAGTTTATTAATCAATGTTTTGTTAAAAGATACTATTCTCATTTCTATTCCGTAATTGATAGAGACGATATGAGCAATAGTGTCTAAAGCCGAGAAGGATTTGAGGAGAAATATCTCACCGTAGTATTCGAATCCTTCTTTGTTGGACCAATGTGGTTTTTCTTTAAACTGAGGGAAGAATTTGTTGCTTACTTTATCGTAATAAGGTTCATCTGGTATGCCGTTGTGATAATAAAATGAGGCCATAATATAACTGAAATTTAATTCACGTAATCGCTGGGCCAAGATACGAGCCCAAGTTCTAATTTTAATTGTTTCATCATCTAAAATTGTGAATTGTTCACTTATAAATTCTGAATCGCTAAATTCAAAGTGGGTGGAAAAACTCTTCAGTTCCTTCATTTCATCTGGAGTAGGGAAAGAAATTTCGTACATTTGATAACCTCTAAAAATGACAATGACCCCCTAATCCTTGGTCGGGGCGGGGGTCGATCGGTAATATATTCCTCTCGATAAATTATAACACGGGTGAGGGGATAAAGATGGGGAAAAGAAGAAATAATCCACTGCAGCTGGCGCTCAATATCCTGCCGATCGATGAGAAAGCAACTCGCCGTGCTGTAGAAGATTTTTTGGAAGAAGTTCGTATTTATCGGCAGATTGGTTTCGTTCGTAGGCAAGCAGCTAAGACCCCTAGTTATGAACCGCGATATCATGGAACAACAAATGTACTAAGCAAACCTACTGAGAAAGTGGCACTATGGAATGTGGATCGAGAAGCTGAGCTGCATCGGAAATCTGAATTGTTGGATTTAGCGATGAGTCGATTATCAAGTGTTCAAAGGGAAGTTATTGAGCGAAGTTATCTTAATATTGAAGATGAATTTGACTATATGAATAGCATTGAGATGGGTATTAGTGATCGTACGTATAGAAGATTAAAATTTAGTGGAATTAGATTGCTTGCTGCTGCTCTTAAATTAGAAAAGTAAAAAGTTTTACTTTGAAAGTCGTAAACTAAACGACTTTCTTTTTTGATGGAAAAAAGTTGATATTACTAGTACTATATTACTAAAACTATATCACTATACTGCTTAAATTAGGAGGTGGATCAAATTTCATCAATCAGTTTAAATAAAAGATTTGAAATGATCCTTAAGAGTTATGATCAAGCAAAACAAGAAAATATTAAAAATCATCCATTAGCTAATTTAGTTCGCAGAAATTTAACTCAAGAGTTAATTGAATCAATTGGGCTCGATACTTATAAGTATAAAGTGTCTGGTTCAGTAGGTCTGGGAAGATGGGCTGAGATTCCATGGATATCTATTTTCGATAAGAAGATTACAACAAGCGCACAAGTTGGATACTATATTGTTTTTTTGTTTAAATCTGATATGTCAGGTGTTTATCTTAGTTTAAACCAAGGCTGGACTTATTTTGAAAATAAATATGGTAAAAAGGCTGGACGACCTAAGTTAGCTAAAGCTACCTCTAAAATTAGAGGATCTTTAAACTCTATTCCTAACAATATGAATTCAATTATTGACCTTGGCAGTTATAATGATCTCCCTATCGGATACGAATTAGGACATATTTGTGGAATATATTATGAACTCGATAATTTCCCCTCTGAAGAAAGTATGCACAATGATTTAGTTAATCTTTTAGTAACTTATCAAGAGATATCAACTCTCCTTAATGGGCGGAGTTTCGCGCAATATAACGAGTATTTACTTGCCGAAGAAGATGGTTTATTTGTCGAAGATACATTCAGTGAAGAAGGTTACCAAAGAGAAGTAAACATCCTAAATCCAGGTGTCTTAGATAGTTTATTGGACGGTGAAGATGCTAGCACAAGGCCGGATCCAATAGTTAATAAAGACGGGACACGTAGATGGCCCAGAAACTCGAAAGTAGCAGCATCTGCTCTTCAAAGGTCTAAATATAAATGTTCTTATGATCCATCTCATCTCACATTTGTTTCAAACAAATATGTACCTTTTGTAGAAGCTCATCATTTAGTTCCAATGTCAGCTCAAGAAAAATACGTCAATAGTTTGGACAAAGTATCTAATATCGTAGCTCTATGTCCAAACTGCCATAGAATGATTCACTTCGGTCAAAATATAGATAAGAAGAAAATGATTGATTTATTATTCCAGGAAAGAGGCAACGAACTAAGTAAAATAGGGATAAATGTAACTAAAATGGAACTATATAAGTATTATGGAATTAGTAATAAGAAAATGTTGGAGGTCCAATAGATGGATTTATCGTTAGATAAGTATTTTTTTAAGCCCAAAGAGCCTAAAGAAATCATAAACACTGCATATATAGTTGTAGATACAAGTGTTTTATTATCAGCTTATCAATGGAAGGAAGTCACTTTTAAAGAGATGCTACGTATTTTAAATGAGATCTCTTCTGAAAAGAGATTGAAGATTCCATATCAAGTTTTTAAAGAATTTACAGATCAAAGGCCAAGGAAAATTAAAGAAACAATCGAAAAGTTAAATACTCAGATATACTCAAAAATTCAAAAAACAACGGACTTAATATCGGTTGTGCCGTTTTTTGAGATGCTAGAGGATAACGAGAAGCTTGAAAAAACAGAAGAAGAATATGTAAAAGCTCGAAAAGAGTATAGGAAAAGCCTTGAAGATTTATCAAAGCGATTAAGACTATTATTTCAGGATGATTTAGTCCTAAATTCTATTCAGCCATTATTTGAAGAAAATTGTTATTTATCATTTGATTATGAGGAATTAAGTAATGAAGCAAAACAACGACAGACTGACAAGCTACCTCCATTAACCGGTGGAGATCAAAATAAAAAAGAAAATAATTATGGTGATTATTATATATGGAAAGATATTTTATCCCTAAATGGTGATGTTATATTTGTGACGACTGATACAAAAGAAGACTGGTTTTACAAAGATCATGAAAAAAATATACTAGCACCGAGAAGAGAGTTGATTGAGGAATTTTATGAGAAAAATAATAAAAAGACAGTATGTATAGTACCTTTGAAAGAATTTGTAACAATTCTTAATCCAAAAACGAAAGAGGCAGTAATAGAAGATATCTCTAAAAACAATCAGTTGGATCAAATAACACAAAGGCTCTTTGAAATAAGGTATCTTGCAAATTATGTGGAACAAAATCCCAATAGTTTCAGAAAAGGAATCTACGACAATATGCATTATTTTTTTAATTATGGAGATATTGATATTTCTGATACTGAGTATCTTACTAAAGATGAAACAAACATCGAGTACATCTATATGAAGATAACTAGCTCGATTAATTATAATGTATCAGATTTAAAGAAAGTCCTGATAGGTGGCTATGCTGATGGTTCACAAATTATCGATATCAAAGAACAATCTATCAGTGATGCGATAAAGTATGATCTTTAATGATTGGTAAACATGAAACTGACTCTTTCTTTTAAATTTTTACGAGGTGATGACTAATGGAAGATTTAATTAAAGAAATTATAAAATTTAGGGATGAACGCAATTGGGCCAAATTTCATAATGGAAAAGATCTTGCGATCTCTCTTAATCTTGAGGCTAGCGAACTTCTTGAGTTGTTTCAATGGAAGAACAGCGAGGATGCAATTGCTGATAAGAAAGGTGAGATGCGAGATGAACTTGCTGATATCCTTTACTATACATTGCTGATGTTTAACGATCTTGATATTGATCCAAAGCAAGCGTTGATGGAGAAGTTACATAAAAACGCTGAAAAATATCCAGCAGATAAAGCTTATGGATCAAACAAAAAATATACTGAGTTAGAGGAGTAACTTCTAATGACACTTGTTATTTTACAACCTGCTGGAACTGATACTTCTGAGTTTAATTTCAACAGCACAATGAAAAAAACTGTCAGTCTAGATAAGATTGCGAAATACGATAAAGCTTATGGAGAGTATTTGAGTAATATATATAAGGATGGGGGAGCTCCGACGTGGGGGGTAACACCTGCTAAAAATAAAAGCAACGCAAAAAAATGGGAGAGAGTTAACCGAGGAGATGTTGTCTTTTTTTATGCTCAGAAACGATATTTCGCCACTGCTGTAGTAACAGGAAAATTGCATTGTAAATCACTTGCATTAGACCTATGGGGGTGGAAGGATCGCAATGAGGGAGTAACGTGGGAGTATATTTATTTTCTAGATGAGTTGAAGTTTATAAATATTTCTTTAAATGATATGAATAAATTAATTGATTATACTAAAGATAAATTTTTGCAGGGATTTACAGTACTTTCTCAGGAAAAAAGTAATGAGGTTCTTAATATATATGAATATGAAAGTGATACCTACGTTCCTTCTTATGATTTCGATAGTTACAGGAATGCTCTTAGTAAATTCCAATCAGGTCAACCATTGGACGCAGAGGGGAAAGCCCTTCGTCGAGCTGAACAAGGATTTTTGCGTCAGCATCTATTTGGATCTAGTCTGACAGGATATTGCGGAGTATGTGGAGAAGAACTTCCAGTAAATCTTCTGGTAGCAGCTCATATAAAAAAACGTGCAGAATGTACTCCTGAAGAAAAACTAGATGTATTTAATATTGTCATGCCGATGTGTAAACTAGGATGTGATGATTTATATGAAAGAGGATACATATCAGTGAAAGACGGGGAAATCGTAGTAAATGAACAAAAATACTTAACATCAAGTTTGAAGGTATATATAGAAAAAATAAATAAAAAGTTGTGTTTACATTGGAGTGAAGAGTCACTCAAGTATTTTGAATGGCATAATAATAAACACGGGTTTTCTTACTAGTTCGTTCTAATTTTTGTTTTAATTGATTTTTGTGGCCTGAAATTGACCGGAAATGGACCTCTAACTGGACTTATAATATGTTAAATTTATATTATGAAAAAGGCGAGAATGACACGCACGGCTGCATGAATGCGGCATATGACCGGGGCGTACCTCTTCTCGCTTTTTCTGATATATGGGGTCAATGTAGCTGATATTATTAATTCCATAGAACTATCCGATATATAATATATTCAAATAATGGGAGGATGAAGGAGTTTTGAGAATCAAAAAAGGATTAACATTACTCACTGCTTTTACTTTGGGGTTTTCTTTATTAGCGACAAACGTGGAGGCAGCTAGTACACCTTTTACACAGGGTGGAGGATATGAACAAGGGGCATACGATAATTCAGCTATGCAGCCTACAGGGCACAACTGGAACAGGAACTCTAGGTTTGCAGCGGTTAATTCTAACATTCATCTGAAGTGGAAGTATCAGATGCCTTCAGGCGGAAAATCATCCATAGTCATTGATGAAGAAGGAACAGTATTCACTAAAAATTATGAATCACCTTCAAATCCGAAATTTAATATTCATGCAATCAATCCTGATGGCACAATGAAATGGATACAACCGATTGTTGATACTTCGGTTAATGGCACTCCAATTATTAACAATGAAAAGAAATTGATTATTCCTGCAGGTTCAAAGTTGCTCACTTTAAACACCGGTGACGGAAGTGTTACTGAATTAACATTACCAACTAGCTACTCAAATGAAGTTTTAGTAGGAAAAGATGGCACCTACTACTTGTCTGGTATAGCTGGTAGATTGGCTGCGTATAATCCTGATGGTACTCCTAAATGGAGAACTTCTTTCGAATCTACATATCATGCAGGCTACCCTGCATTAACCAAACAAGGCTCTTTGATTTTTAAAGCTGGCTATGGCAGTTATGGAAGTTTATATTCATATAATTCACAAACCGGTGAAAAAAATTGGGAATTCAAGGATTTGGTTGGTAGCGAAACTCGGTCGGCACCAGCTATTGCTGAGAATGGGACAATTTACGCGACTTCACAAGATGGTTATGTTTATGCAATTAATCCGGATGGAACTTTAAAATGGAAGTTCACAGTAGATAGATCGATTTCAGCAACTGATACAATTGACCCAATAGTGGGGCCTGATGGCACGATTTATGCAGTTAACGGAACTAAGAATTTTTATGCAATTAACCCAGATGGAACTTTGAAATGGGTGTACAATTCTAAAGCAATGTATACATCACCTATAATTGATAAAAATAATTTGATATATATTGGCGTAGGTGGAAAAGTTGTAGCTCTTAATTCTGAAGGAGTTGAGCAGTGGTCTTTAGCCTTAGAAGCTTCTAATTTTGTGTCAGCACCAGCTATTGCGGAAGACGGGACAATTTATATTGCTGATTCAAGTGGTGCAGTCTATGCAATTGGTGGTGAAGTAATAGGAAAGGATCCTACGGACCCCCCGGTCGATCCTAAACCACCTGTTGATCCAGTCGGTGAACGTGCAATTTTCGTTCTGACATTAAGTAATGGGACTGAGAAAGAATATGACCTCTCTATGCAAGAAGTACAGCAATTTATCAGTTGGTACGAAGGAAGAGCGGCAGGTGCTGGCCCGGTAACATTCGCAATTAATAAGCACGATAATAATAAAGGTCCATTCAAACAGAGACAGGATTACATTGTTTTCGATAAGATTATCACTTTTGAAGTAAATGAATATTAGAGTATGGGCGGCTGTCTAAAACAGCGGCTTTTGATTTAATGAGCATTATGTTGAAAATGGAAAGTAATGAGGAGATAGTCAGCATTATTCCGAATTTATTATGTTGACTCCATTTTTAACCCAACAGTAGAATGGTCTTGTTCTTCCTCTCTAGTTACTAAGTGCAGATGCTTTTAAAGCAAGGAGCGCAGCGTTTTTGCTGCGGCCGGCACGGTCGCAATGTTCTGACGGATCTCTTTGCAGATAAACTGAATATATAATCCGAAGTCGTTCCTTCCTGGAGCGGCTTATTTTTATTTGCTTTATATAACATTAGTTACATTATATTCAAGTTTATGTTTAGACAAATGTTGATTATTCTTGTACTTTTATCACATACATAATTTAGGAGGAAGATAGATGTCTACATTAATTAAGAGAAGCACTCTATTTTTAACTGCAATTGTATTGTTTACTACCGTTTTTTTATCATCTAATACTTTTGCAGCTACAACTCAAGATCAGTACTCAGATAATTTAATTCCTAAGATGACTAGCCACACAGCACCTAGTGGTATTGCATCAGCAAGTCAGGAATACGGTCCCATGTATGCAGCTTGGAAGGCCTTTAACAGAAGTACCAGTCAATCATATGAAGATACTTGGGAACCACCTATTCCGACTGGATGGTTAGCTTATGAATTCGATTCTCCACAAGTTATTTCTAAGTATACAATTAAAAATATTACCCCACGTTTGAGCTCTGATATGAACAGAGCACCAAAGGATTGGACGTTTGAAGGATGGAATGAACAAACTCAAGCTTGGGATATCCTTGATACACGAATAAGCGAAATTAACTGGATCGGAGGAGAAAAGAGAGAGTACACCTTTAACAATATAACACCTTATAAAAAGTATCGTTTAAATGTGAAAGCTAACAATGGTGGTATATATGTAAGCATTGACGAATTAGAAATGATGAGTAAGATCACTGAACCAACCGAACCTCCAACAGAACCTACCGAACCTCCAACAGAACCTACAGAACCACCAACTGAACCAGATAGCAATCGTGCATTGCTTGAAATTACCTTGCTCAACGGGGCTATAAAAGAGTTTGATCTTTCTATGAGTGAAGTAAACGCATTTATTAATTGGTATGAAGCAAAAGCATCAGGAAGTGGCTCAATATCTTTTGCTATTGATAAACATGGGAACAACAAGGGTCCATTTAAGTCCAGAAAAGACTATATCATCTTCGATAAGATAATTAATTTTGAAGTAAGTGAATATTAGAATAATTAAGTCGTCCATCCCTGGGCGGCTTTTTATATTTCTTCGAAGGAGCACGATTTTATATGAAATGGATTGAATGGTTGGTAAAAGTGACTGTTGGGAGCTCCCCACGAAATCGGGAGGAACGACGACATGGCCGGAAAACGTAATAATCTGAAGCGACCACGTTATAAGCCAAAGCAGCCGGAAAAGTGTAAACGATGTGTGTGGGGTGAATGGACCGGTACAAAGCAGTTCTGTAGTAGGAGACCTTGTGTAAAGAAGGGAAATACTTCCTAATGTCGAATTGTGATATGGGAGATTTAGGAGGGGGATAATGGCATATTTAACATCACAGATTATTAATGATCCGCGTTATCAGGACAATGATATGTTTGGAGTAATTTGTATCACGTATATTATTACAATACCAATTGGGTATTTGATAATGAATAAATTACCAGAGAGATTAAAGGAGAACGAAAAACTCACTACATTCTTACTTTTTCTTTGGCTTTTTATTATTCCATGTATAGTATGCGCGTTATACGCTTATTACCGCGATTATAAGTGAAGATTGAAGTACCTCTGTGGGTGCTTTTCTTAAAAAGGGAAACCCTTCCTGATTTCGAAATTTGTTTTATTGAAGATATAGGAAAGGTGGTGGGATCGATTTACCCTTTAAACGCAGTTCATGTAATAGACCTTGATGATGTAAGTCCTTTCGCGTGGGGTCTCATAATTGGATCACTCACATTGGTGATCATAATACTGAATCTTTTAATAAAGTATTTGCCAGATAAACAAAGCGATAAAGTAGTGGCAAGTATGCCCTTTGTGATTACTGGTACAATAATTGTAATTGTTATTATAGGTGTAATCTTTGATAGGTAGTTCGTGATTTAGACAAGTTTGCACATGAATTTAGAGAATGTCGCTCTAAACGACAAAATCTAAGCCGATTTAAGGCATCCGTTATTGATTACGGATGGAATAGAGGAACAAGATTGGAAAATAGCAGAGAAGGGGCATAGCGTTGGCGTATGCTCCTATTTGTCGTTCATCAATATTAGAAACCAACTCAACTCAAAACTTTCTTGCATTTTCTAATCTCGGAATAGACCAAACGATGCAAAACAGTGCATAATTATATAGTTCTTTTGAATCTATGGAGGGAAAAAGAACCAAAACGTAGAATAGGTATAATGATGTTCTTTCAGAGGTGGGAACTCGGTAATTATCCTATTATTGTAAGCGAGGGAATAGAATAGTCATGGCTTATACATATCATTATGATGATTTTCAAGAAGTATGGAGATTAGGTGCGGAGGTTTGTATTGATACCAATGGTTTTCTAAACACTTATCGCTTCACACCAAGTGTTACAGACGAAATACTCAATGTGCTGGATCAAATCTCGGAGCGTATCTGGATTCCAGCGCAAGTAATCGAGGAATTCAATGAGAATCATAGCAAAGTAGTAAGTAGAGAACGGAACAAGTATAGAGAAGTTAATCAAGAAATACAGCGTATAACTGATAAGGCTAAAAATGATTTTGAGAAACAATTTTTTAAATTTGGTAAATTTAGATTTCCTCAGGTAAAAGAACTTAGGAATTTTATTGAAGCGTCAATTACATCAATACAAAATAAATCAATAGAGTATGAGAGCCAGATCACAGAGGTAATTGAAAAAAACAAAAAAATGCTTAAAGAAGATAAAGTGAAGGCATTCGTGACTAAACTAATTAGCAGTGGACAGGTTGGGACTCCATTTACAATTTCTAAGTTACTTGCTACATACGCTGAGGGTGAAGAAAGGTACAAGTATCAAATTCCCCCTGGCTACAAAGACGTTGACAAGGATAAAACAGATCCAACAAAAAGAAAAAAGTTTGGTGATCTAATTCTATGGAAACAACTATTGGAACACGCTAGTACAACAAATAAACCAATCATCTTGATAACAATGGACGAAAAAGAGGATTGGTGGGAGTTAGATGAAAAAAATCATAACGTTCCTCTTAGACCGAGAGATGAGTTACTTAGTGAATTTAAAGAATGTTGCAATCAAAACCTTGCCATGATGTCGCTTACACAGTTTGTGAATCATGTTTCTAAAATGAATGATATAACTATTGCTAATAGAACGAAGTTAGAATTAAACGCTAATGAATTTGCAAAAGATTTAATTAATGCAGCGGATTGGTCGCTAGTACTAGGAGATTCTGATTTAGAGAGTTATCTAATCAATAGTGGAGATTTGCAACAATTTTTGGATAATCCACTACAGGACGTTGAGGTTTTTGATTTTTCTAGCCCAAACATTAATATTAATTCTGTTGAAATTGATGAGGAAAATTGTGTTATCTTTGAAGGGGTATTTGTTTCCGAAGTTGCAGCAAATATTGATGAAGCGATGTCTAAAGAATATACCTTTTCCTCAGAAGCTCCTATCACAATTGAGGGCTCGATAAATTTGGAGTTTACAGTTGATTTCAGTAAAGAAGAAGAGTTTATAGATGAAAACTCTATTGAAGTAGCTGTAGGTGGGTTTGAGATTCTCTCAGTAGGCCGTCATCCTGAAGAATATTTCGAAGAAGATATCGACAGATGCACCGACTGTGGTAAAAATGTTGGTATATACTACAATCAGGCTGGTGATGCAATTTGCGAACAATGTTCTATAAATTATGAAACATGTCCGGATTGTGGAAAGCTATTCGAAATAGGAACAATGGGCGGAGCATTCTGCACTAAGTGTGAAGTCGGAAAATAATATTATTCGATTCTAAAAGACGAGTGACTTTCACTCGTCTTTTCTTGTTGGGGGTGGTGATGGTGTAGATGGCAAGGGAACGCAGTCCCGACCGGGACAAGGCAAAACAGATGTGGCTGGAGAGCGGCGGGACGATGAAGCTTAAAGACATCGCCGCCGCTCTTTCTATTGGAGAGACGCAGGTCCGAAAGTGGAAATCCCAGGAAAAATGGGCCAACGATTTGAATAGTAACGTTACCAATGAATCGAAAGGTAACGTTACTAAACGTGGCGCTCCAAAAGGGAACAAAAATGCTGTAGGTAACAATGGTGGAGCTCCTGCAGGTAATAAACGAGCTGTGGGCAATAAGGGTGGGCCCGGCGGACCACTGAGAAACAAGAAGGCCGTCACTACAGGTGAATACGAGACTATCTGGCTCGACGCATTGGAAGATGACGAGCTTGTTTTAGTGGACCGGATCGACACGGATCCTATCCTGCAGGTGGATGAATCGATTCTCAAATTTGAGATTCGCGAGCGGCGTATGCTACTTCGAATCAAGAGGCTGATCGACGGCCTGACTGAGAAGGAACGGCGGGTCCTGTACGAGCTCAAGTCTGTCAAGGAAGCCATGACGGTACATGACGAGAAATCCGGCCTGACCAAGACAATCCCCGTCACGCGCACCGAGCTGGTGGAGTCCGAGATTGAGGAAAAGAGCTTCAGGCAAATTGATGACATCATCGCTTTGGAGGAAGCCCTGACTCGAGTCCAAGACAAAAAGTTAAAGGCAATTGAACTGAAAAACAAGCTGCTGGATGAAGAGCGGCAGGTCCGCATTGAAAAGCTTAAGTTTGAGCTTCAAATGCTTCGAGGCGGCGAAGGCGATGACGTTAAAGATGATGGATTCATTGAAGCTCTAAGAGGAAAAGCGGCGGAGGTGTGGGCGGATGGCAAGACTGAAGCTTAAGCCGCCACCTTTTAAATGGAGACCTTTTTCCGAGAAGCAGATCCAAGTCCTGACTTGGTGGATGCAGGAGAGCCCACATCACGATAAGGACGGCATAATATGTGACGGATCCGTTCGTGCCGGCAAGACGGTCGCCATGTCGCTCAGCTATGTGTTCTGGGCCATGGAAAGCTTTAATGGCGAGCAGTTTGGTATGTCCGGCAAGACCATCGGCGCGCTGCGACGAAACGTAATCGGGCCGCTCAAGCGAATGCTGACGAGCCGGGGATATAGCGTTCATGACAACCTGACGGATAACGTCCTGACGATCAGCCGCGGGTTAGTGGCGAACTATTTCTTCCTGTTTGGCGGGAAGGACGAGCGGAGCCAGGACTTGATCCAAGGGATCACGTTAGCCGGTATGTTCTTCGATGAGGTAGCCCTGATGCCACAGTCGTTTGTGAACCAAGCCGTGGCGCGCTGCTCTGTTGAAGGCAGGAAGTATTGGTTCAACTGCAACCCGGCCGGCCCTTATCACTGGTTCAAGGTTGAATGGTTGGATCAGGCTGTCGAGAAACGTGTGCTGCATCTGCACTTCACGATGGACGATAACCTGTCGTTGTCTGAAAAAATCAAAGACGGCTACCGCAGGCTGTTCAGTGGCGTATTCTATAAGCGATACATTCTTGGCTTATGGGTGTTGGCAGAGGGTATTATTTACGACATGTTTGACAAGGACAAGCACGTTGTGCCGACTGAGGAACGGCCATATACGCAGTATTATGTCAGTTGTGACTATGGGACCCAAAACCCGACCACATTTGGGCTATGGGGTCAATCTCAAGGTATTTGGTACAAGGTCAAGGAATATCACTATGATGGCCGAGCTCGCAGCCGGCAGAAAACCGACGAGGAATACTGCGATGATCTCATAGAGTTTGTAGGCAAGCTGCCGGTTAAGGGAATCATTATCGACCCTTCGGCAGCTTCTTTTATTGCAGCCATCAAGAAGCGTGGCGTGCTGCGCGTCATTAAGGCTGCCAATGAGGTAGTGAACGGGATCCGCGACGTCGCGTCGGCGTTGGTTGAAGGTTTGATCAAATATAACGATTGCTGCAAGGAGACGTTCCGGGAATTCAGTTCCTATGTTTGGGACGAGAAGGCAGCAGCTCGCGGCGAAGACAAGCCGGTTAAAGAGAACGATCACCAGATGGACGGTGATCGTTATTTTGTGCATACCATCGTGAAGCGTCGGGGCGGTGTATTCTTCCCGGGGCAAGCGTGAAAGGAGGAAGACCGTGTCATTACTGTGGCCTACAGATGAATATCAAAAGGAAATTGAAGACATTATCATCCGGGGAGCTAAAACGGCGGCCACGCTGGAGCAAATCATCCAGCTTGAGATCGGCGGGTGGAGGGCCTCCCCTAAGCGGAAATGGATGGAGATTGGTGACCTCTATTACCGTAATAAAACGGACATCTTGGAGCGGCAGCGGACTGCAATAGGTGCTTCTGGAGCTCGGGAGCCAGTCGGTAACCTGGCTAATAACAAACTGGCTAATGCATTTGTACGAAAATTAGTGGACCAGAAGGTCGGCTATTTGCTCGGGAAGCCACTAAGCATCCAGACAGATAATTCAAAGTACGCGGATGCGTGGGATGAAGTTTTCGACAGCACCATGTTCCGGAGAATCCAGTCTACAGGGAAGGAAGCAGTCAATAAAGGGATTGCCTGGTGGTTCGTGTACTACGATGAAGAAGGAAATCTCCAGTTTAGGAAGATGCGATCAGAGGAAATCATTCCACTCTGGGCCGACGAGGCGCACACAGTTTTGGATGCGATCATACGTGATTATGAGGTCATTGTTTACGAGGGCATGCAACGCAAGACTGTCAGAAAAATTGAATGGTGGGATACACAAGGTGTTCGCCGCTACGTAATGGACGGAACGGGCTTTATACCAGATGTGGAAGCCGGGCCGGTCGGATCCCATTTCTCGGTAATTTCTGGTGGTCAGGAACAACCGATGAATTGGGAACGCGTACCGTTCATTTGCTGGAAGTATAACGAGGAAGAGCAGCCCCTTGTCGAGATCATCAAATCCCTGGTAGACGACTATGACCGTAACAAATCCGATAACAGCAACAACCTGGAGGATTTGCCTGAATCGATCTACAAGGTCAAAAATTACAGCGGGACGGATCCGGCCGAATTCCGTAAAAATCTTGCATTATTTCGGACTGCTTTTGTAGACGGTGACGGAGATCTGGATACGCTGTCGCTTGCGCTCAGTGTCGAAACCTATAAGACTCATATGGAACAGGCCCGCAAGGATATTTATGAGTTTGGTCGTGGCGTCGATACGCAGGGCGTAGAAATCGGTAGCGCCCCCTCAGGAATCGCACTGAAATTTCTTTATTCAGACCTTGATCTCGATGCCAGTCTCATGGAGACCGAGTTTCAGGCCTCTCTTGAGCAGCTTCGGTGGTTCGTCGATACGCACCTGTATAACACGACAAAGGTTGATTACAGCGAAGAGGATATTGAGTTTATCTTCAATCGAGATATGCCGATTGATGAGGAAAGCATCATTCGCGGGATAAAAGACAGCATCGGTATTTTGTCAGACGAAACGCTTGTTGCGCAACATCCGTGGGTTCGTGTTGTTCAGGCTGAACTGGACCGCATTCAGAAGCAAAAAGAGGAGTCTCTTGAGCGCATGGCCGCATACGGCGGGCTTCCACCGAATACACCGCCTGATGCTACCAGTGAGGATGGCGATGATGAATGAAATCGGAAGATTACTGGGCGCGCCGGATGGAGGACCTGAACGAGGCGGAGCTTCGAAAGGGAGAGGCGTATATCAAGGCGCAGGACGCTGAGTATGACAAGGCGTTGGCCCGGATCCGGAAGGAGACGGAAGCCTGGTATGCTCGGCTTGCCAAGAACAACGGTGAAATCTCTATGGCAGCTGCTCGCAAGCTCCTGACAGACAATGAGCTCAAGGAGTTTCATTGGTCGGTAGAGGATTACATCAAGGTCGGCCGGGAAAATGCAATCGATCAGCGATGGATGAAGCAACTTGAAAATGCGAGTGCCAAAGCCCACATCAGCCGGCTGGAGGAACTGGAGCTGAAGTTGCAGCAAGAAGTCGAACTGCTGACGGCCCGGCGGGCCAGGGGTTCGACCGAAGTCCTCGGCGATATCTACAAGGAAGGGTATTACAAAGGGATCTTCGAAGTACAGCGCGGCGTCGGCGAGGGCGTGCCGTTTGCTGGGCTGGATGCCCGCCAGATTGACAAGGTCTTGGCGAAGCCCTGGGCGCCAGACGGTCGGAACTTCAGTTCGAGGATCTGGGGAGATCGGGATAAGCTGCTGTCGGAGCTGCAGACGGTACTGACGCAAGACCTGACCCGCAGCGAGCCGTCAGATAAGGTGATCTCCGATTTTGCGGAGCGGATGGGCGTCAGCAAGCGTGCGGCTGAGCGGCTTATCTTAACGGAGGCGGCGTATTTCTCCGGTCAGTCTCGGATCGATGGGTATAAGACCCAGGGGGTTACGGCCTATAAGTTCGTCGCCACACTGGACAAACGGACATCCAAAGTTTGCCGGGAAATGGACGGGGAGATCATTCCGCTGTCGGAGGCGAAGCCCGGAGTCAACTATCCGCCATTGCATGCATATTGCCGCTCGACGACGATTCCCGTTTACGAGGACGAGGGGGAGGAGGCAGAGCCCGGCGAACGGGCTGCGCGCGGGAAGGACGGCAAAACCTTCAGCGTGCCGGGTAACATGTCTTATAAGGAGTGGGCCGCGAAACACGCGCCGAAGGATTCTGAAAAGCCGCCAGCGGTTTCAGAGCCGCCGGTAGTCGATCCGCCACCGGTTAAGACGACGGAGCCTGATCCGGTGCCATCGGCACAACTTCCAAGCCCGCCGCAACCACCTGCTCCATCCGATCCGCCGGAGTTGACGAAAGACGAAGAGGCGGCTGTCACGCGGTACATCGGAGGCGAGTCTTACGTACTTAATGACAAGCTACGCCGCGGGCAACCGCTAGAAAGTCGGGAAATGGAATGGATCGAGGAACTAGATAAGGCCCTTAACAAGCTTCCTCCATATGAAGGGGATGTGTCGAGGTCGCTGCAGTTCACTTCAGAGGAATCCCTCGAGGAGTTTATGGCAGACATCCGGTCCGGAGCCGTGATACAATATCCGCAGTACATCTCGACAACGGCTGGCCCTATTTACAATCCGGCTGGTCAGGTTCAAATGATCATTTTGGGTGCCCGTCAGGGTCGTAACATCACGATGTACAACCCGGGAGAACAAGAAATTCTGTATTGGAGGAATTTCGGGTTTGAGGTTACCGAGGTGCGGTATGTGGACGGCGTTTACATCATCCTCATGAGGGAGGTTGGTCAATGAGTCAGAACAAAAAACCATTTTCGGATCCGCGGTGGAATGATACTTCGAAACCGAAGATTATCGGGTACCGGGAGATCCCTCCGGAAGAACAGAAAAAATACAAGAAACAGCTGGATGACTTTTTACGGAAATCGGGAGTTATGAAAAAGGATCATAATTAAGGCACTTACGCATGGATTTGCGAGGGTGCCTTTTTATTATGCCTGGAGGAGGTAGTCTATGCCCAAGCGATATAAGAAGAGCGTTTTTATTGACGTCCTTGAATTCAGCAATACGCCTGAGAACCACCAAGACATCATTGATTTTACCGGCTTGCCTATCAGCGTCGAGTACATCAGTGACGGTGTGCAGCTCCGGGTGATTCGTGGAGCCTACAGCGTCCTGGTGGCCAAGTTGGGGGAGTGCATCGTGAAAGATGGTGCTGGTACCTTAAGTGTTCGGACTAAAGAGTCACTTGAGGCCGAGGGGCACACCCTAGTCGAAGAGGCTGGCTAAACTCTTGCCCTGTCGAATGGCTTAAAACTAGGCATACTCGCGGTCGGAGTATATCGGCCGGCTCCCTTAGCTGGAGAGCAGCTATAAAAATCTATGGAGGTTGATGATAAATGGATTGGTTACGTGAGCTTTTGAAGAATGCCGGGTTGGATGAATCGAAGATCGATGCCTTGATCGGTGACGTGAACAAGGAGCTTCCGAAACACTTCGTGCCGAAGGACAAGTACAACGAGGTGTCGGAAGCCCGCAAGGCAGCTGAGCAGAGTGTTACTGATCGTGATAAACAACTGGAGCAACTCAAGAAGGAAGTAGGCGACAACAAGGAACTGCAAACCAAGATCGAGCAGCTGCAGGGCGAGAACAAAACGGCGAAGGAAAAATATGAGTCCGACATGAAGGATCTCCGCCTAGGCACTGCAGTCAAATTGTCGCTGGCTGGTAAGGTCCACGATCCGGACATTGTCTCTGGTCTCCTGGACAAATCCAAGATTGAACTGGATGACAACGGCAATATCAAAGCTGGCCTGGATGACCAGATCAAAGCCCTGCAAACGAGCAAGGCTTTTTTGTTTGTCCCGGAAGACAAAGGCAGCGGTCAGTTCCAATTCCGCGGGGCAAACCCACCTGAAGGAGGAGGGTCCCGAAACGGTGGAGGATCTGGCGACAATAAGGCAGCCGACTTCGGCAAACGAATCGCTGATTTCGCAAAGTCCAATTCAGCGACAAGCGATGCACAAAAATCTTACTTTGGAGAGTGATATGAAATGAAGTTTGTACAGACCGATTATGGTAACCGGAAAGAGATTCTCAAGTTCCCGGATCATTACGTGAACATGCCAATCACCGTCGATGACACTGGCGTAACGGCCAATGCTGACGGGAAAAAGATTGTACCTGCCGGCACTGTAATGGGCGGCGGCGTACTAACCGATGCGTCGAAGCTTGCTACCAAGGCGAATGACGGTACTGCAGAGGGCGTGTTGTTTTATGACGTGGATGTTTCCTATGGACCAGCCCCGGGGGCGTTGACAATTCATGGTTTCATTGATCTGCAGAAGTTACCGGAAACGCCGTCCGCTGAAGCAATTGAGGCCCTTAAACAAATAACATTCATCGCCTAATTGGCGGAAAGGAGCAATTTACATGCCTAGCATTTTTGATTATGTGACTGCGCCGGCCATTGCCTCGTATGTCACGAACAACCCAAGCAATAATATTCCCTACCTTGGAGCAACCCTGTTCCCTGCGCGGAAGAAACTCGGACTTGATCTATCATGGATTAAGGGTGCCCGAGGCGTACCAGTCTCGCTGCAGCCATCTGCATTTGATGCCAAAGCCACGCTCCGAGATCGGATAGGTTTTAAAAAGGTCGAAACCGAGATGCCATTCTTTCGGGAAGCGATGCGGCTGGGAGAAAAAGATCGTCAGGAGTTGCTTCGTCTTCAGGATAATTCCAATGATCAATACATCATGCCGTTACTAACTCAGATCTTTGATGACCGCGCTCAACTTGTGGCCGGTGCTCAAGTCATTCCGGAGCGGATGATCATGCAACTTCTGTCCAGTGGGCTTATCCGTATCACATCGGATGAAACCCGCCAAGACTACGATTACAATTATGGGTTTTCAGGCAGTCACAAAGAAATTCTTACCGGTTCTGCCGCTTGGTCCGATCCAAACAGTGTGCCAATTGAAGACATTCAGCGTTGGAAACGGATCATCAATCAGGATACAGGAGCCACACTTGCCCGAGCGATCTGTACCGAAAAGACATGGGGCTACTTGATGCAGCATCCAGCGATCCGTCTGGACATGAATCCGATTGGTGGTCAAAACATCATCATGACCGACGCCATGCTCCGCACCTACCTGCAAAACAAACTTGGTATCACGGTGGCTGTATACAACAAAATTTATGCTCTGCAGGATGGAAGCACACATCAATTCTTCCCGGATGACTTCTTTACACTGATTCCTGACGGTAATCTCGGCACCACTTGGTACGGCACAACGCCAGAAGAAGCTGACTTGATGGCTGGTGCAACGTCCGCGGAGGTATCTATCGTCAATACAGGCGTAGCGATCACCACGATCAAAGAGCCGCATCCGGTGAATGTAGAAACGATCGTTTCGGAAATTGTACTACCATCGTTTGAGACCATGGATACGGTGTTTATTGCGAAAGTGGCATAGGTAGGGGCTATAGCCTCTCCTATTTCATTGGATTAGAAAGGAGAATGAATGTGGCTAAGAAAAAAGAAGAAGCGGCGGATCAAGTGCAAACCGAGTTGACGATCGGGGAGAGTGGCCAGGGAAGTAACTCAGATGTTGGTGCTCAGCCTACACAAAATCCAGTAGGGATGTCGGGTAGCCAGTCCACACCAGAACCACAAGAAAAGATCCGAGTAGAGTTCCTAACAAACTGTACCCATAATCGAGATCGGTACTACGCAGGGCAAAGAGAGAGCCTGCCTGAAGATGTCGTCGAGGTCCTATTGGAAGCAAAGGCTGTACGACGATTGGGGGAATAACGTATGTCTCAACAAACCAACAATGAAAGCGACGATCAGTGATGATTACGGCTTCGGACGTATGGGGCATCGTGAAGGACCGTTTGGGGCTTGCTGACAATTCACTGCAACCGCTGATAACCACTTATATTTCCGAAATTGAGTGGCGCATCAAGCACTACTGCAATATCAACACTCTGCCGAATGCTCTTCTGTTTGTTTGGGCCAGCATGGTTATTGACGCTGTTCGCGTTGAGTTGCCCAATATAGATGAAATCGATGACAGTGTAGGCGGCCAGGCCAGTAACGTAAAAGTTGGTGACACATCGGTAGGCGGTGGCGGGTCCGGGGGTGGGCTGACGAACACATCCAAGGCAGTAATTGATCAGGTGGTCTTTGATTACCGGGCGGATTTGCATCATTACCGCCGGATTACATGGGGGCGCAGCCGATGATTAATTACCGACGTCATCGCCGGCAGATCGAGCGATTGTATCAGGATCGAGCCACGATCAACCGGCATACAGAGATTAAGGATCCAGTTACAAGGGAGACCAAGCAGGTACTGCAGCCGCTGTATGAGAATCAGCCCTGCATGCTTTCGCAAACCGGCTTGCCAAAAAACGGCCAAACTGAGGATGCCAATAACCTAGAATATGATGCCAAGTTGTTTATAGCTCCAGAGTTGGAGATTAAACAGGGCGACGTTATTTCCGTCACGCGGAAGGCTACAGGGAGGGTGGAGACATACGCTGCCGGAGAACCATTTCCGCCATATCCGAGCCACCAGGAAATTAACCTGACGGCAAAGGACTGGGCTTAATGAGTCGCTTCGGAAAATTTGATTTTTCGGAGATTGAGGAGTTCCGGGATCAGCTGAAAGCGATGAAAAAGGCCTGGCCGAAATTTATCAAGGAATTTGTGGAGGAGCTCGCGAACCGTTTGCTCGCCGAGGTTGTCCCTCGGACACCGGTCCAGGACGGGGAGCTTCGCCGCAGCTGGACGATCGGGCAGGTGACGATGACGGCTGAAGGCGGGGCCGAGCTCGAGGTGTTCAACC
This sequence comes from Priestia sp. BR_2, assembly GCF_041954005.1. Classification (NCBI taxonomy): domain Bacteria; kingdom Bacillati; phylum Bacillota; class Bacilli; order Caryophanales; family Bacillaceae; genus Priestia; species Priestia sp. BR_2. The sequence continues at coordinate 19,149 of NZ_JAVFHM010000338.1, read as the reverse complement.
CGGTGTATTACTCGGCTTACATCGAGTACGGCCATCGGACACCGAACCATCAAGGATGGGTGGAAGGCAGGTTCATGATGACTCTTTCCGCTCAAAAGTTGGAGCGTGAAATACCTGGGATCTTGGAGCGCAAGCTTGATAAATTCCTCAAAAAATACATTGGGAGGTAGTGCCGTGCAGGTCACCTATAATGACGTGCGGTATGCGGTGCAGGCTGCCCTAGACAAAGCCTTTCCCTCCATCCCCATTTCCGGCGAGGAGATCAAGCAGAATCTTGATCCACCTCGTTTTTTTGTTCGCTTGTTGGAGCCCGCTCATACGCAGGAGCTCGGCCGACGGTACCGCCGCGACCATCCATTTGTGGTTCGTTACTTTGCGCCGGAACGGTCAAATGATGACATGTACGATATGGCAGAACAACTGACCGATGCCCTCAAATGGATCACGGTCGGCGGTCGCAAATGGCCGGGGCAGGGGATGGATTTTAAGATTATTGATGAGGTCCTGCATTTCTTCGTGACGTACAGCCTGCTTGTCTGGGAGCTGCCGCCGGATGATCCGAAGATGCAGATGCTTGAACAGGAGGGATATGTGCATGACAGACAAGGCAGATAGAAGCCGGGCTCCTGCAGTTCCGGCTTTTACGAAGGAGCAATTTTTGAAGTCCAGACAGCGCCCGGGCCACGAAAGGGATATCCTGGCCGCTGTGCTGGAGGACGGTAAAACCTACACGTTTGCAGATGCCGAGAAGGCCCTGCAAGCATACCTGAAAAGGAGTGTGAAGTAAGATGGCCGGTGGAACATGGACAGTTCAAAACAAAGTCAGACCGGGCACGTACATCAATTTCAAGGCACGCCCGCAGCCGCTCGGCTCCCTGGGCGACCGAGGAATCGCGGCGTATCCTGCGGCGCTGCCGTGGGGGGACCCGGCCAGCGTGATCGTGGTGGAGGCATCCGAATATATGGATAAGTCCCTCGCACTGATCGGCTTCCGTCCGACCGATCCACGCATTCGCCATATTACAGCGGCGGTTAACAATGCCAGCACCGTATTGCTGTACCGCCTCGGCGGGACGGGAGCGGTCAAAGCCAAGGCGACGGAAGGACAATTGACGGCGACGGCCAAGTGGGGCGGCACCCGCGGGAACGATCTGCAGATCGTGGTGCAGAGCAATATCGATGATCCTGCAGCGTTCGACGTGGTCACGCTTTTGGATGGGGAAGAGGTCGACCTGCAGACGGTCACTGTGATCGAGGAGTTGCAACCTAGCGCCTTTATCGATTGGAGCGGATCAGGCACGCCGACAACGACGGCCGGCATCAGGCTCACCGCAGGGGCCGACGGTACAGCGAGCGGTGCAGACTTTTCGGCGGCCCTTAGCGCCTTTGAAGCGTATCAGTTCAATGTCTTGGGCGTTCCTTTGACCGATTCAACGAGCAAGCAGCTGACCGCAGCTTACGTACGTCGGCAACGGGAAGAGGAAGGAAAGAAAGTTCAGGCGGTGCTCGTGGATTACTCGTCGGCGGATTACGAGGGGATCATCAGTCTGAAAAACAGCATCATCACGTCGGACGGTCTTAAGGTTCCTCCTGAAATGCTGCTTTGGGAAATCGCGGCGATGGAGGCGGCGGCCAACGTGAACGAGTCCCTCACCTATACGGTCATTCCGAACGCCGTCGACGCCTATCCTCGCTTGACCAACAGTGAAACGATCGCAGCGCTCAAAAACGGAGAGCTCGTTATCACGGCTGTTAACGGGTCCGCGGTCATTGAGCAGGACATCAACACATTGACGAGCTTCACACCGGATCGGAACCGGTCCTTTAGCAAGAACCGGGTCATTCGGGTGCTGGACAGCATCGGCAACGATATTAAGCGGATCTTCGACCAGTTTTACATCGGGAAGGTGTCCAACAACGACGACGGCCGGGCACTGTTGAAGGCGGAAGTCGTTTCCTATTTACTTTCGCTGCAGGGGATCGGAGCGATTCAAAACTTCGACAGTCAAACCGATATCTCTGTCGCCCCAGGCAACGATGTGGATTCCGTTCTGGTCGAGCTGAGTATCCAGCCAGTAGACAGCATCGAGAAAATTTACATGACCGTGGAGGTGGTATAAGATGGCCTTTTTCCGTGAACAGGACGCAATTAGCGGCAAATATGCCAAGGCGTATGCGACGATCGATGGTCGGGTCGAGGAGTTGTTTTATGCGAAATCTCTTGAATCCACCATTGAAAAAAATAAAGTGGACGTCCCAGTCCTTGGTAAGACCAATACGCCTCAGCGAGCTGCAGGCTGGTCTGGAACGGGGACAATGACTGTTTACTATGTAAGCTCCGTTTTCCGGCAACTTATGCGAAAATACATTCAGACTGGCGAAGACTTTTGGTTTGACTTAATGGTCACCAACGAGCAGCCAGGGAGCTCGACAGGAAAGCAAACGGCTATGCTGATTGGCTGCAACGTGGACAGTGTAGTTGCTGCACAATTCGATGCTACCAGCGATGATATGCTGGAAGAAGAAATCCCGTTCACATTCCATGATTACGATCTGCAAGATCAGTTCAATACGATTTCAGGTGGATGACAATAAGGCGCAGCCGATCAGGTTGCGCCGCTCTTAATTTATAATTATGGAGGATGATGATATATGAATTTGCAGGACTTTCTGAATGCTAACCCGGTGGACAACTTGACTGAAGAGGTAGCTATCTCTCCGCGATTTAAGGACGAGAAAGGCAATCCTTTGAAATTCACGATCAGAGCAATGTCTCCAGCTGAATTCGAGGACATTCGAAAAAAATCCACGCAGATTAAAAAAGGCAAAAAGGTTGAGTTTGATAATCAATTGTTTAATCTCAGCATCGCGATCAATCATACAGTGAACCCTGATTTCCGAAATGCCGAATCTATTAAGAAGCTTGGCCTGGCCACTCCTGAGGATTATGTTCAAAAGGTGCTGCTGGCCGGTGAGTTGTCAACACTCGTACAGAAAATCAACGAACTGAGTGGTTTTGATGTAGCGATGAACGATCTGGTGGAAGAGGTAAAAAACTAATCAACGAGGGCGATGCTGACGCGAATTTTGCGTACTACGCCCTCCACGAATTGCATATTCTTCCTCATCATTTGATGGCAATGACGGATCGAGAACGTGCTACGATCTATGCCATGATCTCGGTTCGAATAGATAAGGAGAAAAAAGAACAACAGAGAATGAGAAGAAAAAAATAGAATTATTCACCATTATGATGTAAGATATGGGTAAATATTCCCATATATATAGGAGCGTGGTAATGGTGTGGTTATTGCTTTTCATAGTTGCAATTTTTATCGGGGCTATAGTGGTTCTTGTGAATCAAGCAAGAAACAACAAGAAGATCAAGCAAGAAGCGATAGACCGTGGGGCATACGATGGCGTTGCTTGTAAACATATCGAAGGCCTAGGGATTGGTGATAAATCATGTAATATACTCGCCTTTGAAAATGAAATTCAAATTGAGGCTGCTAATAAATCTACGTTTAGAATTCCGATTGAGCGTGTAAGAGCTTTTGTCACAAAAAGCCAACAAGAATTTGAGGATGTAGATAGGAGCGTCGTTGGAAGAGCTGTTGTGGGTACCTTATTGGTTCCTGGATTGGGGACTATTGTTGGTGGAATGTCCGGATTGAAGAATAAAAAGAAAAAGAAAGGTGGGAAAAGTTTTTATTTAATAATTAACTATGTTGATGCTAGTGGGGAATTAAAAGGAGTAACATTTCAGGATGATTTAAACATAACTCGTCTCACCTCTTTTACAAAAACGGTTAATGATAAATTATCATCGCAATCGTACGGTCAAGTAATTGACTTATAGTTCGATAAGGCGCCTCCTAAGGCGTCTTTTTTTGTTGGTGAAGGAGGTTGTCCAGTGCCGACTATTGCAACACATTTGAATATGATGAATAACTTTAGTGGTCCTCTCAAGGCGGCGATTCGCCAGACCAATACAGCCATTTCAGCTATGGAAAATTTGAGGCGAGTAGTGGAGCGTCCAACACATGCAGATATTGATGTTACTTTGGACTCTTCTCAGGCCATGCAAGAAGTACGTCAGTTGAACCAAGAAGTAGAGAGACGGTTAGGAACTATAACGAGTGAGGTTGAACTAGAAGTAACGACTCAAGTTACTAACGCCATCGGGCAGCTTGACGGTCCAATCAATCGTGTACGCTCAGAAATTGACCGGTTAGCTGATGTTTTACAATCACAGAATCAGCCGTCATCAGGCAGTGGAGGATCAGACGGTGGTGGTTTTCTCCTTGGCTCGGGCGGAATTGTTACTGCTTTAGCAGGGGTTTTAGGTACCGGCGCTCTTGTTAGTGGTACTGTTGGGGGAGCAATGGAACAGCAACAGCTTAAGGGATCCCTCCAAGCTCAAGTTGGCATAGATGATCAACAAGCAGCTTTTATGGTGCAACAGGTGCAAGACGTTTGGTCCTCAGGGTGGGGCGAATCTCTTGCCATGGTCAATAATGATATGGCTACTGTCCGTCAAAACCTTAGTGGTTTATCTCAAGATGCCACCAAGGCCTATACCCAATCAGCGTATGCTGTCCAGCAGGTAGCAAAAGGGCAAACGGATGTCCGAGAGCTGTCTAAAGTAACCCGAACATTAATGGCTAATTTTGAGGGGCTTGGTGAAATTCAAACCCTAGACCTAATCGCGACAGGCTATCAGCGCGGTGGGGACTACGCTAATGACTTGTTGGATACTGTTAACGAGTATGCTGTTCATTTCTCCGGTCTCGGAATGAGTGCCGAGCAGATGTTTGCCACTCTGATTGCCGCCAGCGAGGAGGGGGCTTGGAATCTGGATAAAGTAGGGGATGCTGCGAAGGAAAGCTTTATTCGCCTGCAAGATCTCTCCGATTCCAGCAGGGAAGGACTTCAAGCGCTTGGGTTGGATGCTAATCAGGTAGCTGCAGATATCGCAGCCGGTGGCGATGCAGCTAATCGAGCATATCAGGCAACATTACTCGCGCTCGGAAATATGGAAAATGCCACGGATCGTAATACCGTCGGGGTTAAATTGTTCGGAACCATGTGGGAGGATCTTGAAGATAGTGTGGTTCTGGCTATGCAAGCTGGGCAAGCTGGACTTGGTGAGTTTGAAGGAGCAACGGCGCGGGCAGCCGATGCATTGCAGAATAAACTCATATTCCAATTTGAGCAGTTTAAACGTAACTTTGCTTTGGGCTTTGCTGAAGCTGGGCAAGGCTCTATCGAAGGGCTAGCCCCTTTAATTACGATGCTTAACGAAGCTTTCCAGGCTGGGAAGTTTCAGCCGTTTTTCGATGGGCTGTCTAACGCTTTAACATTTACAACCGAGCTGATTAGTTTCCTTGTGGAGAACGCCATATGGCTCTCAGACACGATAATTGAGAATTGGTCCTGGATCAGCCCGATTGTTATGGGTGTTGTTGCTGCTATGGGTGCGTACTTGTTGATGACTCGTGGAGTTTCAATTGCTCTGCAGATTGCCAAAGTAGCCCAGATCGCTTTCAATGCAGCCATGAGCATGAATCCTTATGTTCTTGTAGCCACACTCATCGTCGGAATCATTACTGCCTTAGTCGCACTATGGAAGACGAATGACCAGTTTGCTGCTGGCTTCTTAAGAGCTTGGAATGGAATCCTAAATTTCTTCGATCAGATTCCGATCTTTTTTACCTGGGTCGGCAACGGAATTGCTAATGCCTTTGACTGGGCGAAGGTCGAAACTCTCAAAATTGTTGATTCGTTGGCCAACGGTGTTATTGATCGGATTAACTGGTTAATCGATAAGTTGAATAAGATACCAGGAGTGAGCATTAATGCGATAGATCAATTGAATTTAGCTGGTTCCGCTGCAGTAGAAGCTGAGGCAGCTAAGCAGGCCAGGGCAGCGAGTTTAGAAGAGATGCGACGAGGAGCTGCGGAAAAGGCAGCTGAGCGCGAAGCACAGGTACAAAAGTTCTTGGATGATCGTCAATCCAAGCGTTCCAAAGAAGCTGCCGAAAAAGCTGCTCAGGAGGCAGCACAAAAAGCTGCAGAAGAAGCGGCTAAACAAGCGGCAGACGCAGCAAGAAACCAGCAGCCTGGCGGAGGTCCAGGTGCAGGTTCGAACCTACCAAGTCGGGTGACTACTCCAAAACTGCCTACCCTAGGTGTTGGTGACAAGGACATCGGCAAAGTCGGAAAGGTTGGCCAGGTCGATAAGATCAAGGATAAGGTGGATATCTCCAGCGAGGACCTCAAGATGATGCGGGAGCTTGCTGAAATGAAGAACATCCAGAACAATGTCACTCTGCAGCCGTCGATTAGCTTCGGCGATACACACGTCCGCAAGGAAAGCGATATTAATACCATCGTTGCCCACATTACTGAGAAACTGGAGCAAGACATTGCATCCTCGGTCGATGCCGCGTACACATAAGGAGGGTTGACCATGCGAGTCTATGGTGTTGAGCTGAGCTTCAACAATAAAGCAGAAGTGCTGCAGCTGCCGATCAACCCTTCCGAAATGGAGGTTGATGAAACTGGCCGTGGAAACACGTATGATGTGGTCGGCCTCGGTGAGATCAACGTGATTAAGGATAGGCAGCTTACCACGTACAGCTTTAATGGTTTGTTTCCCGCGCAATGGTACCCGTTTGTAACAACGGATGACCTCTTACATCCGGTGGAATACATCAAGATGATTGAGAAGTGGATGACGACCAAACGGCCCATCCGTTTCATTTTTACATCGGATACCTACGATATCAACACACCCGCCAGTATTGAGTCCTTTACATGGAAAGAGGTCGCCGGCAGCGGTGGGGATATCGAGTATTCGCTGCAGCTTAAGAAATACGTGTTCTACGCGGCGCGGAAGATTGTCAAGGAGTCCACAAATGGAGGCGGCCGCGTCCAGAAGAAGAAAGCGGCGGCCCGGCCAAATGACAAACAGCAGCCGAAGACGTACACCATGGTTGCCGGCGACAGCCTGTGGAAAGTCGCCCAGATGAAGCTCGGAAACGGGGCACGCTGGAAGGAAATCCAGCAGCTGAACGGAATCAAAGACGCCGAAATCAAACGGCTGCCGATCGGGAAGGTGTTGAAATTACCATGACACTGGATGTGAAAATCTTGAATCGTCAGGGCACTGGCGGTGAGTGGGATGTCAGCGAAATTGTTGAGGGCTTAAGCTGGAAGACATCCCGGATCGGCAAGGCTGGCAGTGTCTCTTTCAAACTGGTGAAGGGATCCCCGTTTGAGTCGTCCGATTTTACGTACAACAACGGTGATATCGTTCGGGTCCGACTCGACAAAACGAATGTGTTTCATGGTTATATCTTCTCGATCGATGAGGGCAGGGATGAGGCCGTTACCATCACAGCATACGATCAAATTCGTTACTTGATGAATGTGGACACATACGTCTTTAAGGGCGTTACGGCAACGGAGATCCTGGAGCGGATCGCCAAGGACTTCGGCCTTAAGCTCGGCACCGTAGCGGATACTGGATACAAGATCCCGACGATGTCCGAGGATAGTCAGAAGCTGCTCGATATCGTCACTAAAGGAATTACGTTAACCTTCTCCAACACCGGCAGAGACTATTGCCTTTACGATGACTTCGGCGCGCTGTGTCTCCGGGGGATTAACGATGTACAGCTGGACTTGATCGTTGGAGATGGCAGCTTGATGTATGACTATGAAATCAAGCGTTCCATCGATAGCGATACGTACAACCAAATTAAGTTGTATAAGGATAACAAGGACACGGGCAATCGTGAGATTTATCTGGCCAAGGACAGTGTGAATATCAAACGCTGGGGCCTGCTGCAGCTCTATCAAGGCGTGGACGAGGACATGAACAAGGCACAGATCAATGCCCTGCTAAGTAAACTGGCCGCGCTAAAAAACCGGGAAACGAAAGCACTCAAGGTTAGCGCTTTGGGTGATATTCGTGTGCGTGCCGGCATGCGTGTCCGAATCCTCATATCGGAGTACGGGGTTGATCAGGCGCTGCTGGTTGATGAGTGTTCGCACGACTTCGATGGAGCTGCGCATACCATGTCATTGGATTTAAGGGTGGTGTAAGGTGGCAGATCTACTGAATACAGTTAAAAAAGCTGCTGTTGCTGCCGTGGCTGCGGGGAATCCAACCTCGGTCATGTTCGGTACGGTGAGCAGTGCGAATCCGCTGGAGGTAACCGTTGATCAACGGTTTACCCTTCCTGCGGATTTTTTGGTTATTCCGGAATCGCTGATTCATTTTGAAATCGATTTTCACCATACCCACGAATACACGGATGATACCGGGACCGGATCCAGCACGAAGCAAACCGAGCCTGCACTGCCGGTGAAGCCGATCGTCATCCGCCGCGGGCTGGAGGAAGGAGACAAACTGCTCATGCTTCGGGTCCAGGGCGGTCAGAAATACATTATTTTAGATAGGGTGGTGGACGCGTGATACCTGAAACGGACGAAGATCTGCTGGATGAGTCTCTTGAGGACCTGCCACAGCCGTCACTTACCTGGCACATCGATTTTGATAAGGGTCGGATTATCGGCAAGACCGATGGACTTGTTGCCATCCAGCAGGCTGTTTTCAAGGTGTTCCAGACGGATCGCTTCTGGTATGACATCTATTCTTTCGACTATGGACACGAGCTGACGCTGCTTCTTGGCAGCAGTCCGGAATTCGTACAATCCGAAGCAACACGTATGATTCAGGAGGCACTCCTACCAGACGACCGGATCGATGCCGTGGAGAATGTGGAAGCTGTGATCAACGGCGATCAAATAACCATCCGATTTACGGTCGTGACGGTCTACGGCAGTTTTGAGCAGGAGGTGAGCCAAAATGTATGAGCACATGACCTATGATTTTATTCTGCAGCGGATGCTTTCCCTGGTGCCAGATACGATCGACAAAAGGGAGGGCAGCGTCATTTATGATGCTTGTGCGCCGGCAGCGGCCGAGCTGGCGCAAATGTATATCGAGCTGGATATTAACTACAATCTATCTTTCGTGGATACGGCGAGCGGAGAGTACCTCAGCCGTAGGACAGCGGAATTTGGTGTCAACCGGGCCGGGGCAACGCCGGCTGAACGCAAAGGACTGTTTTACAACTCCGCCAATGCTCTTATAGACGTGCCGCTTGGTAGCCGTTATTCGATTGGAGACCTGAGCTTTGTTGCCAAAGAAAAGATCAGCACCGGAACATATAAAATGTCCTGTGAGACACCAGGGACTGTCGGCAATGAGCAATTTGGAGCGCTTTTGCCGATCGATTACGTGGCGAACCTCTCAAGGGCAGTTTTGGCCGAAGTTCTGGTTCCTGGTGAGGATGAGGAGCCAGACGATGAGCTCCGGCAGCGTTTTTATGCTGCTGTCAATGAGCCGGCCTTTGGTGGTAATGTCGCTGACTACAAGCAGCGGATCAACGCTATACCAGGCGTTGGGGCAACAAAGGTTTACCCGGTCTGGAAGGGCGGCGGAACCGTAAAATGCACCATTATTGCCGCGGACTGGGAACCGCCATCGACGACGCTCGTCGATGAGGTTCAAACCATTATGGATCCTACGGTTAACAGCGGGCAGGGAATCGGCCAGGCACCGATCGATCATCAGGTTACGATCTATGGCGTGACCGGGGTTACGATCAACGTCGAGACGACGCTGACACTGGCGGCCGGTATAACGCCCGGGCAGATTCAATCAGATGTGGAGGCGGCGATCACATCCTATCTCCTTGAGCTCCGGCGGGATTGGGCCAATCAGCAGCAGTTGATCGTCCGGACTGCCCAGATCGATGCGCGTATCCTGACGGTAACCGGCATCGAGGACGTTGCAAGCACGACGGTTAACGGATCGACAGCCAACCTCACCCTCGAGGCTGATGAGGTGCCGCAGCCAGGGACGGTGACGATCCATGGCTGATCGGATCCTGATTCACCTGCCAGAGTATTACGGAAGTATCGAGGATTTTAAAGAATTGGCTGAAACCGAAACCATCGAGCTTAACCTGATGGGGGATGCGATTAATCAGCTCTTTGACGACCAGTTTGTAGAGACATCAGGCCTGCAGGCGATTAAACGGCGGGAGCAAATGCTAGATATCAAAGCGGACCCGACAACCGAGACCCTTGATTTTCGTCGGCGCCGGATCTTAAACCGGTACCAAACAAAGCCGCCGTTTACGATCCGTTACCTTCAGCAGCAGCTGGATATGCTCGTGGGTCCAGGGATGACAATCGTTTCAGTGGACTATGAAAACCGTGTGCTGACGGTGACGGCAAACATCGATAACGCTAGTGTATTCCGGGAAGTCCTTCACACCATCGAGACGATCAAGCCGGCTAACATGGTCTACCAGCAAAACACAGCGCTTGAAGGAAGAATCGAGTTGGAAAGCCATATCGGAATGAAGGAAATGTTTTGGAATTACAAACTCGACGGTACTTGGAAGCTCGGGGAGAAGCCGTTTGTATCTTATGGACCGGAGGTGTCGATTAAATGATAGCTGCTGAGCTTTTACATGATGTGGCGGAATATGTAAATAGCCGCGTCGCTAAGGTGGTCATCAATGGTACCTATACCCTCACGAATTTTGACGTTAAGGCTGTTACCGACAACGTACTGGCACTCAATTACATTGTGCCGGTGGCGGAAGTCTCATTGATTACGTTGGTAGAGCTGAAAGACGCGGACGACAATGTGCTGACATCCGACCAGGTTAATGTCCCGATTGCAGCTGATCATTTGATGCTACAGACAATTGAAGTAAAGGAGGCTCTATAACATGGCACGAACGGATTGGACATCTATAGATACCGTCCGACCAGCAGATATGAATCAGATTGGGCAGGAGATCAATGATTTACAGGATGCTGTATCTAATATCAATATTCCGGATGCATCGTTGACAGAAAAGGGTATCGTGCAGCTCTCTAATGCTACGGATGGCACTAGGGAAAATGTGGCCCCGACAGAAAAGGCTTTAGGTGAGGTGATGAAAGAAGCACTGGCGGGAAAGCAGCTTGGAGTTGAGCAGAAGGGGAATGTGGTTGCCGTGCTTAACTCCAAAGGAATTACGGCATCCACAAGTGAAACCTGGGCAGAACTTATCGCCAAGCTATCGGATCAGAATGTAGTAAACACATCGGACTCTACCCTATTAGAAGATTTTGATCTGAAATCTTTTTACCTTTTAGAAGGTTGGTCTGCTTATTCCAAAGGCAAAAAATTAAGCGGTATGATGCAAAATCTATCAGGACAGACGTTTACTGAAACTGCACAGAATCCAACGGGAGCTCCAAGGATTAGAATGCCATTGCCTACGGGTGCTAATATTTCAGGGGCCTATATGAATGTAGAGGCGCCTACCTTGATTCCATCGAACATCAGAAGCGGAGTCAATATCTTGGGTGTGAATGGCTCTATGCCATCCGGGTCAGTTAAACGTGTTATACGAGGCGCTCATCTTATGACGGGTGTTAATAACACTGTGACCCTTCCTACTACGTTGGATGTAAACTCGGCAGTCGTTTTTTCGACAGTAACTTCTACTGACACAAGGATGGCACCAACAAAAATAAGTGCTCAAATCACCAGTCCTACAACAGTCATGTTTAGATCTAGATATTTTGAGCATGGGTCTAACACAACTGTTCGCTACCAGATTGTTGAGTTCAATAATGTTAAATCTATTCAACGTGGCAGCACGTCCAAAAAGGCTGGTGAAAGTCGTTTTGTCTCTATTTCACCTGTAATAGATATGTCAAAATGTCTTTTGCTTGGGTCATACAGTATGGATAATCTCTATCCAACTCCTGCGAATTTTGCCAATCATACCGACCCTGTTATTATATTTGCTGCCGCTGATGAACTTGAACTTATAGGCTTTATAGTGACAGACCCTACTCGGGATGTATATGAATATTGGGAATATCAAGTAATTGAATTCTCTTAGGAGGTTTATCAATGAAAATATATAACTTAGCACAGATTAATCAGAACGGCATTTGTACAGGGATCATACAAACACCTGATATGGTAAATGATGGTCGGCACATAGAGATTGAAAATTACGACTTTGATTATTACTGTTTTCGCAAATATGAGAGTGGCAGATGGTCGGATGTTAAGTACGTTCCAGATCATGCTCATATCGAACTTTCCCGAATGGCAAAGCTTGAAAAAGCACAGGCTGACCAGGATGAATTGCTAATGAAAATAATATTGGGGGAGATTTAATTGAACGCCACATATAGCCTATTCTTAAGAAATTGGATTAATAATCGAGCAACAGAAGAACAAGTAAACAAAGCTGTAGAAATGCAGTTGCTAACCTTGGATGAAGCGGCAACGATTAAAAGTACGGATCGTCTTCAACAAACCTGATGAAGCGCCGCAAGGCGTATTTTTTATGCCCCTAGGTGGTCCGGGGCTTTCTTTATTCAAAAATAGACAGGGGGAAGAAGGGTGGACTGGACCGTGCTCACAGCAATCATTTCCGTTACCTCAGCCATTAGCGGCATTGTACTTGGCTGGGTTGGCAAGACGAAGGCCTATAAGGCTGAGGTGGTAGAGGAAGCCACGGCGGACGCGTCGCTGCATACTGATGTGTCCTATATCAAGCGTGGTATCGATGATATTAAGGTGGATGTCCGTATCCAAGGACAGCGTATGGACGGATTTTCTGAACGACTTACAAGAGTTGAAGAATCTGCAAAACAAGCGCATAAACGCCTGGACCGGCTGGAAGAAAAATAAGAGAGGATGAATTATATGGAATGGAACGTTATTTTTGTATTGATCGATCCTCGGCTGCTCATCGTTGTGGCTGCATGTTGGGTTATTGGGTGGGTTCTGAAGAAAACCCCACGGGTTGCAAATTGGAGCATCGTGTATATTGTCATTGCAGTTGCTGTGTGGCTCACAATTGGACTCCTCGGTTTTTCGGTTGAGGCTGTCATTCAGGGAATTCTTGCCGGCGCTTTTGCTGTGTTTGGTCACCAGGCTGTGAAACAGACAAAGGAAGGAATTGAGTCATGAAAAAGGTATGGATTGATGACGGTCATGGTGGCAAGGATCCGGGAGCATGTGGGAACGGGCTACAAGAAAAGGATATCGTCCTTACTCTTTGTATGGAAATCAAAAAGCAACTGGAGCGTGATTATGAAGGAGTCCAAGTGCTACTATCCAGGTCAACAGATGTATTCCTTGAGCTCAAAGAGCGGACCGATGCTGCCAATAAGGCAGGTGCTGATATATTGGTGTCCATCCATTGCAATGCTGGTGGCGGTGCAGGGGGCTTCGAGTCCTTCCGACATACTAATGCTTCAGCTGCTTCACGGTCACTGCAAAACATGCTCCACACCGAGATCATGGCAGCCTTGAAACCATTCGACGTAATTGATCGCGGCCAGAAAGCGGCCAACCTTCACATGTGCCGTGAGAGCAAAATGCCGGCGGTCCTGACTGAAAACCTGTTTATCGATGTGGCATCGGATGCCGCCAAGCTGAAGTGCCAGGAAGTAATTGACGCCCTGATCGGCGGCCATGTCGCCGGGATCGGGAAATACTTAGGCCTTAAAAAGAAGGGACGTGCAACTACGGTGAGCGACAAGGTTAATGTTTTCGTGAACGGAAAGCAAATAAAAGACGGTAAGCTAATAGACGGAGTGACCTATGTACCTCTCCGGGCAGTTGGTGAGGCGCTGGGAGCAAAAATAGGCTGGGATAATAAGAGGAAGAATGCTACCATTAAACTTTAAAAAAAAGCCCATCAGTCTTCGGCTGTGGGCTTTTTTTCTTTTGCGACAAAAATCCCTATAACGTGGTATTATTTACCTATATCCTTTGTGTTAGAGAGGTGAGGGTTTTGACGATTTTGGATAAATTATTAGAGAATAATGAGTTTCCTGTGGTATTTATAGGTTCAGGAATATCTAAAAGATTATTAGACAACTTTCCTGATTGGCCGAGTTTGCTTGAGGAGTTCTGGAACAAAGCAAACTTGAAGAACTTCTATGGAGAGTTGAATAATGCTCGTTCTCGAATACAAGCTGAATTTCCTAGCTATAATGAGAAAGAAGTGGATCATGAAGCTTACATTCAGGTTGGGGCAACGTTAGAGGATGAGTTCAATCGTCAATTTAATAGCGGACAAATTTCAATCGAAAATTTCAGTCAGCAGGATTCATTCAAAACCAAAATATCACCATTCAAAAAAGCTATTGCTAATCGATTTAACAATTACTCTATAAAACAATCCGTTGAGAGTGAGTATAAGTCTTTTGTTAAAATGCTTCTTAAAACACAAATTATACTCACAACAAACTATGATACTTTCATTGAAGATTCATACAACAAATCTGGAATTCATGAAATAACAAAATATGTAGGCCAACGGGGCTTTTTTGGAGAGACATTCGATTACGCAGAACTTTATAAGCTACATGGCTGTTCGAGTAGCCCCGAGGATATAATTTTAACAAAGGCAGATTATAACCGCTTTGAAAGAAACTCAGTTTTAATTACTGCTAAAATCATTTCAATGATGTTGACTTCTCCAATTATTTTTATGGGTTATTCACTAACGGATGTAAATATGAGAAGAATAATAAGTGATTTTACGCGCTCATTGAATGACTCAGAAGTCGAAATGTTAGAAGAAAGGCTTATTCTTGTTGAATGGCTGGAAGGCGAACAGGAATTAATTGAAGAAGTCTTAACTGATAGAGATTTAGGATGTAAGCTTAAAGTAATCAAGACTGATAACTTTGGACTGGTATTCGATAAAATTAGTAAAGTCGACCAAGGTGTTGCTCCATCGGAAGTTCGTAAATACCAGCACGTAATAAAAAAATTGATTGTTGACAGTGGTAGGAAGGGAAGTTTGAATACTTTATTAGTAGCTCCTGGTCAATTAGAAGAAATTGAAAAAAGAATAGGTGATGGAAAGCTAATTGTTGCATTAGGCGATTCAACCTATATTTTTCAAATGCCTGATCTTCTAAGTTATGTGTATAACTACTTTTACGAGGACGAGCCGTTGCATACAGACATTGCACTTAGATTTATTGCAAGTCAGATTGCTAACTCAAGAATTCCTTTTCTAAAATATGTGAAGGATGTAGATATTGATAAAACGAACCTTCACGCTTTTGATAAAGATAAAATCAAGCATCGTATTGCTACATATACTAACGTATCTGTTTGTATTAAGAGTATAAATGCATCGTATAAAATTAAAAGTGGATCATTGAAAGAAATCTTAGAACTAAATTACAAACAGGAAAAAGAGCTTGAAATAATCTCTTATAACGCTCTTACTTTGGACCCAGATGAACTTAATCTTTATATAAAAGAAAAATTAAATCAGTTTATGGAAGAAGGAGCGCGGAGCTTGCCAACATCTTTCAGAAGAATGTTGATGATATTTGATTTTATAAAAAATAGAGGTTAGCGCTCGAACCCACGAGTGGATTGACGCTAACCTCTTTGATACCTTAATATTATATGCTGATTGTACAAAATTATTTCCTGAAAATCAACATATTTCATGCAGTGCTTTTTATAATTTTAGGGGGAGCGTATAGGTTGAAAGCATTGAAAGCGCGTTTTGGGGCTGTAGCTTTATTCATTATTCTACTTACGTTTGTTTTTAGGTATTTTTCGGACGTTTCACCTACTGACATTAAACCAGAGAACCCAAATCAGTCAGTAATTGAATTGGAATTCCCGACTGATCGCTATCCTGAGACAGCAGAACATATTAAAAAAGCTATACAGGATGGTCATTCCGATGTTTGTACCGTTGATCGAACTGGGGCTGATGCAAATAGGGACGAATCGTTGAAAGGGATACCGACGAAAAAAGGGTATGATCAGGATGAATGGCCAATGGCGATGTGTGCGGAAGGGGGCGAAGGTGCAAGCGTTGAATACATAGATCCATCTGACAATCGAGGAGCAGGCAGCTGGGTTGGTAACTATTTGGAGGGATACCCGGACGGTACCCAAGTACATTTCATCTTTAGATAGAAAAAAGAACCTATTAGCTATATGCCAATGGGTTCTTTTTTACGTCTAGTCGTATTAATCGACTCACATGCTTTATTTCCTCTAATGGCACCCAAACTGGCCCATAAGCACTCCGCATCTTTAAGCGATCTGTACAAGCATCTGGTATGCCTTGTAATACTTCGCCATCGATAAGATATATTGTCACGACTTGCTTCTTTTGAATGGCGATTTTTAGTTCTTTATTCCACATTTGATTGATCACGCACCCATGACTAGAGTAATGATGTCAGTATATCAAAGGTGGGTAAAATTTACTATATTTCAGTTGGTGTTTTGTTGATTAGCACCTTTAACTATGTATTACTGTAACAGTGTATAAATGTTTACGTGATTGTATGTGAATCAGGTCCATCGCCATCTTCTTCAGCATCTTTTTGACTCGAATCATCATCGGTCATTGTAAAATCCTCTAAATCAAACTTTGCTCTTTTTATTTCGCGTGGGAGTATATAAACATATTCTAGTAACTTATTAGTAAACCTGAACATACTCTCAACCATATATGTGTCAAAGGTTATTTGATCACCATGGGCCGCCATATTCCCAAAGTCTTTGATTACTTTGGAGATGTCCCCCATTAACGGAGGCAGTATGCCGCCTTGCTTTAACTGATTGAGTTTTTGGTGAAGCTGTCCTTTAACAGCGCCTTTGTCTTTGCAAAGCATCTCTAAGGTTCTTCTCAGGGCCATTATACAAGTAGTGTTATCGATATTCTTTACTTTGACAGCTGACTCGTATGCTGATCGAACATTACTGGGTAGGCTGTGTAAATTAAGTTTTTCATAATGGGGATACAGCACTGAGGCATCTTCGTAAATGTCGTAACCACTACCATAGGCCTCTTCGGTGTTCCAATGGGTGTGAACCATTTGAATATCTTTGCAGACAGGGCATTCAAATAGCTCAAATATATCATTAAACAGCGCCTCTTCGTTAATCACCAAAGGCACTCTGGTTACATGAGTGTATTCGTTCAATAATTTCATGGGGGCCTTATTTCCGCAACTTGGACATGTTAAAATTTCATTGTTTCCCATCAAGAACACCTCGTTAATCCAAATTTAAAAGGGTAGTACCAGCGAAGCTGATACCACCCGCAAAGCAGATAGCAGATCGGTACCTGTTTTGTATCCAAGCACCTTTTCTTTATTTAAAGGCCACCCGTACTGTACTCAAACTTATGATATTTCTTTGTGCCATCGGGATTGATAAACTCCAGTCCTTCGTAATCAGTCTCAATATAGGGAGTTTCCCCGTTTCGCAACTGCTGACTAATGCAGCCAAATACATTAACCGTTACACCATCTTCATATTCCAGCTGGACTTTAAACTCCTCATGTTCAGGCTGGCGCTCAATGATTTCCTGGAGCTCGTGGTACATGCTTAGTTCAAAATCGTATCCATGCATGGTGATTCCTTCCTGCAAAAAAATTCTCTCTAGCTTTTTCAAGTATGGTTGTTTGATGGACATGGTAAGGATTCCCCCTTAGACAAGTGTACTCTCTAATTTAAACTTGATTTTGAGGTATTGTAAATCCATATATTATTGTGGGAATTAGTTGTAAAGCGAAGCCGATACGTGTATGTAGGGTCATTTTTTTGACGCTGTTTAATTGCTTTTTCCCTCTTTTGTTTTCAAGTTTATATAGAGGAGAATGCTCCCAAAGAAAGATATTTCAACTGCACCAGTAAAAATCCGCATTAATCGTGTTTCTTTGAAATCAAAAAAGATATGTCCTATACAGAATAATGCTGACAGGACAATAACCCATCGAAGTAATGTTTTTTTCAGTAGTATTCACCTCACATTTAAAACCAATTATACTTCAAGTAGTGGAACAAACTGTAACTTTATTTATTATGCATTTTGATTTGAGGAGGACGGTGATTATATTCCTAGTATGGAACAAGTAAAGCCCTACTGATCATTTATCAGTAGGGCTTTATCTATACTGAAAAACTTAAACAATAAACTCTGTAAACACTGGACTCCGAAGCATTCCCGATCTCGTCCAATTACGCATCTTCACACGTGCTCTAATTCGCGGCTCGACGTAGACGAAATTCCGATCCTCTCCAGTAATTAACGGCTTCACAACGTTATAAAAAGCCTTCTTATGCGTAGGATTTGCGCCTAGCTCGATAATACCGGCTGGACGCATTTTTGCGTTGTCTAGTGCAGGCACGGCCGCGAGCCATCCGAATTCCTCTTTCCGATATCCCGTTATAAAAACATCCGCATACGACCAGTTAATCACCTTGCGCCAATTATTCGATCGTCGACCGGTTTCATATACGCTGTCCTTTCTCTTACCTACTACGCCCTCCATGGCACGCGCTTCAATCTGCTCAAATAACACTTCGCCGGCCCCTTCAATATGCGGAACAATACCGAAGCTAGCGGATGGCAGCGGAACAGACGCGAGTATTTCTTTGCGCTGCAATAGCGGCAGCCGGCGCAAATCCTTACCGTTATACTGCAACACGTCGAACATGACGAATGTAGACGGCAGAGTTCCGGCTAAAGCCGTAATTTTATCCGTCTTCTTCGCCTGGAATCGCGTCATGACTGCTTCAAAATCCGAGTTGCCAGTCACGGGATCAACGCACGAGATTTCGCCGTCAAATACGATGTCATGCGGGAATAGAGCGCTAGCTATCTCAGGATATTGGCGCGTACAGTCGTTGTTATGGCGCGTATATAAACGGACTACGCCGTTCTTCTGCGAGAAGATCAAGCGGTGGCCATCGATTTTAGGTTCAAATATGAAGCGCGTGTCTGAGAATGGAGCTGGCGATGTTTCGAGTAACATCGGATCAATAAACATAAAAACTCCCCTTTACCGAATTATATACCTTAGATAAGTAATAAAGGGGAGGGAAGTATTGGATACATCTCTTTCAATAAAATTATTTATTTGAAAGCTAATCAACTCTTAATCAATATTTAAAATCATTCTAAGACTTTACTTTTAGTATAAATTAGACAATTTACAATTTTGCATATCGAATTGCTGATAATATACGGGGATATTATA